>JAJDNJ010000114.1 GCA_022340705.1 Betaproteobacteria bacterium
AGGAGTTGAGCTTCAGCTTGTAGCCCGGCATCAAGCCCTTGTCCTCCGCGACGTCCAGGGTCAGCGTGGCGATCGGTCCGTCGATCGCAAGCTTCCAGTGGTTGTAGTGCTCGGGGTCGGTGTCATAGACGATCATCCTGCGTTCCGAAGGAACCATCGCAATCTCCTCGCTCCAATTACTGTTTGGACCAATCGCTGCCGACCAGAGCCCGCAGCCTGGTCATGCTGTGCTTCAGTGTCTGACCCGATGTGTCAATCGTGGCGTCGGCGCGGCCGTAGAGATGGTCGCGATCCGCGAGTAGGCGGCGGATCTCTTCGAGCGCCTCCGACCGACCGCGGAAGGGGCGCATGTCGCCTTGTGCGATCACGCGCGCCATATGTTCTTCGGGCGAAGCCTTGAGCCATATGCAGTAGCAGCGATCGCGCAGCAGCTGATAGGTTTCCGGCTCCGAGATGATGCTTCCGCCCGTCGCGATCACCGCGCGATCGTGATTGCGCAGCACGCGCTCCAGCGCGCGCCGCTCGAAGCGGCGGAAGGCGTCCTGACCATAGATCGAAAACACGTCGCCGAGCTCGGCGCCGGCTTCACGCTCCACTTCGCGGTCGAGCTCGACAAAATCGACGCCGAGCGCCTGCGCGAGCTTCGCCCCGAGGGTCGATTTCCCCGCGCCGCGCAGGCCGAGCAGGGCGATGCGCTGCCTGCGGGGGCTGCCGAACTGCGCCTGCAGCAGGCGCTGCGCCGCCTCGAGACGGTCTGTCGAGAGCTTGCCGAGCAGCTGCACCGCGGCCGCGAGCGCGGCGGGGGCGTCCCCGTTCTCGCGCACCAGCTGCTCGATCGGCACGCGCATGGCGTGCGCGAGCTTGCGTAGCAAAAGCACCGAGATGTTGCCGTGCCCGGCCTCGAGCTGCGCGAGGTAGCGCTCGGATACGCCGGAGGCCAACGCGAGCGCCTTGCGCGCGGAGCCATGCTCCTGGCGCCAGGCGCGAACGCGCTCACCGAGACGCGTGAGATACGCGGCGTCTGCGGCTTCGTCGCGAGCGAGTTGAGGAAGGCTGCTACCCATACCGAGTTCGAGGCCGCGCAGAGCGCTTTGCCGTTGCCGGGTTGATTTTCGTTAATGAACTATAATGCTTGACGCGGATTTTATGGTGCAATATAGTCCATGTCAACCAATCCTGGGATGAGGGCATGACGACGAAGATCACCGTGCTGGTCGGCACGATGACCGGCACGGCGCAGCTGGTCGCGCAGGAGCTCGAACTGACCTGGGACGACGGCGACACCCTGGTCGAAACGCTGCTCATGGACGGGCTCGACGCGAGCGTATTTGAGCGAGAAGGCGTGTTCCTGATCTGCACCTCGACCTACGGCCAGGGGGACGTGCCGGACAACGCGAAGAAGCTGTACGAGGATCTGCAGGCCAAGCGGCCCGACCTGTCCCAGCTGCGCTACGGCGTGTTCGGCCTGGGCGACCGCACTTACGCGGAGACTTTCAACTTCGGCGGCAAGCGCTTCGACGATCTGCTCGCGGAGCTCGGCGCGCAGCGCATCGGTGAACGCGTCCAGCATGACGCCTCCTCAGGCGTACTGCCCGAGGAGACCGCGGCGGAGTGGGGCGCCGAATGGCTCGAGCAGGCGCGCGCCGCAGCGGCGCAGACGGCATAATCTGGCTCGGAACGCAAGGGAGGGGACGATGACACACTCGACGGCCGACCACTCGTCGAGCCCGCCGCGGGTCGACATTCCACGCAACTACAACGCGGCAGCCGATCTGATCGAGCGCCACCTCGCCGCCGGCCGCGCGGACAAGCTGGCGTATATCGACGACACGGGATCGATCAGCTACGGCGTGCTCGCCGAGCGCGTCAACCGCTTTGCCTCGGCGCTCGCCACGCTCGGGCTCGAGCAGGAGCACCGCGTGATGATCGCGATGCTCGACACGATCGACTGGCCGATCGCCTTTCTCGGAGCGATCAGGGCGGGCGTGATTCCGATCGCCGCCAACACGCTGCTCACCACGGCGGACTACGAGTTCATGCTCAACGACAGCCGCGCACGCGTGCTGTTTGTCTCCGAGGCGCTGCTCCCGCAGTTCGCGCCGCTGCTCAAGGAGCGGGCGAAACGCCTGCCCTGGCTGCGCGAAGTCGTCGTATCGGGCGCCAATGCGCAGGGGCATCTGGCGTTCAAGGATCTGCTCGCCCGCGGACAGCCGAAGGTCGCCGTGGCGCCGACGCTGGGCGACGATGCCTGCTTCTGGCTGTATTCCTCGGGATCGACCGGCACCCCCAAGGGTACGGTGCACGTGCATTCGAGCCCGATCCTCACCGCGGAGCTGTACGCACGTCCGGTGCTCGGCATCCGCGAGGACGACGTGGTGTTCTCGGCGGCGAAGCTGTTCTTCGCCTACGGTCTGGGCAACGCGCTGTGGTTTCCGCTCGCGGTCGGCGCGACCACGGTGCTGATGGCGGAGCGGCCGACGCCGCAGGCGGTGTTCAAGCGCCTGATCGAGCGCAAGCCGACGATCTTCTACGGCGTGCCGACGCTGTACGCGGCGCTGCTCGCGAGTCCCGAGTTTCCGGCGCGCGAGGCGCTGGGGCTGCGCATCTGCACCTCCGCGGGCGAGGCGCTGCCGGTCGAGATCGGCAAGCGCTGGAAGGAAAAGACCGGCGTCGACATCCTCGATGGCATCGGCTCGACCGAGATGCTGCACATCTTTCTGTCCAACCGCGCGGACGCACTGCGCTACGGCACGACTGGCAAGGCGGTTCCGGGCTATGCGCTGAAACTCGTCGACGAGCAGGGCAACCCGGTCGAGCCCGGCGAGCTCGGCGAGCTGCTGATCTCGGGCCCGACCAGCGCAGCGTATTACTGGAACAATCGCAGCAAGAGCCGCGCGACCTTCGAAGGCCACTGGACGCGCAGTGGTGACAAGTACCTGCAGGACGCCGATGGCTACTATGTCTACGGCGGGCGGGCCGACGACATGCTGAAGGTCTCGGGCATCTGGGTCTCGCCGGCCGAGGTCGAGAGCGCGCTGATCTCGCACGAAGCGGTGCTCGAGGCGGCGGTGGTTGGCGCCGAGGACGAAAGCAAGCTCGTCAAGCCGAAGGCCTTCATCGTGCTCAAGGAGGGGCAGAGCGCCGGAGAGGCGTTGGCCGATACGCTCAAGCAGCACGTCAAGGACAAGCTCGCGCCGTACAAGTACCCGCGCTGGATCGAGTTCGTCGGCGAGCTGCCCAAGACGGCCACCGGTAAAATCCAACGTTTCAAGCTGCGCAGCTAAAGGACGGAACGGGAAATGGCACAGGGACAGGATGTACGCAGCGCGGATCTGAGCATGGATCCGGCGGCGCTTTACCTCGAGGAGATCTTCACCGACCGTCGCGTCGGGACGATCCGGCGTCTCACGCCGGTGAACGCGAAGGGCGAGCCGGACCGTTCGCAGCCGGTGACCTATACCGGCGAGACGCAGGTCGTGACGCCCATGGGCGCGCTGCCGATTGCGTTCGAGATCGAGGCGAGCTCGCTCGACGAGGCGGCGAAGAAGTTCGGTGATCTCGCGAAGGAGGCAATCGAGCGCACAGTGAAGGAGCTGCAGGAGATGCGCCGCCAGGCGGCGTCTTCGCTCGTCATTCCGCAGGGCGGTCTGCCGCCGGGCGGTGGCATGCCGGGCGGGATGCCGGGAGGCGGCAATATCCAGATGCCCTGAGCGAATGCCCCCTTGCGCAGACCTTCGCTAGCCGAGCGCGGCGAGGTCTTCGGCTGACAGGCGCAGGGCGGCCGCGCCGACGTTTTCCTCCAGATGCGCGATTGATCCGGTACCCGGAATCGGCAGCATCACCGGTGAGTGCGCGAGCAGCCAGGCGAGCGCGATCTGTGCGGGCGTCGCGCCATGCCGCATGGCGACGCGTTTCACCTTGGCCGAGCGCAGCACGGACCCCGCGCCGAGCGGATACCACGGAATGAACGCGATGCCATGGCGCGCGCAGGCCGCGAGCACGTCCTCGCTCGCGCGGTCGCCGAGGTTGTACTCGTTCTGCACCGAAACCACGCTGACCATGCGCCGGGCTTCCTCCAGCTGCGCGAGGCTCACGTTCGACAGGCCGATGTGCCGGATCTTGCCGGCGCGCTGTGCCTCGGCGAGCGCGCCGATCGACTCGGCGAAGGGCACGCGCGCATCGGGCGTATGGAACTGGTACAGGTCGATGCGCGCGAGGCGCAGGCGCTCGAGACTGCCGTCGATCGCCGCGCGCAGATGCTCGGGGCGGCCATCGGCGCGCCAGCTGCGCCCCGGACGGGTGAAACCGCCTTTGGTGCCGATCACCAGTCCCTGCGGATAAGGGTGGAGGGCTTCGGCGATCGTCTCTTCCGATACATCGGGGCCGTAGCTGTCGGCGGTGTCGAGAAAATTGACGCCCAGCTCGAGTGCGCGCCGCAGCAGCCGCTTCGCCGCTTCACGGTCGCGCGGCGGACCCCAGACTCCGGCGCCGGTGACGCGCATTGCGCCGAAGCCCATGCGCTGCACGACGAGATCGCCGAGACGCACGGTTCCCGCGGCCTGCGCGGGCATGGCAGAAGCGTTGACCATGTTCAGTGGCGGATGCAGATCTTGCCGAAATGCGCCGCGCTCTTCAGGTACGCGAACGCGTCCTTCAGCGCGTCGAACTCGAACACGCGATCGACCACCGGCACAAGGCGGTGCTGATCGAGCGCGCGCATCATCGCGTCGAATCCGTTGCGATGGCCGACGCCGATGCCGAACATGCGCGCCTGCTTCATCACGACGCGTCCGACCTCGAGGCTCATCTTCGCGCCGGACAACACCCCGATGATCGTGATCGCGCCGCCGGTGCGCACGCAGAGCAGCGACTGCGGCAGTGTCTGTTCGCCGCCGAGCTCGAGAATGTGGTCGTAACCCTGGCCGTCGGTGATGTCGCGCGTCGCCTTGGCCCAATCGGGCGTCGTCCGGTAGTTGACCGCCGCGTCCGCGCCGAGCGCGCGCGCGCGTTCGATTTTTTCGTCGCTCGACGAGATGACGGTGACCTGCGCGCCCATCAGCTTGGCAAATTGCAGCGCGAACAGCGCCACCCCGCCGGTGCCCTGCACGAGCACGCGCGCGCCCGGCGCGAGGCGCTCGTCCATTCTGAGCGCGCTCCAGGCGGTGAGCGCGGCGCAGGGCAGTGTGGCGGCCTGTTCGTCGCTCAGATAAGCAGGCACTTTGACCACGCCCTCGGCGGGCAGGCACATCAGCTCGCTCATCGTGCCGTCGATCGGCCCGCCCAGGTTGCGGTAAGACGGATCCGGCGGTCCATCGATCCAACCCTGCCGAAAGCAGGGACAGACTCGGTCGCCGACCTTTACTCGCGTAACGCCGACGCCGGTCTCGATCACCTCACCCACGCCGTCCGAAACCGGGATCAGCGGCAGCGTGCCGGTGTGCGCCCCGTAGCCGCGCAGCGGCACCAGCAGGTCGCGGTAGTTGAGCGAGGCGGCCTTCATGCGCAGCAGCACCTCACCGGGTCCCGGCTTCGGGTCCGGCCGCTGCGCGATCCGCAGATTGTCCATGCTCCAGTCGTCCTGGATCTGGAAAACTTTCATGTGCGCGCGTCCATGACGTCGATGACGCGGGAATTTTCGCACGCGGGCTTTGTTCGCGTTCGCGTCGGCGGTACAGTTTCGGTGCGCTCCTGCGGAACATCCGAGCGGGCTGCGCGTGCGTGCGAAAATGCGATCTGACGGAAGGGGGCACGAGACCGAATCGATGGAATCGCAAAACTGGGCATTTCCTGACGAGTTGCAACCGCGTCCGGACGAGTTCGCATTCGATCTCGACCGCGCGCTGGACGCGCTCGTTCTGGTGCGCTCCGAAGTTCCCGAGCAGGCCTTCACGGCAGAGATCCTGGGCACCGAGCGCCTCGGCAACGGCGTAGTCATCCGCGAGGACGGCCTCGTCCTGACGATCGGCTATCTCATCACCGAGGCCTCGAGCATCTGGCTGACCACACAAAGCGGCGCGGCGGTCGCGGCCACACCGCTCGCCTACGACCAGACCACCGGCTTCGGGCTGGTCCAGCCGCTCGGCCGGCTCGAGGCGACGGTGCTCGAGCGCGGATCGAGCCACGACGTCTCGGTGGGCGACGAGGTTCTGCTCGCCGGGCACGGCGGACGGGCGCATGCGCTGAAGGCGAAGCTGCATGCCAAGCGGGAATTCGCCGGCTACTGGGAATACCTGCTCGACGAAGCGCTGTTTACGGCGCCGGCGCATCCCCAGTGGGGCGGCTCGGCGCTGATTTCGCGCGAGGGGCTGCTGCTCGGCATCGGCTCGCTCCTGGTGCAGGAAAAGATCAGCGAGGAGGCGGAGCAGGGCAACATGATCGTTCCGATCGACCTGCTCGAGCCGATTCTCGACGATCTGCTCAGCACAGGCCGTTCGCGACGTCCGCCTCGGCCCTGGCTCGGTATCTACACGACCGAAGTCAGCGGGCACGTGGTGGTCGCGGGCGTTGCCGACGGCGGGCCCGCCGAGCGTGCCGGTTTGCATACCGGGGATGTCCTGCTCGAGGTCGACGGTGGGCGGATCGGCGGCATGGCCGACCTGTTTCGCCGCATCTGGCGGACCGGTGTCGCGGGCGTCGAAGTCCCGCTCACGATCGCGCGCGAGGGCAGAGGCATGCGCATCGCAGTGCGCTCGGTCGATCGCGCCGATCTGCTATGGAAGCCGCACCTGCATTGAGCGCGGCGCCGCGTCAGCGTGGCGCGAGACCGACGCGCAGCACCCGATCGAGCAGCATCGGATAGTCGAGACCGTCGCGCTCGGCGGCTTCGGCGAGTTCCGCCTCGCGCGCGATGTCGGGATTGGGATTGGCTTCCAGAAAGTACGGCCGGTTGTCGACGCCGAGGCGGAAGTCCATGCGCGCATAGCCGCTCAGCCCGAGCAGGCGGTACGCGCGCTTGGTGACCTGCAGCAGAGCGCGCGCAACTTCCGGACTGAGATCCTTGGCGGGCTCGAGCTTGACGTCGCGTCGCTGCTGGTAGGCCGGATCCCACTTGACGCGGCGTGTGGCGATGCGCGGCGCGTCCGCGCGCAGCTTGCCGATGTTGAGCTCGAGGGGTGGCAGCACGCGCAGGCGGTGGTTGCCGATCACGCCGACGTAGAGCTCGCGGCCGTCGATGTACTGCTCGAGAATCGCGTCGCTGCCGATCTTTTCGTGCATGAAGGCGACGCGCTCGACCAGTTTTTCGTCGTTGTAGACCACCGACGCTTCGGCAATGCCGAGCGAGGCCTCCTCGTAGAGGCTTTTGACGATGAGCGGATACTCGAGCGCGGCGGGCTTGCGCTTGAGCGTGCGCCCCTTCGGCACGACCTGAAAGCGCGGCACCGGGATGCGGTGGTAATGCAGGATCTTCTTCGACAGCGCCTTGTCGCGCGCGATCATCAAACCGCGCGGATTGCAGCCGGTGTACGGCACCTGGACCAGCTCGAGGTAGCTCACCACGTTCTGGTCGAGCAGTACCGAGCCGTGGAACTCCTCGAGCAGGTTGAACACGATATGCGGCTTGAATTCGGTGATCGCGCTGCGCAGCGGCGCGAGGTCGTCGACCAGCCCGAGCGGGCGCGCTTCGTGGCCGAGCTTGCGCAGCCCCTGGAGGACGTCGTACTCGGTTTTGAGCTCGAGGAATTCCTGTTCCTCGAGCTTCTTGACATCGTCGGGCGGAATGAGATCGGTGTGCATCAGCGCGAGGATGCGGTGCTTGCGCAGGGTCTTCTTCTTAGCGGCCATACCTGTTTTGCTCGAGATCGAGGATGCGCGACACGCTACATGGCGTGCGATTCGCGCTTGCGGTAGAGGTAGGTCATCCCGTGCACGGTGAGCAGCACGGCGAAGTCCATCTTGAGTTGGCGCTCGGAGCCGCGCGCCATGAGCTTGAGCTCGCTGCAGCGTCCGATCATCTGGTTGAGCACGGCGTCGATGGTGAACGCGTAGCCGCCGCTCCAGCGCGCGACGAGGCGCCGGATCTCGCGCCGGTTGCGACGGATGAACTGCGCTGCGGTGAGGCCGATCGACGGCGGTCGGCTGCGCGTCAGCGGCTCGCCGGAGCCGTCTTCGCCGTCGAACAGCCGGCGCAGGTCGCGGTCGTAGGCGTCGGTGAAGCGCGGCTGGTAGTAGGCGCGCTTCTTGTCGTAGTACTCGCGCAGGGTGATGCGCAGGCTCGGCAGGTTGTAGGGCTTGGCGCGGCTGTTGCGCTCTTTGCGGGCACTCCCCGCGGCGAGCTCCTTCATCAGTGCGTCGACGTACTCGAGCTTTTTCAGCGCCGGCCAGTCGCGGTAGCGCCGGCGCCAGCCCGAGTGCGGCCGCAACCAGACCGCGAAGGTTTCGGCGAAGTCCTCCTCGGGATGGCTCTGCGCGTACCAGCCCGGCAGGTGGTGCACGTAGCGCCGGCTCGCCGGGTTGGGCTGGTAGGCGCGCGGGTAGGGCTTCGACGAGCTGCCGAAGGTGCGCTGCCAGCGGCGCCGGCGGTTGAGGCGGTAGGCGTGCAGGATGGCGTGACCGATCTCGTGGCGCAGGTACTGCATGCAGGTCTCCACCGTGGCGCCCTCGACGAACAGCATGCGCGAGCGCTCCATCTTGATGAGCCGCGGATGCACGAGATAGAAGGGAATCGCCACGCCAGGCACTTCGGCCGGCGAGAACCACTCGTCGGAGAGCCAGAAATGCGGCTTGAAGCGCAGGCGCTTGCGCTCGAGCTCGCCAAGCACGCGCGCGATGCAGCTCTCCAGCCAGGTGTGGTCGATGCGCAGCCCGAGATCCTTGATGCGCAGCTCGAGCAGCGCGCGGTGATCGAGCCGCGCCCAGGCGTAGCGCCGGCCCCACTTGCGGCGGGAACGTGGCATCGCGCTAGCCTAGGGCGTCCGCTTGGCCGGTCTCGATGCGCCGCATCAGGTGATTTTCGGTGAGCATCCGTTTTCCGTGAAGCCGCTGCGGCGCTTAGCGTAACGCGTTCCGACACCGGCGGCCGCGTGCGTCAGCCGCCGACGCCCGCCGCGAAGATGGCAATCAGTCCCGCGGCAAGCGCGGCGGCGCGCAGTGGCAGGCGCTCGCCCGCACCGATCAGGCCGAACGACACGAGCCACAGGCCGGCGCCGGTCTTGGCGAGCGCGAGCAGCGCGCCGAACGGGGCGGTGGCGGGATGCACCAGGGCCGGGTTGGCGATGAAGGCGAGCGGCACGAGGTACAGCCCCAGGCCGAGGCGCATTGCGCGCAGCGCCACCGGCACCCAGGGCGTCTCGAGCATTCCGGCGGCGATGAACACGGTCCCGCAGACCGGCGGGGTGATGGTCGAGAGCAGCGCATACCAGAACACGAACAGGTGCGCGTGCAGCGCCGGCAGGCCGAGCTCCTGCAGCGCGGGTCCGGCGACCGACACGCAGATCACGTAGGCGGCGGTGGTCGGCACTTCCATGCCGAGGATGAGACAGGCGAGCGCGGTGAGCAGCAGCGCGGCCCAGAGCTCGCCGCCCGAGAATCCGACGATGACCGACGTGATCTTGACGCCCAGCCCGGTGAGGTTGAGCACGCCGATGACGATGCCGGCGCACAGGATGATCGACGCGATGCCTGCGATCTGGCGCGCCGCGTCGATGCAACCCTGGAGAAAGCGTTGCCCGCTGCCGGCCTCGGGTCTCAGTCCCGGTCCGACGAAGAGCAGCGCCGCGGCCGCGAGGATCGCCCACGCCGCGGCGAACTGCGCGGTGTACGACGTCAGGAACAGGACGCCGAGCAGGATGCCGAACGGGACGACGAAGTAGGGCAGCGAAGCGCGCACCTCGGCGCCGGTGGCGCGATCCTCGCGCCGCATCGCGGCCAGTCCGAGCGCGCGCGCGAAGCGGTCGACGCCGACCCAGGTGCACCAGAAAAAGAGCAGCGCCGGCAGCAGCGCGGCGAGCATGATGTCGGCGTAGCGCAGGCCGAGCAGCTCGACCATGACGAAGGCCCCCGCGCCCATCAGCGGCGGCATGATCTGCCCGCCGCTCGAAGCCACTGCCTCGACCGCGGCGGCGAGCGCCGGGGGGTAGCCGAGGCGGCGCATCGCGGGCAGCGTGATCGCCCCGGTCGAGGCCACGTTGGCCGAGGCCGAGCCCGAGATCGAGCCGAACAGCGCGGAGGCGAGCACCGCGACCTTGGCCGCGCCCGCGCGCAGCCCGCCCGCGAGCCAGGTGGCGAGCGCCATGAACCCGGTTCCGCCCCGGCCCGCGCCGACGAACGCGCCGAGCATGACGAACACCGCGACCACGTTGACCGAGACGCCGGTCAAGGGACCCCAGAGGCCGCCCTCGGCGATGGTCAGCGTGCCGAGCAGACTGGCCGCGGGAATTCCGGGGTGGCCGAACTCACCCGGCAGGTACTGGCCGAAGAATCCATAGCCGAGCGCGAGCAGCGCGATGCTCGGCAGCGCGAGCTTGATCGCGCGCCGCGCCATGTCGAGCACGACGACGATGAGCGTGCCCGCAATCACGAACTGCAGCGTGCCCTGCAGCGCGCCGTACTGCGCGTCGAGCGCTTCGCGCCGCAGCACGACCCAGGCGCAGGCGGCAAGGCCGAGGCCGCAGAGCAACGCGCCGCTCGTGCGCGCGAAGCGACCCGCACGCCGCTCGAACAGGAACACCCAGGGCAGCGCCAGCGCCATGTGCACCGGACGACTGACGAGGTTCGGGATCAGGCCCGAAAAGATCAGCCAGAGATGAAATCCGACTGATGCGAGCGCGAGCGGCAGCGCGGCGCGGCGCAGCCAGCGGGATTCGCCGGCCACGGCGCGCTGCATCGCTGCGCTCGTCCCGCGGTGCGGGACTTACTTGAGCGCGTCCGGAACCGTGATCCCGGCTTCGCGGTAATAGCGCAGCGCGCCGGGGTGCAGCTTGCCGGCGAGCGTATCGAGCATTGCGGGCTGGACCCCGCCCCACCAGGCGTTGGCCTTGGCCATCTCGGCCTTGCGCGTCCAGTAGATCTTGGTCAGCAGGTACGCGGTCTGCTCGTCCATGCCGGTCGTGGTGTAGGCGCCGACCGGCAGCGAGGTCGTGACCACGTCTTCGTCGACACCCGGGTAGGTGCCCTTCGGAATCACGATCCGCGTGCGCTTGGTTGCCTTGACCTGTTCGTCGCTCATCGACAGCAGGCGCACCGGCAGGCTCGCCGCGGCCTCGAGCACGTTCGGCGCCGGATACGAGCCGGCGGTGGCAAAGCCCTGCACCTGGCCGTTCTTCAGCGCGGGAACCGCGGCGTTGAGCTCGACGTTGGCAAGCTTGACCTTGCCCTCGAGCCCGAAGAGCTTGAAGTTGGCCTCTGCCTCGCGCGCGCCGAAGCTGCCTTTGCCGATGATGAATTCCTTGCCGGCAAGGTCGGCGAAGGTCTTCACCCCGGAGTCGGCACGCACGACGTAGTGCATGGTCAGCGCGGGAATCGGAAACAGCGCGCGGACCTTGTCGAACGCGGGATTCTTGGGCGCGAACGCCTTCTCGCCGGCCATCGCCTGCTTGATGAGCGCGGGGGGCGTGGTGAACACGTAGGCGCCGCTGCGCGCGGCTGCCTCCTTCACGTTCTGCACCGAGCCCTGGCTTTCCTCGACGGTGACGATCACCGCGCCCTTCGAGCCGGCCTTCACCGCCTCGGCGATCTGCACGGCCATCTGGTAGTACGACGAGGTCGACTTGGCCGACTTGTAAGTGACGCGCGTTTCCGCGCCGGCAATACCGGCGGCCGACGCACCGAGAACCGCGGCTGCGAGCGCCGCGCTGCGGATGAGGTTCATACTGGACTCTCCTGGGTCTGGCTGGGCGGCTGCACGCGGGGCGCGCGCCGGGCGCGAATGCTAGCAAAAGCGCCGCCCGGGCCGCGCGGAGGCTGCGAAACAGTCCCTTGATCCAGCGCAAGTCCGGCCCTTTGCAATCGGATTGGGCGGGGAGTAGAGTCTGCTCAGGCAGATTGTTTGGGGACCAAACAAATGAACGCCGGCGTGGAAAAGGGCGTGGCCAAGGCTGTGACACTGCGCCGCAACGTCCAGATCGAACTCCAGGTCAACGGCGAGCCGACCGAGGTCTCATTCGCTCCCTACAAGACGCTGCTCGAGCTGCTGCGCGAAGACCTCGATCTCCCGGGAACCAAGCATGGCTGCGAGCTGGGCGAATGCGGCGCCTGCACGGTGCTGCTCGATGGCGAGCCGGTGCTGTCCTGCCTGGTGCTCGCGGTCGAGTGCGCCGGGCGATCGGTTGAAACGGTCGAGGGCCTGGCGCAGGGCACGCGGCTGCATGCGCTGCAGGCTGCGCTGACCGATCTTGGCGGCTCGCAGTGCGGCTACTGCACGCCGGGCATGCTGATGACGGCGAAGGCGCTGCTCGAGCGCGAACCGAGTCCCTCGCGCGAGCGCATCCGCGAGGCGATCGCCGGAAACATCTGCCGCTGCACGGGCTATCAGCAGATCGTCGATGCGATCGAGTCCGCGGCGCGCGAGCTGCGCGCGGGCGGAGAGACGGCGCGATGAGCGGAGCAGACAAGAAGTTCGACGTCGTCGGCAAGGCGCGTCGCCGTGTCGACGGGCGCGGCAAGGTGGTCGGGCAGCTGCGCTTCGCCGACGATCTGGTGCTGCCGCGCATGCTGCATTGCAAGCTGCTGCGCTCGCCGCACCCGCACGCGGTGGTCGAGTCGGTCGACGTGTCGCGCGCCGAAGGTCATCCGGGCGTGCACCTCGTGCTCACCGGAGAGGCGTTTCCCGTTCCCTACGGCATCATGCCGGTGTCGCTGGACGAACACCCGCTCGCGCGCGAGCGCGTGCGCTACGTCGGCGATCCGGTTGCGGCCGTCGTCGCGAAGGACGAGCAGAGCGCGACCGAGGCGATCGAGCTGATCGCCGTTCGCTACCGTCCGCTGCCGACGATCGCGTCGCCCGAGGAGGCGCTCGCCAATCCCGAGGCGCGCATCCACGATTACGGCGAGCAGGGCAACATCCACCGAAACCAGGCCTACGAGTTCGGCGACGTGGAAGGCGCACTGGCCGCGTCCGACCTCGTTTTCGAGGACCTGTTCTTCTACGAGGGCAACACGCACCTGCCGATGGAGCAGCAGGCCTCGCTCGCGAGCGTGGAGGGAGACGGCAAGCTGCTCCTGCAGTCGAGCACGCAGAACCCGCACTATCTGCATCGGCAGCTCGCGCGCGTGCTGCAGATGCCGGCCTCGCAGATCCGGGTCATCGCCACGCCGAACGGCGGCGGCTTCGGGGGCAAATGCGACCCGGGCAACCACGAGTTCGTGGTCTGCAAGGCCGCGCTGGTGCTCGGTCGGCCGGTGAAGATCAGTTTGACGCGCGAGGAAGTGTTCTACCAGCATCGCGGCCGGCATCCGGTGCTGATGAAATTCCGCACCGGCGTGAGCAAGGACGGCAAGCTCACCGCGATGCACCTGCAGACCCTGCTCGACGGCGGCGCCTACGGCTCGCACGGGCCGGCGAGCACGTTTTACACCGGCGTGCTCACCCCGGTGACCTACCAGCTGCCGCGCTTCAAGTTCGAAGCCTGCCGCGTGTTCACCAACAAGCCGGCCTGCGGGCCCAAGCGCGGCCATGGCACGCCGCAGCCGCGCTTCGGACAGGAAGTCCAGCTCGACAAGATCGCGGACAAGCTGGATCTGGACCCCGCGGAGCTGCGCCTCGGCATGGTGACCGAGCCCGGCTCACTGACGGCGAGCTGGCTGCGCGTCGGAACGACGGGTCTCGCAGCGTGCATCCGCAGCGTGGTGGAACGCTCGGACTGGAAGGCAAAGCACCGCAAACTCCCGCTCGGGCGCGGCGTGGGGCTCGCCTGCTCGACCTATATGTGCGGCGCGGGGGTGGCGATCTACTGGAACAAGATGCCGCACTCGGCCGTGCAGCTGCTGCTCGACCGCAGCGGGCAGGTGACCGTGTACTCCGGCGCGACCGAGATCGGCCAGGGGTCGGATGACGTTCTCGCGGGACTGATTGCGGAGGCGCTGGGCATCGACACCGATGCGGTGCGCTGCATCACGGGCGATACCGGCATTACGCCGATCGACCTCGGTTCGTATTCGAGCCGCGTCACGATCATGATGGGCAACGCGGCGCTGCAGGCGGCGGGACGCGTGCGCGATCAGCTCGCTGCGGCGGCGGCCGAAGCGCTCGACACGCTGCCCGAACGGGTCGTGTTCTCCCAGGGACGCGTGTTTGCCGTGGACGACGCTGGCAAAGCGATGAGCTTTGTCGAGGCCGTCGCACTGGCCGAAGCGAAGTTCGGCACCCTTTCCGCCGTGGGCTCCTACACGCCGCCCAAGCCGCCCGGCAAGTACAAGGGTGCGGGCGTCGGACCGTCACCCGCCTACAGCTTCTCTGCCTGCGTGGTCGAGACCGAGGTCGACCCGGCGACCGGCTGGATCCACGTGCCCAAGATCTGGATCGCGCACGACATCGGCCGCGCGCTCAATCCTGTGCTGGCAAAGGGCCAGGTGATCGGCGGGGTTTACATGGGCCTGGGCGAGGCGCTGATGGAGGAGCAGGCATTCCGGCGTCTGCCGCCCAAGCTGTCGGATGCGCTCGTTCACCGCAACCCCTCGATGCTCGACTACAAGAGCCTTACCGCGCTCGACATGCCAGAGGTCGATGTGACGCTGATCGAGGATCCCGATCCGAACTGCCCCTACGGCGCGAAGGAGGTCGGGCAGGGACCGCTGCTGCCGGTGATGCCGGCGCTGGCAAACGCGGTCTACGACGCAGTCGGCGTGCGCGTCGACGAGGTGCCGGTGACGCCCGACAAGGTGCTGCGCGCGCTCGAGCGCAAGGCGAAAGGCGAAGCGGCACGCGTCGGCCCGGAAGCGTTCCCCGAGGTACCGTATCCATCCCCGACCTTCGTGCTGCCGCCCTGGGAGAACGGCGACGGCGACGAGCTCAAGGGGGCGGACGGAAAACCGGTGCGCCGCGAGCGCAGGGTGGCCACGGCATGATGCGCCTGCCATGGTTCGAGTACCGCGCGCCGCGCTCGGTGGCCGAGGCTGCGCGCATCCTCGCTGGCGAAGGGCCGGGCGCCATGCTCGTCGCTGGCGGCACCGACCTGCTGCCCAACATGAAGCGGCGTCATCAGTCGCCCTCCACGCTGGTCGCGCTGCGTGGCGTGGACGAGCTCAAGGCGGTCGCGAACGGTGCGGGCCTGCAGCTCGGCGCCGGGCTGACGCTGACCGAAGTCGTCGACACGCCCGCGGTGCGCGAGCGCTACACCGGCCTCTGGCAAGCCGCTGCGCAGGTCGCGACGCCGCATCTGCGCAACATGGGCACACTCGGCGGCAACGTTTGCCTGGATACGCGCTGTACCTACTACAACCAGAGCTACGAGTGGCGCAAGGCGATCGACTTCTGCCTCAAGAAGGACGGCGAGACTTGCTGGGTAGCGACGGCGAGCAAGCGCTGCGTCGCGGTGTCGTCGACCGATACGGCGCCGGCACTGATCGCGCTCGATGCCAAGGCGCGCCTCGCCTCGGTCGGCGGCACGCGCGAGATCGCGATCGCCGATCTTTACCGCAACGACGGTATCGACTTTCTCGCGCGCAAGCCCGAGGAGCTGCTCAGCGCCATCCTGCTGCCCGAGGCGAACGGCTGGCGCAGCTGCTACTGGAAGTTGCGTCGGCGCGGGTCGTTCGACTTTCCGGTGCTCGGCGTCGCCGCGGCGGCCAAGCTCGCCGCCGACGGCACGGTCGAGGCCGCGCGCATCGCCCTCGGCGCGGTCGCCTCGCGTCCCTTCCTGGTGCCCAAGGCGGGCGAGGCGCTGGTCGGTCGCAAGCTCGACGACGCAGCGATTGGCGAGGTCGCCGGGGCGGTCGCCTCGCGCGCAAAGCCGATGGACAACGCGGACATGAACCTCTATTGGCGCAAGGAGGTCGTGTCGGCCTTTACGACCTACGCGCTGCGCGAGCTGCGCGGCGACGACATGCGCGCCGAGCGCCTGCGCACCGCGCGCCAGGCGCTCGCGGCCTAGAGCCAGGGGAAACGCCGATCAAGTCTTTGACCTGATCCGCGTTTCGCTCGATGTCGGGGGATTGCAAGGCGGCGCAGCCCCCTTGCGTCAGGCTCAATCCCCGAAACAGATCCCCAGGTCGCGCGCGGTCCGAATGGTGTCGCAGTTCGGCGGCACATTGCGAATTTTGCGCGTGACCTTTGCCAGCGGGACATAGCTCACCTTCGGTGGCGCGAGCGCGACCATCACGCCCGAGCGGCCCTCGGCGATCGCGCGTACTGCGGCACCCCCGAAGCGCAGCGAGATCAGGCGATCGAAGGTGGTCGGCTCGCCACCTCGTAGCAGGTGGCCGAGCACGATCTGACGGGTCTCCTTGCCGGTCAAGGCACTGAGTTCGGCGGCGACGTGCTTGCCGATGCCGCCCAGGCGTTCGGCCGCACCGGCACGCTTTTCGATGATCGAGCGGTGGCCGCCTTTCGGCCGCGCGCCTTCGGCGACCACGACCATCGAATAGCGCTCGCCGCGCCGCTCGCGTGCGCGGATTGCTTCGGCCACGCGTTCGATGCGGTAGGGAATCTCGGGGATCAGGATCACGTGCGCATCGCCCGAGACGCCGGCGTTCATCGCAATCCAGCCCGCGTAGCGTCCCATGACCTCGACCACGATCACCCGGCGGTGCGAGGCCGCCGTGGTGTGCAAGCGCTCGATGCATTCGGTCGCGAAGGACACCGCGGTATCGAAACCGAAGGTGGCGGCGGTCTGCGACAGGTCGTTGTCGATCGTCTTTGGCACTCCGATCACGCGCAACCCCTTTTTCGCGAGCACGTTCGCGATCGCGAGCGAGCCGTCACCGCCGATCGCCACCAGCGCGTCGAGCTTCGCGCGCCGGAAGGCGCGCACCAGTTCGCTCGAGCGATCGCGCTCGACGACGCGCCCGTCGGCGAGCCGGGTCGGGAAATACAGCGGGTTGCCCAAATTGGTGGTGCCGATGATCGTGCCGCCCAGATGCGTGATCCCGCGCACCCGCTCGGGCGTGAGCGGCATCAGACCCGAGCCGTGCTTCGGGGGATCGAGCAATCCCGAGTATCCCTCGCGGATGCCGACGCATTCCCATCCGTAGTGGTGCGCGGTCATCACGACACCGCGGATCACTGCGTTCAGGCCGGGCGCGTCTCCGCCCCCGGTCGACAGCGCGATTCGACGGATTTTCGGCTTGCGGTTGCGCTTCATGCTGTTCCCCTAAACGAGCAGTTTTTGGCACCCTCTCCGCTGTGCGGTCCGGGGCATGGCCTTAGAATAGCGCCACCTCGAACCGATTTCGGACGCATGCAGCTTGTTTCACACGAGTATGCGGGCACCGTCGTGCTGGCACCTGGCGGCCGCCTCGATCACGACAACAGCGAGGCGTTTCGCGCGGCCTTGCAGCCGCATCTAGAAGCCGCGGCTCGCCCGCAGCGCGGCGTCGTGCTCGATCTTTCCAATCTGGAGTACGTATCCTCCGCCGGACTGCGCTGCTTCGTGCTCGCGGCAAAGCAGGCCAAGGCGCAGGGCGGGCGCATCGTCATCGCGGGCATGCAGCCGGTGGTGGCGGAAATCTTCCAGATCAGCCGGTTCAACCTCGTATTCGACATCTTTTCGTCGGTCCGCGATGCACTGGCCGCGCTCTCGGCGGACGCCACCGCCGCCTACGATCGGGGCTAGGCGCCGGCAATGCGCGTACGCTTCTGGGGCACGCGCGGTTCCATTCCGGTGTCGCTCACCTGGCGCGACCTGCGCGACCGGGTAGCGCAGGCGCTGGTCGCCGCGAACGGGCGCAGCCTCGATACGCTGGAGCGCGCGTATGCCTTCGTCGAAGGGCATCTGCCGTTTTCGATTGCGGGCACCTACGGCGGGCATTCGCCCTGCGTCGAGCTCGATACCGGCGGAGCGTCGTATTTTGTCTGTGACATGGGCAGCGGTGCGCGACCCTTCGGTGCGCACGTGATGGCGCGCCAGGCGGGCGCGCCGGCCCGGATCAATGTATTCATGTCGCACCTGCACTGGGACCACATGATGGGGTTCCCGTTCTTCGTGCCCGCCTGGACGCCAGGCACGACGCTGCGCATCCACGGCTGCCACGCAAATCTCGAGGCGGCGTTCGTGCGCCAGCAGGAGCCGCCCGGCTTCCCGGTCGGCTTTTCACGGCTCGGCGCGGAGTTCGAGTTCGTCCAGCTGGAGCCCGGGCGGCCGATCGAGGTCGATGGCGTGCGCGTCACGGCCAAGCATCAGCTTCACGGCGGGGATTCCTTCGGCTACCGCTTCGAGACCGGCGGGCGCAGCATCATTTACAGCACCGATTCCGAACACAAGCTGGAAGACGCCACGGAGACGCATGATTTCGTCGCGTTCTTTCGCGACGCGGACCTGGTGGTGTTCGACTCGATGTATTCCCTCGCTGAAGCCGTCTCGGTCAAGGAGGACTGGGGTCATTCGAGCAACATGGTCGGCGTCGAGCTCTGTCAGATGGCGGGCGTGAAGCATCTCGTTCTGTTTCACCATGAGCCGGCCTACGACGACGCGGCGATCGATCGCGTCCTCGCCGAAACACGACGCTTCGAGGAGCTGACGCGCGAAGGTAGCCCGCTCAGGGTGTCGTCGGCCTTCGACGGTCTGGAGATCGCGCTTTGAGCGCGCCGGGTCGGGGTGGTGGCGGTCGCCGACGGCTGAGGCTCCACGGGCGCGTCGGCGGCGTCACGATTCTCGCGATGTTCCTGCTGCTCAGTTTCCTGCCGCTCGGCGAACAGCTGCGCCTGCTGGTGTTCGACGGCTATCAGAACGTCTGGCCCCGCCAGCGCGACTCCGCGCCCGCGGTCATCGTGCAGATCGACGAGGCCTCGCTCGCCGAGTACGGACAATGGCCCTGGCCGCGATCCTTGCTTGCCACGCTACTCGACCGGATCGCGCGCGCGAAGCCGGCCGGCATCGCGCTCGACATCATGCTCCCGGAGGCCGACCGGTTCTCGCCCGCCGAATATGCGCGTTCGGTCGGCCTACCGGACGCGCTCGCTCGGGCACTCGCCCTGCTACCGGACAATGACCGACGCCTCGCGCGCGCGGTCGATCAGCACCGCGTCGTACTCGGGATTACCGGACTCCCGTATGTCGATCCGCGCTTTCCCACGCCGCCCAAGGTCGCTCCGGTGGTCATCGAGCCGGGAATTGAACCTGCGCTGCACAGCTTCGCCGGTGCCTTGCAGAGCCGGCCAGTGATCGACCGTGCCGCTGCGGGTCGCGGCCTCGTGAATAGCCAATCGAGTGACCGCATCGTGCGCCGCATCCCGCTGGTCGCGCAGGTGCATGGCGTGACGGCGCCGGCCCTGGCGCTCGAGATGTGGCGCGTCGCCACACGGGCGCCGCTGTACCGGGTCTCGCGCGGCGGCCCCGGGTTGCTCGATGTCTGGTTCGCCAATGTCAGTATCCCGACACAGGATGACGGAAGCTTCTGGCTTTACGCCGGCCACAGCAAGCCCGACCGCTACGTCTCGGCGAGCGACGTGTTTGCGGGGCGGGTCGCTCCCGAGCGCTTCGAGAGCAAGCTCGTCGTGGTCGGCGTGACCGGACTGGGCCTGGTCGATCGGCGCGTCACTCCGCTGCGTGAGGAGGTTCCCGGGGTGGAACTGCACGCCCAGCTGGCCGAGCAGATTTACGACGGCAAGTTCCTGGTGCGCTCGGCGTTCGCACCCTGGCTCGAACGCCTGCTTCTCGTTGCCGGCTGCGCGCTGCTGATCCTCTGGGTGCCGCGCCTGCGCGCGCGCGAGGCGGTGTTCGTCGCCGGTCTGCTTCTCGCGATCGAATTGTTTATCGGAGCCATCGCGTTTCATATGTCGGGTCTGCTGATCGATGTTGCCACGCCGATGCTCGCGACGCTCGTGACGTTCATCGTGATGCTCGCCGCCACGCTCGAGCAGGCCGAGCGCCAGCGCCGCGTGCTGCACGATGCGGCAACCCGGGTCGCCGGAGAGCTCGAGGCGGCGCGTCGCATTCAGAGCGGGCTGCTCGTTGCGCCCGCGGTCCAGTTCAAGTCAGAACGGTCCTTCCAAGTGGACGCGTTCCTCGCGCCGGCGCTGACGGTGGGCGGCGACTTCTACGAGTGCATCAAGCTCGATCAGCGCAGGGTGCTGTTCGCCGTCGGCGACGTGTCCGGCAAGGGCATGCCGGCGGCGCTGTTCATGGCGCTGAGCAAGGCAATCCTGAAGGCGACCGCGCTGCGCGCCGATGGCGACGTCTCGGGGATCGTCGGCCGTGCGGCGTCCGAGATCGCGCTGGAAAATCCGGAGACGATGTTCGTGACGCTGTTTGTCGGCATCCTCGATCTCGTGACGGGCACC
>JAJDNJ010000119.1 GCA_022340705.1 Betaproteobacteria bacterium
GGCATCACCAACAGCGGCCATGTCGGCGTGCTCGGTGTGCACCTGCTGCCGGTGGCCGAGGCAGGAATGGCGGGTTTCGCATTCACCAACTCGCCGGCCGCGATTCCGGCCTGGGGCGGGCGCAAGGCGCTGTTCGGAACCGATCCGGTCGCCGCGGTGTTTCCGCGCGCCGCCGGCGATCCCCTGGTCATCGATCTTGCGCTGACCACCGTGATCCGCGGCAAGATCATGCTCGCCGCGCAACGCGGCGAGCGCATTCCGGAAGGCTGGGCGCTCGATCGAGACGGCAAGCCGACCACCGACCCGAAGGAGGCGATCGAGCACGGCAGCATGTTCCCGATCGGCGGCGTGAAGGGCGCGATGCTGGCGCTCATGTTCGAGCTGATTTGCGCCGCGCTGACCGGCGCGGCGATCGGTCCAGAGGCCGACTCGTTTTTTTCCGAGCAGGGCAACCGGCCGCGCGTCGGCCAGGCCTTTTTCGCGATCGACCCCGCCGCGCTCGCGGGACGCGAGCGCTATTTCGAGCGCGTCGAAACCGTCGTCACCGCCATGCTGTCCGACCGCGAGGTGCGGCTGCCGGGTGCGCGGCGCTTCGCGGCCGCGCAGCGCGCCGGGGCACAGGGTCTCGAAATCCCGGACGCGCTGCTGCAGAGGATCGAGGCGCTCGCGCAGGGATGAGCGCCTCGGTCGACGCGCAAGACGCCCGGCTGCTCGATGCATTTTGTGATGCGCTGTGGCTCGAAGACGGACTCGCACGCAACTCGATCGAGGCCTACCGGCGCGACCTCGAGCAGCTCAGTCTCTGGCTGGGGCGCGAGCGCTCCGCCGGACTGACCGCAGTCGACGAGGCCGCGCTGCACGCGTTCTTCGCTGCGCGCCATCGGCGCGCGGGATCCGGGCGAGCGCCGCGCAGTACGAGCGACGCGCGCCTGCTCTCCAGTCTGAAGCGGTTCTATCACTACTGTCTGCGCGAACGCCGCATCGCCGAGGATCCGACGTTGCGTCTCGAGCCCCCGAAGCGCGCGCCGCGGTTTCCGAAGACCCTGTCGGAGGCCGACGTCGAGGCGCTGCTCGCTACGCCCGACCCGGAGAGCTCGCTCGGGCTGCGCGACCGCGCGATGCTCGAGACGCTCTACGCCTGCGGCCTGCGGGTGTCGGAGCTTGTCTCGCTCAAAATGGTCGAGGTGAACCTAGATGCCGGCGTGGTGCGTATGTTCGGCAAGGGCGCCAAGGAGCGCCTCGTTCCGCTTGGCGAGGAGGCGGTCGGCTGGATCGCGCGCTATCTGCGCGAAGCGCGGCCGGCGCTCGCCAAGCGCGCGGCGTCGCCTGCGCTATTCCTCACCGCGCGTGGCGCGCCGATGACGCGCCAGGCCTTCTGGCACCTGATCCGGCGCTACGGTGCACGCGCGATTCCGGGCAAGGCGCTCTCGCCGCACGTGCTGCGTCATGCCTTCGCCACGCATCTCATCAACCACGGCGCCGATCTGCGCGTGGTGCAGATGCTCCTCGGCCACGCGGACATCTCGACCACGCAGATCTACACCCACGTCGCGCGCGAGCGGCTCAAGGCGTTGCACGCCAAGCACCATCCGCGCGGATGAAGCGGCCGAGCCACAGCGAAACGCCGGCGACGCAGCTCCTGCGCCGGCACGGCGTCGCGTTCGGCGAGCATTTCTTCGAATACGCGGAGCACGGCGGCACGCGGCACGGCGCCGAGCTGCTGGGCGTTCCGGAGCATGCGGTGGTAAAGACCCTGGTGATGGAGGACGAGCAGGCACGGCCGCTGATCGTGCTGATGCACGGCGATCGCAGCGTGTCGACCAAGAACCTCGCGCGCCAGGCGCAGCGCAAGCGCGTCAGTCCCTGCCGACCCGAAATCGCGCAGCGCCACACCGGCTATCAGATCGGCGGTACTTCGCCGTTCGGCACCCGCAAGTCGATGCCGCTCTTCATGGAGCGCTCCATTCTCGATCTGCCCGCGATCTACATCAACGGCGGGCGCCGCGGGTTTCTGCTCTCTATTGATCCACGGGCGATCGAGCGGCTGCTGCAACCCGTCCTGGTCGAGGTTGCGCTCGAGGACTGAGCGGCACCCGCCTCAGCGCCGGCGCTCGACCGTGACGCCGACCAGCCCCGCGTTTTTCATCACCCCGAGCTTGGCCACGCTGACCCGGGCGAAGCCCGCGCCAAACTCGTCGAGCAGCAGTCGCGCGATGCGATCGGCGATGGTCTCGACCAGATTGAAATGACCCTCGCCGAGCAGGGCGCGGATGCGCGTCACCACGGTGTCGTAATCGATGCAGTCGGCCACGCGGTCGCTCGCGAACACCGCGTCATTCGCGATGCCGATCTCGAGGTCGAGGCGCAGCGTCTGCGGGGCGTGGCGCTCGCGCTTGTGAAAGCCGACGCGTGCCTCGATACGCAGATCGCGGATGAAGATATGGTCCATGGGGCGTGCGCATTACAGCATAGCGCGCCCGCGGGCACGTAGAATCGCGCTGCCATGCAGACCGTGCTGATCATGCTCGCGGCCTATCTCCTCGGCTCGCTCTCGTTCGCGGTGCTCGTGAGCAAGGCGATGGGGCTGCCCGATCCACGCGGCTACGGCTCCGGCAACCCCGGCGCGACCAACGTGCTGCGCTCGGGCAGCAGGCTCGCCGCAGTGCTGACCCTGATCGGCGATGCGGGCAAGGGCGCGCTGGCCGTCGGGCTCACCGTGCTCGTGACCGGCGAGAATCCGGTGACCGGGCTGAATGCGCCGCTGGCCGGAGCGATGGCCTTTCTCGGCCATTTGTTTCCGCTGTACCACGGGTTTCGCGGGGGCAAGGGCGTGGCGACAGCGGCCGGTGTGCTGTTCGCGTTCAATCTCTGGCTCGGGCTCGGCACGCTGGCGACGTTCGGCATCATCGTCGCTTTTTTTCGCATCATTTCGCTCGCCTCGATCGTGGCGGCGCTGTTCGCGGTTTTCTGGTCCTGGTTTCTGTTCGGTCTGACACCGCTCACGCCAGCGGTCGGCGCAATGGCCCTGCTGCTGATCTGGCGTCACCGTGCGAACATCGCGCGCCTGCTACGCGCCGAAGAACCGCGCCTCGGGCGGCGCGCTAAACCGTAGCACCCAGTTCCCAGCGCGGTCTCACCGAGAACGCATGCGACGGGCGCGGCGCGAGCCCGTGGTGCAGGCGCAGCGCGGCGGCGAAGGCGATCATCGCACCGTTGTCGGTGCACAGTTCCGGGGCCGGGTAAAACACGTCGAAGCCGCGGCGCGCGCCCTCGGCGTGCAGCGCGCTGCGCAATGCCCGGTTGGCGCCCACGCCGCCGGCAATCACCAGACGCGACAGTCCCGAGGTATCGATCGCGCGTGCGCACTTCGCCACCAGCACGTCGACCACCGCATCCTCGAAAGCACGCGCGATATCGGCCCGCGTCGCGTCCTCTAGCGCCACCTGCCCCGAGTCGCGCACCAGCAGGGCGACCGCGGTCTTCAGGCCCGAAAAGCTGAACCCGAGGTCGCCGCTATTCAGCATCGGGCGCGGCAAACGGTAGCGGTCGGCACGCCCGCCTTCGGCCAGGCGCGCAAGCGCGGGGCCGCCGGGATAGCCCAGCCCGAGCAGCGTCGCGGTCTTGTCGAAGGCTTCGCCCGCGGCATCGTCCTGTGTTTCTCCGAGGAGCACATAGCGCCCGACGCCGTCGACGCGCATCAGCTGGGTGTGGCCACCCGAAACGAGCAGCGCGACGAACGGAAATTCCGGCGTGGGCTGTGCGAGCAGCGGCGATAGCAGATGTCCTTCGAGATGGTGGATGCCGATTGCGGGTATGCCGCGCGCGAGGGCGAGCGCGTGGCCGAACGCAGCGCCGACCAGCAAGGCGCCCGCGAGCCCGGGCCCGGCGGTGTAGGCGACGGCCGCGAGCGCATCGCGACGCCGTCCCGCTCGGGCCAGCGTTTCGCGCACGAGGGGAACGAGGCGGCGCACATGGTCGCGCGAGGCCAGTTCCGGAACCACGCCTCCGTAGGCGGCGTGCAGGTCGCTTTGCGAGTGCAGGACATGAGCCAGGAGGCCCTGCGCGGGCGGTGCTCCTTGCGCGAGCACGCCGGCATCGTAGAGGGCGACCCCGGTCTCGTCGCAGGAGGTCTCCAGCCCGAGGATCAGCATGGCGGGCGATTCTACTTTGGGGCTGGCGAGCGCCGTCCCGGTGGCGCTATAATCTCCCACTTTTCAGCGCCCTGGAGACTGGATGCCGACCGTTCGCGTCAAGGAGAACGAGCCCTTCGAAGTAGCCCTGCGCCGGTTCAAGCGCACGATCGAAAAGACCGGCCTGCTCACCGAGCTTCGTTCACGCGAGTACTACGAGAAGCCGACTACCGAGCGCAAGCGCAAGCTCGCCGCGGCGGTCAAGCGGCATCACAAGCGTCTGCGCAGCCAGACCCTGCCGCAAAAGCTGTACTGAGCGCCACGCGCACGCACTCGATTACAAGACTTACGAGGCGCCCCGGCGAACGATTCGCGCCGGGGCGTTTGCATTTCTGGCGACTCTGCGCCGAACCCGCATCCCCGTCATGACCCTCAAGGCACGCATCACGGACGACATGAAGCAGGCGATGCGTGCCAAGGACGCCGCGCGCCTGTCCGCCATCCGCCTGCTGCTTGCGGCGATCAAGCAGAAGGAAGTCGACGAGCGCATCGAGCTCGACGACGCCCAGGTGCTCGCGGTCGTCGAGCGCCTGCTCAAGCAGCGGCGCGAGTCGATCGCCCAGTACGAACAGGCGGGCCGGGCCGAGCTGGCTGCGGCGGAGCGCTTCGAGGCCGATGTGCTCGTCGGCTACATGCCGGCGCAGTTGAGCGATGCGGAGGTGGACGAAGCGGTCGGCGCGGCGGTTGCCGAGACCGGTGCAGCCGGCCCGAAGGACATGGGCCGCGTCATGGGCGTGCTCAAGGCGCGCCTCGCGGGCCGCGCCGACATGGCTGCGGTGTCGGCACGGGTGAAATCCAGGCTCGCTGGCTGAGCGCTTACACTAGCGGGATCCGCGCGTGATCCCCGACAGCTTCAAGCAAGATCTCCTCAACCGCGTCGACATCGTCGAGGTCGTGTCGCGCTATGTCCAGCTCAAGAAGGGCGGCGCGAACTACCTCGGGCTGTGCCCGTTTCACGGCGAAAAGACGCCTTCCTTCACGGTCAGCCCCGCCAAGCAGTTCTATCACTGCTTCGGCTGCGGCGCGCATGGCAACGCGATCGGCTTTCTCATGGCCTACGCCGGGCTCGGCTACGTCGATGCGCTGCGCGACCTGGCCGCCTCGGTGGGCATGCAGCTGCCCGAGTCGCGTCCGCGCTCACGTGAGGAAGCGGCGCGCCAGGAGCGGGAGGCCGATCTCGGCACGCTGCTCGAGCAGGCGATGAACTTCTACCGCGCGGAGCTGAAGAAATCCCCGCGCGCGATCGAGTACCTCAAGGGGCGCGGGTTGAGCGGTGAGATCGCGGCGCGATTCCGGCTCGGCTACGCGCCGGACGACTGGCAGGGACTGCGCGGCGCGTTTACACGCTACGACGAGCGCGCCCTCGTCGAGTGCGGTCTGGTCGTCGAGAATGAGGGCAAGCGCTACGACCGGTTCCGCGACCGCATCATGTTCCCGATCTTTTCGAATCGGGGAAGCGTCATCGCGTTCGGCGGCCGGGTGCTCGGCGAGGGCGAGCCGAAGTACCTCAACTCGCCGGAGTCGCCGCTGTTCGAGAAGGGGCGCGAGCTCTATGGCCTGGTGCAGGCGCGCGAAGCGATCCACGCAGCCGGGCGCGTCCTTGTGGTCGAGGGCTACATGGACGTCATTTCGCTCGCCCAGCACGGTGTCGGCTACGCGGTCGCGACGCTCGGCACGGCGACGACCGCGCATCACGTCGCGCGGCTGCTGCGCCTCGCGGACGAGGTGGTGTTCTGCTTCGACGGTGACGCCGCGGGCCGCAAGGCCGCTTGGCGCGCGCTCGAAGTCAGCCTGCCGCTCGCCTTGGATCACAAGCCGATTCGGTTCCTCTTCCTCGCCGAAGGCGAGGACCCCGACAGCAGCGTGCGCGCGCAGGGCGCCGAGGCCTTTGAGCAGGCCCTGCGCGAGGCGCAGACCCTTTCACGCTTCCTGCTCGCCGAGCTGCGCGCGCAGTCCGACCTGGGCACCCCGGAAGGACGTTCGGCCCTGCTCGCGGCGGCGCGTCCGCAGCTGCAGCGGGTTGCGGCGCCGGCGCTACGCCTCCAGCTGGTCAAGGAAGTCGCCGAGCTCGCGCGCGTCTCCCAGGACGAGGCCGAGCAGCTGCTCGGCCTCGCGCAGGCGAACGCGCCGCGTGCGCGCCCGGCGCCGCGCAGAAGCGCGCCGCCGATCGCGTCGAGCCAGGAGCGGAACCTGCTGCGCTGCGTGCTGGTCAAACCGGCGCTGATCGATGAGCTTGATGCTGCACTGCTCGACCCCGGGATGCCGGAAAGCGCGGCATTGCGCGCGATTGCGGCCTGGGCCGCCGAGGGCGGCGGGATGAGCGGGCCCCTGCTGATCGAGCATTTTCGCGACAGCACCCACGCCGAGCGCCTGTTCCAGGCGCAGGCCGCGGTGCTCGAGCACAACCTGAGCGAGGATGATGCCGAGCGCCAGTTTCGCCAGATCCAGCTTGCGCTCCGGATCCAGCGTAAGAACGAGGAGTTCGAGGCGCTCCGGCGCGAGGCAACGGCGGGGCGCGCGAGCCGCGAGCTGATGCTCGAAATCGACCGCAGGGCGAAGGAGCTGGCCGAGCTGAAGGGTCAGCGGCTGTAGCCTGAAAAGCTAGAAATCTTGATATACTTCACGGTTTTCCCGGAAATCCGCAATCCGGCGGAAAACCGGCTGTAACGCGAGGCAAGGATGGCTAAGGTCAAGCCCAAAGCGAAGTCGAAACCGAAGTCGAATCGGTCCCCGGCGGGAAAGAAAAAATCTAAAGCGATCAAGGCGATGAAGAAGCGTGCGACGCTCAAGTCGCGCCCGGCGCGCAAGCCCGTATCGAGCGCACTCAAGCGCAAGGCGGCGGCCGCGAAGGCCAAGCAGCAAAAGCTGAAGCTGGCGAAAGCCAAGGCGGTCGCCAAGGCAAAGGCCGACAGGCTCAAAGCGGCCGCCAAGGCGAAGGCGCTGCGTGCGAAGGAAGCCAAGCTCAAGGCCGCGGCGAAGGCCAAGGCACAGGCGCTCAAGCTCAAGGAAGCCAAGCTCAAGGCGGCGGCGAAGGAAAAGGCACGCGCGCTCAAGCTCAAGGAAGCGGCGAAGGCCAGGGCGCTGAAGGAGAAGGAAAGGGCCAAGGCGAAGGCTCTCAAGCTGAAGGAGGCTCAGCTCAAGGCGCTCGCAAAGGCTGCCGAGAAGGCAAAGGCGGCGGCGGAGAAAGCGGCCGCCAAGAAGGCGAACATCAAGAACGCCAAGCAGGCGCTCGAGCTGCTCGAGGCGCAGGTAAACGAGGGCCTCAAAGCCGGCAAGGGCAAGGGCCGCGGGCGTGGCGGACGCAAGGCGCGGCGCGAGGAATGGCTGGCGTCGATTGCGCAGCTGCCGAAGGAAGATGCCGAAACTCGCCGCAGCCGGCTCAAGGTGTTGATCGTGCTCGGCAAGGAGCGCGGCTTCCTCACCTACTCCGAGATCAACGACCACCTGCCCGACGACCTCGTCGACGCCGAACAGATCGAGGCGATCATCTCGACGTTCGGGGACATGGGCATCCAGGTCTACGACCAGGCGCCCGACCAGGAGGCGCTTCTCGTCAACGAGGCCGCGCCGGTGGCGAGCGCCGACGAGGATGTCGAGGAGCAGGCCGAGGCCGCGCTGTCGACAGTCGATTCCGAGTTCGGTCGTACTACCGACCCGGTGCGCATGTACATGCGCGAGATGGGCTCGGTGGAGCTGCTCACGCGTGAGGGCGAGATCGAGATCGCGAAGCGGATCGAGGAAGGTCTGCGCCACATGATTCAGGCGATCAGCGCCTGTCCGACGACCATTCGCGAGGTGATCGAGCTCGCCGAGAAGGTCGAGAAGGACGAGATGCGGATCGACGAGGTGGTCGACGGCCTGGTTGACCCCAACGCGAAGGACGACTTCGATCCGAGGCGCGCCGAGAGCGACGCCGAGGACGAGGACAGCTCGGTCTCGGACGACGAGGGCGACGAGGACGAAGACGACGAGGGCGCAGCGCAGCGCGCGAGCCTGCTCAAGCTGCGCGGTGAGGCGCTCGAGAAGTTCGCCCGCATCCGCAGGCTGTTCGAGCGTCAGAAGAAGGTCTTCGAGAGCAAGGGCTCGAAGGACAAGGAGTTCCTGCGTCTGCGCGACCAGATCACCAACGAGCTGATGGCGATCCGGTTCACCGCGCGCACGGTGGAGCGCCTGTGCGACGGCGTGCGCAGCTTGGTAGACGACATCCGGCGTAACGAGCGCGAGATCCTCAACATCTGCGTCGACAAGGCGCTGATGCCGCGCCAGCATTTCATCAAGATCTTCGCCGGCACGGAAGGCTCGAAGCGCTGGCTGACCGCGGACATCAATGCCGAGCATCCCTGGAGCGAGATGCTCAAGCGCGTGGAGCCCGACATTCTCGAGCTGCTCGGCCGCATCCAGGGCGTGCAGCAGAAAATCGGTATTTCGGTAAAGGAGCTGAAGGACATCAACAAGCAGATGTCCACCGGCGAAGCGAAGGCGCGCCGGGCCAAGCGCGAAATGACCGAGGCGAACCTGCGCCTGGTGATCTCGATCGCGAAGAAATACACCAACCGCGGGCTGCAGTTCCTCGACCTGATTCAGGAAGGCAACATCGGCCTGATGAAGGCGGTCGACAAGTTCGAGTACCGCCGCGGCTACAAGTTCTCGACCTATGCCACCTGGTGGATCCGGCAGGCGATCACGCGCTCGATCGCGGACCAGGCGCGCACCATCCGCATCCCGGTGCACATGATCGAGACGATTAACAAGATGAACCGCATCAGCCGCCAGATCCTGCAGGAAACCGGCCAGGAGCCGGACCCGGCGACGCTCGCGGCGCGCATGGAGATGCCGGAGGAGAAGATTCGCAAGATCCTCAAGATCTCGAAGGAGCCGATCTCGATGGAAACGCCGATCGGCGACGACGACGATTCGCATCTCGGCGACTTCATCGAGGACCAGTCGACGCTGGCCCCGAATGATGCAGCGATGTACGCTGGCCTGCGCGACGTCACCAAGGACGTGCTTGACACGCTGACGCCGCGCGAAGCCAAGGTGCTGCGCATGCGCTTCGGCATCGAGATGAACACCGACCATACGCTCGAGGAGGTCGGCAAGCAGTTCGACGTGACGCGCGAGCGCATCCGGCAGATCGAGGCAAAGGCGCTGAGGAAGCTGCGCCATCCGTCGCGCTCGGAACGCCTGAAGAGCTACCTCGTCCAGGAAGGTTGATCGTCGGCAGAACGACAAGAGGGCCGCGCGAGCGGCCCTTTTGCTTTGTGGAGGAGCAGATGGAAAAGATCGTCGACTACTATATGACGCCGAGCTCGCCCTGGACCTACCTCGGCCATGCCCGCTTCGGCGAGATCGCCCAGCGCCATGGCGCGGCGGTGCGCGTCAAGCCGGTCGATTACGGCGTCATCTTTCCACAATCGGGCGGCCTGCCGTTGGCCAAGCGCGCACCGCAGCGCCAGGCCTACCGCCTGGTGGAGCTGAAGCGCTGGGGCATGCAGCTGGGCGTGCCGATCACCATCCAGCCCAAGCATTTCCCTGTGAACGCCACGGCCGCGTCCTGCCTCGTCCTCGGCGCACCGGAGGCGCAGCGCTTCGCGCTCGCGGGCGCACTGCTCGCGGCGCTGTGGACCGAGGAAGC
>JAJDNJ010000184.1 GCA_022340705.1 Betaproteobacteria bacterium
GCAACTGCTTGGATATATGGGAAACAATCTCACCATAAAGCGCGGAATGCTGCGGCTGGGGTTGCGCAGCAAAGTGCTGAAGGCACAGATCCGAACCGGAACTCCGAGAGCCATGATGCTGTAATGCAACAAGGCACTGCGGGAAGGGTTTCCAAGCCCGTTGCTGCAGCGATCCGGAAACCGGTCGAGGCCTGGGCGCAGGCATGGGCGGCACAGGATCTCGATGGCTACCTTGCGGCGTATGCCCCTGGGTTTAAGCCCGCGGACGGGCGCTCGCGTAAGGCATGGGAAGGGCTGCGTCGTTCGCGTGTGTCAGAGCCAAGCAATATCCGCCTGTCGATCAGTGATATGCGGGTGTTGCGGCGCAACGATGAACGGGCCGACTTGCTGTTTCGGCAGGACTACCGCTCGGATCGTTACCAGGACAGCGTACGTAAGAGGCTGGAATTGGTGCGGGTCGGGGAGCGCTGGCTAATTGCCGAGGAGCATGTTGTTGCGATCCTGGCGGGACCCGGCTCCGACTCCGGGCCGAAAACGGCGTCGCGCGGCCATAGAAAACAAGCCAAACCGGTCGCGGCGGTACTGCGCACGCCGGTTGAGCTGTGGGCGCAGGCCTGGGCCGATCAGGATGTGGAGCGCTATCTTGGTGCATATGCCCCGGGGTTCAGGCCGCCGCAGGGAAATTCGCGCGAGGAATGGGAGATGCTGCGCCGCGAGCGGGTTACGGAACCGAAGAATATCCAGGTGTCGGTCAGCGAAATGAATGTGCTGCGTCGCAACGATGGGCGGGCCGCGGTGACCTTCCGCCAGGACTACCGCTCTGACCGATACCAGGACAGCGTGCGCAAGAGACTCGAATTGGTCCAGGATGGAGAGCGCTGGCTGATTGCCGAGGAGCGCGTTGTTGCGACCCTCGCGGGACCCGGCGCGGGATCCGCTTCTGGGCCTGCAACGGCCTGGCTAGAAAAGGAAAGATCCACCGGGGGCTCACTAACGGGACCATCCCATGGGGCACGGGATGGAGAGGACCGTGCGCCCGAGCTCCGAAGTGAGATGGGGGCTGATGACAGCGGGATCGGACAGGCACTGACGCAGAATCCGGGGCGCGACGCGGGTCCGGTAGCGATCAGGGGGTAAGGGTGATGCGCGCGATCGCCCTGCTTGCAGCAGTCGGCCTTCTTGCTTCGCCGGTCCTGGCCCAGGATGTAGGGGAAATCCGAGTCCTGCTGGCCCCGGAACTGGAGACCACTTTGGCGAGCCCGATGCTGGGCCGCGTCAAAAACGTCAATGTCTCCCTGGGATCCAGCTTCGAAAAGGATGCGGTCCTGGTCGACTTCTATTGCGACGAACAGGCAGCCCGCGAGCGTATTGCCAGGGCCGAGGTGGCCGGGGCCCGGGAGAATTACGAGGCTAAGCTGCGACTTCAGGGGCTGCAGTCCGCTGGCGAGGTCGAGGTCGCGATTGCTGCGGCTGCCCTGGACCGGGCGCGAGGCGAACTGCAGCTCTCCAGAGTCCAGAAGGCGCAATGCACAGTGAGTGCCCCCTTCGCCGGAAGGGCAGTGAAAGTGCATGTCAAGCCACATCAGGGCGTGAGTGCTGGGCAGCCCCTGGTGGAAATCGTCAGCCGAGGCCCATTCAAGCTGCGTCTCAATGTTCCCTCGAAGTGGCTGGCGTGGCTTAAGCCTGGCACGCCATTTGAGGTAAAAATCGACGAAACCGGACGCGCGTACACTGCAAAGGTGACCGCAATCAATGCGCGCGTGGATGCTGCCAGCCAATCGGTGGAGCTGGAAGGCAGCGTCACGGAGGGCGCCGGCGACCTGTTGGCCGGCATGAGCGGATCCGCGCGCTTCAAGCCGCCGCAATGACGGCGCCGAGCACCGCGGCCCCGAGCCCTCTCGCCGCGCTGCTCCACCTAGAGGCGCGGGCAAGGGCGGCCCGCGACCTGGCCTCCCTGGATTTCGTCATCGCAAATGAAACCTGGCAGCTGGCGCCGTATCGGCAGGCCGTCGTCTTCCGCCCGGACGCACTCGGGCGGCCCAGGCTGACCGCGGTGTCCGGGCTCGCCGTGCTCGAGGGCGACGCCCCTTTCACGCTTTGGATCAACCGGCTCGCCGCCCATGCTTGGAAGGCGTTCGGCGAGCCGAAAGCGTTCACGGCCCAGGACCTGCCCGCCGAGTTTGCTGAGGGGTGGGGTGAGTGGATGCCGGCGAATGGTCTGTTCATGCCACTTTCCGGACCGGACGGAGAGCGGCTCGGCGCGGTCGTCTTCGGCCGCGATGACGCTTGGGCCGAGCCCACAGTCAAGCAGCTCACCCTTCTGCACGAAGCGTATGGCTACAGTCTCTGGGCGCTGATAAGGGCCGAATCGCTCGGCAGCCGGGTCATGGGGCGGTTTGGCCGGTCGTCCTGGTGGCTGAAGGCGGCGTTGGCAGCGGTCTTGCTCGCGCTCCTGATCCCGGTGCGCATGAGCGTGCTGGCACCGGCCGAAGTGATCGCTCTTGAGGCCCAGGTCGTGTCTGCGCCGATGGATGGCGTGGTCGAGGCGTTCCGGGTCAAACCCAACCAGGAGGTGAGGAAGGACCAGATCCTATTTACCCTCGACCGCACCACCCTCGCATCGCGCCGCGACGTGGCGCAAAAGGCGTTGGAGGTCGCACGGACCGATGCGCTGCTGGCGGCCCAAAAGGCGTTTCAGAGTGACGAGAGCCGTGGGGATCTGGCGGTACTTCAGGGTCGCGTCCGGGAGCGCGAAGCAGAGCTTGCCTACATCGACGCTCAGCTGGCACGCGTCGAGGTCCGCGCCCCCGCTACCGGTATCGCGGTCTTCGGCGATCCCAATGATTGGATCGGCAAGCCGGTGCAGACCGGGGAGCGCATCGTCCTGCTCGCCGACCCGGCCGACGCCGGGGTGCTCGTTTGGCTGCCGGTTGCCGATGCGATAAACCTGGAGCCCGGGGCCGAGATTCGGCTGTTTTTGCATGTTGCGCCGCTGAAACCGCTCACCGCCTCGCTGACGCAAACCAGCTATCAGGCAACGCCATCCCCGGACGGAATTTCGGCCTATCGCATCCGCGGGCACTTTCAGGGTGATACCGGTATCGCCCGGATCGGCCTCAAGGGTACCGCCAAGCTGTATGGCGAGCGCCGCCCACTGGCCTACCTCGTCTTTCGCCGGCCGCTGGCGACGCTGCGCGAGTGGACCGGACTGTGATCCTGCCGCCGCTGCGCGACGATCTGCGCCTGTTTGCCGCGGCGCCCGAGCGCGACGGTTCGCCGGCTTGGGTGATCCAGGATCCCGTGCGCAACCGTTTCTTTCGCATCGGCTGGCTCGAATTCGAGATGTTGACGCGCTGGGACGCTGGTAGCCCCGAAGCGTTGGCCGAGCAGATCAGCGCGCAATCGCCGCTTGCCCCAAGCGCGGACGACGTTGCCTCTCTGGTGGAATTTCTTGCCCGAAACCAACTCGTGCGGGCCACCAGCGCGGGCGATTCGGCGCGGCTCAGCGCGATCCGCGCGCGCCAGCAACCGAGCCGGCTGCGCTGGCTGCTGCGCAACTATCTGTTCTTCCGCGTGCCCTTGGTCCGACCGGCACGCTTCCTCGAAGCGACGTTGCCCTACGTCGCGTTCGTGTATCGCCCGGGATTCCAGCTGTTCCTGATCGTCGCGACGCTGCTCGGCATCGCGCTCGCCGCGAGGCAGTGGGACGTGTTCACGCACACACTCATCAACGCCTTCACGCTTTCGGGGATCCTCGGGTTCCTGGCTGCGTTGGCACTCGGCAAGTGCGTGCACGAATTGGCGCATGCCTATACCGCGACGCGCTACGGGGTGCGCGTGGCGCACATGGGTGTCGCGTTCATGGTGCTTTGGCCCTTGCTTTACACCGACACCGGTGAATCTTGGAAACTCCCGGACCGCCGGCAACGCCTTGCTATCGCCATCGCCGGCGTGACAGCGGAACTCGCCCTCGCAGGACTTGCGACGCTGGCCTGGAGCCTGACACCGGACGGTGGGCTTCGCCAGGGATTGTTCTTCCTCGCCTCCACCAGCTGGGTGCTGACGCTGACCATCAACGCCAGCCCGTTCATGCGCTTCGACGGCTATTTCGTGCTCTCCGACGCGGTGGATGTTCCGAATCTCCATGAGCGCAGCTTCGCGCAGGCGCGCGTATTCCTGCGCCGCGTGCTGCTCGGGTTGCCTGATGCTTACCCGGAGGTGTTCGCGCCGCGCATGCGCGCATGGCTGATCGTGTTCGCGTTTGCGGCCTGGATCTACCGGCTGATGGTGTTCGTGGCGATTGCGCTGGCCGTGTACCATTTTTTCTTCAAGGCGCTTGGCGTCATCCTGCTTGCCGTGGAGTTGGGCTGGTTCGTCGTGACGCCGATCATGTCCGAACTCAAGATCTGGTGGGCACGGCGCTCAGAGATGCCAAATTCGCGGCGCGTAGTTTGGATGACGCTCGCCGCCGGAATCGTCGCCCTTCTGGTCATTCCGTGGCGCCAGGATGTGCATGCGCCGGCGGTTCTGCGCGCCGACCGCCAGCAGCTGATCTACAGCCCGTTGCCGGGTCGGATCGCCGTGGCACCACGGGACGGTCCGGTGCAGGCCGGCAGCACCCTGTTGACATTGGACTCGCCGGATATTCGCGGACGGGCTCGAGTCTCCCGCGCCAGCGCCGAATCGTTTATTGCGCAGCTCGAGCGCTTGCCGGGTGTGCGCCAGGGCGAGGAAAAGCGCGCGCGGCTAGCGAGCGAGCTGGCTCGCGAGCAGGCCACCGTGCGGGGGGAGATGGCCGAGTTGGCGCGTCTCGAGATCAAGGCGCCGTTCGCCGGGCAGGTGCTCGACGTCGACTCCGACATTGCCGCCGGCACCTGGGTGGCGCCGTCCCAGCCGCTCGGCATCCTGGTCGATCCCGCGACTTGGACGGCGGAGGCGCTCGTCCCCGAGGCCGACCTCGCGCGCATCGCCGTGGGCGATCGCGCGCGCCTCTATCTGCCGCGCGATCCGCTGACGCGTCTGGACAGCGTCGTGGTGGCAATTGATACCGCGCGCGCCAGCGCGCTGCCCGACGCGGTCCTCGCGGACACTTACGGAGGGCCAATCGAAACGGTGAAGGAGAAGAAGCTCGTGCCGCGTGCCGCGCTCTACCGGGTACGGCTGCGTCTCGACGTGCCGCCGCCGGCCGCCCGCGTCGCTCGCGTGACCGCGATAATCGAAGGACGCCGCGAGAGCCTGGCGGCCGACTGGATGCGCGCGCTATCGGCTCTTTTCATTCGCGAAGCGGGGTTCTAGACGGCTCGCGCCGCCGCGCTACTGCGCGGGTGGGTCGCTGGGCGAAGCAAAGGCCGCCCGCGTCGCGTCGTTTAGCGGCAGGTTGAGCGCCCACCGGTACGGCGGAATCGGCGCCTGGAACCATTTCGCGTGCAGCTTTGCCATCGCGCCGCTGCGCATCAGCTCGGCCAGGGTCGCGTCCACCAGTCTCTTGTAAGTGGGATCGCCCTTCGGTAGCACGCAGGCATAGGATTCAAGTTGTAACGCATCGCCGACAACCTTGAAGTGCTTGGGATCGGCGCTGCGCGAAATCTGTCCCAGGCTCAACGCTGCCGCCGCGATCAAGGCGTCGACCCGACGGTCTTCCAGCGCCTGCACGCCGCGTAGCTCGTTGAGTACCGGAATCTGCTCAAGCGCCACCTTGTGTTCGGCGGCGAGCCGCTTGACCAGCGTCTCGGCCTTGCTGTCTGCAACTACCGCCACCCGCTTGCCGGCGAGGTCGCCGAACTTTGCAACGTCAGAGTTGGCTGGCACCGCAATGCGCACCGCATCGACATAGATCGTGCTGGAAAAGGCCACGTGCTGCGCCCGCTCAGGCGTGTTCGTGGTGACGCCACACTCGATATCGACGACTTTGGTTTCTATCAGTGGCGACAGCGTCGTGGCCGTGACGGCGTTGAAGCGCAGGTTCAGGCCCGGCTTTCCGAGCTGCGCCTTGACCGCTTCGAATACGCGCCGCGCGATGTCCACGCCATAGCCCACTGGACGCTGCGCTTGATCGAAGTAGGCGAACGGCACGGCAGTTTCGCGATGGCCGATCACGAACTGGCCGGTGGCGGCAATGCGCTCGAGGCGGGATGGCTTGGGCGCGGCCTGTTGGGCCGATGCCGCAGCGGACAAAGCGACCGACAGAACGACGATCAATCCGCGGATCATAGGACTTTGTACAGGTTGGACACGGCGGGAGTCTAGCAAAGCGCGGGATGCGGCTCCTGCGCCGGTCTCGCGAACACGCGCAACCGACGCCAACCGAATCGCAAATCCAGCCAGCGCCCGTTCATCGCGTACGTCGAGCCGGCAGCGCTACCAATCCGGCACCGACTCGAGCGCGTACAGGCTCTCGATCGTTTCCCGGCGACGCACGAGGTGCGCCCTTGCGCCGTCCACCATTACCTCGGCGATGCGAGGCCGCGAGTTGTAGTTCGAGCTCATCGTCATGCCGTAGGCGCCGGCCGACATAATGGCGAGCAGGTCACCGGCCTGCACGCTGAGCGCGCGGTCCTTGGCGAGCACGTCGGAGCTTTCGCACACGGGTCCCACGATGTCATAGCGCGGCGCTTGCGCTGGCGCCTCGGAGGCACGCACCGGCCTGACCTCGTGCCACGCGTCGTACAGCGAAGGGCGCATCAGATCGTTCATCGCCGCATCGACGACGACGAAATTCTTCGTCGCTCCTGGTTTCAGGTATTCGACGCGTGTGAGCAATACCCCTGCGTTGCCCACGATCGAGCGTCCCGGATCCAGGATCAGCATGGCGGCGCGCAGGTCGACGCGCTCGAGCATAGCGCCGACGATCCGGCCGATCGGCTGCGTCGATTCTTCGTGATACCGGATGCCGATGCCGCCGCCGAGATCGATGTGCGCGAGACGGATGCCGGCTTTCTCGACGCGCTTGGCCAGCGCGACGATTCGACTCGTGGCCTCAACCAACGGCGCGGCATCGGTCAACTGCGAGCCGATGTGGCAACCAATTCCGACCACCTCGACCGCGGGGAGCGACGCAGCACGCCGGTAGAGGCGCTCGGCATCCTCGTGTGCCACTCCGAACTTGTTCTGCTTCAAGCCGGTGGAAATATAGGGATGAGTTTTCGCGTCGACGTCCGGATTCACGCGAAATGCGATCGGCGCCTGGCGCCCGATGCGCGCGGCGACCGCGGCGACGCGCTCGAGCTCGGCCTCCGATTCGAGATTCAGGCAGAGGATTCCCGCCTCGATCGCCTGCGCGATCTCGGATTCGGACTTGCCGACGCCGGAAAATAGCGTCCTGCGCGCGTCTCCGCCGGCGGCGAGCACACGCGCGAGCTCGCCGCCCGAGACAATGTCGAAACCCGCGCCGAGCCGCGCGAGGAGCGCGAGGACCGCGAGGTTCGAATTCGACTTAACCGAGAAGCAGACCAGCGCGTTGCGCCCGGCGAGCGCCGCAGCGTATTCGCCATAGGCACGTTCGATCGCGGCGCGCGAATACACGTAGCAGGGCGTGCCGTGCGCACGCGCGATTTGATCGAGCGGCACGTCCTCGGCACACAACAGGCCGTTTCGATAGGCGAAGGCCATGCGCCCCTAGCGATTCTCGCGTTGTTCGCCGTCCTGGGTGCCATCCTTCGGATAGGGCACCGGCTCGTAAGGCTTCGCTTTGGGCGGCTTGACGCCGGGTGGTGGGCTGTCGCGCAAATACAGGGGGCCTTTCTGCCCGCAGCCCCCACACGCGACCCCGATGATGAGCGCGGCAACGACAATTGAAACGGTGCGCGTCATCGCGGGTTCACTAAAATGGGCATGCTAGCACGGACGGACAACGGCAATGGACGAGAGCGTATTCGAAGCGCTCGCCGAAACGGAGCTCGCCCGCATCGAGCGGGCGTTCGACGCGAGCGGCGTGGACGCTGACATCGAGGCCAAGGGCGATGGTGTGCTCGAAATCGAGTTCTCCGACGGCTCGAAGATCATCGTCAACCGGCACGCTGCGGCGCGCGAAATCTGGGTTGCGGCGCGCTCCGGCGGATTTCACTTCCGCTACGACGGCTACCGCTGGCTGAATACGCGCGACGGTGGTGAGCTCTACACGGCGCTATCCCGGCTCGCGAGCGAACAGAGCGGCTCGACGGTCGCACTCGCTGCGCCGGAACCGGACTGAGCGGGGGTTACTGCGAGAACGTGGACGGAATCGGCTGAAACGGGTTGCCGCCGGTCGATTCCTCGTTGAGCGGTGGCTCCTCCGCGGGCGGCACGTACTCGCGATAGAAGTACTCAGGCACGATCTTCAACTCGACGGCCGCCGGATCATCACGTGTTGGGGCCTCGACCGCGTCGACGACGTCGGCCACCACGATACCGGGCGGCATTTCGCGCTTCACCTCGGGGGCGCCCTTCAGCATCTTTTCCATGTAGCTGAGCCAGATCGGCAGTGCCACCGCGCCGCCGGTCTGGTTGCGCCCGAGCGTTCTCGGCTGATCAAAGCCGACCCATGCGATGGCGACCAGGTTTGGCTGGTAGCCCGCGAACCAAGCGTCGACGAACTCGTTGGTGGTGCCCGTCTTGCCCGCAAGATCCTGACGCTTAAGACGCGCGACACGCGCAGCGGTCCCGTACCGGGTCACGTCCTTCAGCATGCTGTCCATGATGAACGCGTTGCGCGGGTCGATGACGCGCAGTGCCTTGTTGCCCGCGCGCGGCGGGTGCGCCTCACCCAGAATGTTGCCGCGGTCGTCCACAATCTTCTTGATGAAGTAGGGCTGCACGAGATACCCGCCGTTCGCGAACACCGCGTAGGCGCGTGCCTCCTGCAGTGGCGTGACCGAGCCGGCGCCGAGCGCCATCGTCAGATAGGGGGGGTGCTTGTCGGCGTCGAAGCCGAAGCGCCGCACGTAGTCCTGCGCATACTGCGGCCCGATGGCCTCGAGCACGCGAATCGACACCATGTTCTTCGACTTCGCGAGCGCACGACGCAATCGCATCGGCCCTTCGAATTTACCGTCGTAGTTATTCGGCTCCCAACGTTGACTGCCGGTGATTTCCGCATCGATGACGATCGGTTCGTCCGGGAGGACGGTTGCCGGTGTGAGACCCTTCTCCAGCGCGGCGGAGTAGATAAAGGGCTTGAACGAAGAACCGGGCTGGCGCCAGGCCTGTGTGACGTGATTGAACTTGTTGCGCCGAAAATTGAAGCCACCCACGAGCGCGCGAATCGCGCCATCGTTCGGGTCGATGGCGACGAATGCGCCCTCGACTTCGGGCAGCTGGGTGATTTGCCAGGCGCGCTTCTCGTTGCGGTGCACCCGGATGATTGCGCCGCGCGTGATGCGCAGCCGCGCAGGCGCCTTTGACGACAGTGCGCGTGCCGCAAAGCGCAGGCCTTCCCCGGTAATGTGGATGCGCGTTCCGTCGCGCAGCGCGGCCTCGACTTCCTTCGTATTCGCGCTGAGCACCACGGCGGGCAGGATCTCGTCAGCGTCGTGGTAGTCCGCGAGTGCCTCGTCGACGACCTCTTCGCTCGCGCCCGACGGCAGCTCGGCACGACCCTCAGGGCCCCGGTAGTGATGACGCCGGTCGTAATCCATCAGTCCGGCGTGCAACGCAGCATAAGCGGCTTCCTGATCTTGCTGGCGAATCGTCGTGTAGACCCGGAATCCCTTGGTGTACACCTCCTCCGGATACTGTTCGTACACGGCCGCGCGTACCATCTCGGCCACGTAGTCGGCGGGAAAGGCGTACTCGCGCGCCTTTTCGCGCTGGACGCGCAGCGGCGCCTTGACCGCCTCCGCATACTGTTCCGGTGTGATGTAGCCGAGTTCGCTCATACGCCGCAGCACATACCGCTGGCGCTGCTTGGCGCGTTGCGGATTCGCAACAGGGTTGTAGCTCGAGGGCGCCTTAGGCAGGCCCGCCAGCATCGCCATTTCGGCCAGCGACAGGCTGCTGAGCGCCTTGCCGAAGTAGGTGCGCGCCGCGGCCGCAAATCCATATGCGCGCTGCCCCAGGTAGATCTGGTTGACGTACAGCTCGAGGATCTGGTCCTTGGACAGATTGTGCTCTATCTTGAACGCGAGCATGGCCTCGAACAGCTTGCGTGTCAGCGTCTTCTCCGACGAGAGAAAGAAGTTGCGCGCAACCTGCATGGTGATCGTGCTGGCGCCCTGGCGCCGGCCTCCTGCGACCAGGTTGGTGTAGGCGGCTCGCATCACGCCCACATAGTCGATCCCGGCGTGCTGGTAGAAGCGCTCGTCCTCGGCAGAGACGATCGCGTTGATAAGGGTCTTGGGTACGTCCTGGATCGAGATGACCGAACGGCGTTCCTCGCCGAACTCTCCGATCAGAACGCCCTCCTCGGAATACACACGAAGAGGGATCTTGGGTTGATAATCGGTCAGGGTCTCGAGCGAAGGCAGGCTCGGATAGGCGAGGACGAACACCAGACCGGCGACGAGCGTGCCTGCGGCGCCGGCCCCCAAAATAAGGGCGAGCGGGTAGACCAGCAAAAAACGAAGCCACATCAAAGGGGTTAGACCGAGGTCGCGCGAGAGGGTTTTGCGCGAGGGGGGAAAGTAACACGAACGTGAACTTTTGCACGGGGAATTTGCTAGACACTTGCGATAGTTGTTGCTAGCATCTAACGCGATTTCTACGTAGTGCGCCTAAGGGGCGGGTGCGCAAGGGAAAATACCATGGCATTCGATTTTTTTACGCCGAAAGCGCCGCCGTTGTTCGGCCTCGACATCAGTTCTTCTTCAGTGAAGATGCTGGAGATCGTCGAGGCGGGCAAGGGCTACCGGGTCGATCGCTACGCGATCGAACCGCTGCCCCGCGACGCCGTGGTCGATGGCAGCGTCAACAACCTCGAGTCGGTCGCGGAATCCGTTAATCGCTGCTACAAGCGGCTCGGGACGCGCACTAAGCATGTGGCGATGGCGGTGCCCACTGGCGCCGTGATCACGAAGAAGATCATCGTTCCTGCCGGACTGCGGGAAGACGAGATGCAAGTCCAGGTCGAGGCGGAGGCGAATCAGTACATTCCGTTCGCGCTCGAAGAGGTGAACCTCGATTTCCAGGTCGTCGGTCCGTCGCCGGCGAATGCGGACGAAGAAGAGGTCATGATCGCCGCGACGCGCAAGGAGAAGGTCGAGGACCGGGTGGCGGTGGCCGAGTCCGCTGGACTGAAAGCTTCGGTGATGGACGTCGAATCCTTCGCGCAGCAAAGCGCCCTGGAAATCGTCATTAGCCAGCTGCCGGGCGGTGGCCGCGACATGAACATCGCGATCGTCGACATCGGGCAGAGCCTGATGAACGTCACGGTAATTCGCAACGACCAGTCGGTGTACACCCGTGAGCAGTCTTTCGGTGGCGCGCAGCTCACGCAGGACATCGTCAACCGATACGGCATGAGCCCGGAAGAAGCGGAGAACGCGAAGCGCTCCGGGGGGCTGCCGGACGACTTCGAATCGGAGGTGCTGCGCCCGTTCATGGAAAACCTCTCGATGGAGGTCCAGCGGGCGCTGCAGTTCTTTTTTACCTCGACCCAGTACAACACCGTGGACCAGATCCTGCTCGCGGGCGGTTCAGCGGTGATCCCGGGCCTCGATGAGGTCGTTAACACGCACACGCAGGTACCGGCGATTGTCGCGAATCCGTTCGTTGCGATGCAGACCTCGCCGCGGGTTCAACTCAAGCGCCTGATCGCCGATGCACCGTCGCTGATCGTCGCCTGCGGGCTCGCCATGCGAAGGTTCGACCCGGTATGACGACGCGCATCAACCTACTGCCTCATCGCGAGGAGCGCCGCAAGCGCGCTCGCCAGCATTTCATGGCGACCGCGGTGCTGACCGTCATTGCCGGTCTGGTCATCGTCGGCGCGGTCCATCTTTACTTTGCCGAGCGGATCAGCGTTCAGGATGGACGCAACAAGTTCCTCAAGGACGAGATCGCCAAGCTCGACAAGCAAATCGCCGAGATCCGTAAGCTGAAGGACGAGATCACGGCGCTGCTCGAGCGCAAGAAGATCATCGAAACGCTGCAGACCGACCGCGCCCAGACGGTACATCTGCTCGATGAACTCGTGCGCCAGATGCCCGAGGGTGTGTATCTGAAGTCCGTAACCCAGAAGGGCCTGAACGTAAAACTCGAAGGCTACGCGCAGTCGAACGCGCGCGTCTCCACTCTGATGCGCAACATCGAGGCCTCGCCCTGGCTCGAAAATCCGAAGCTGATCGAGGTCAAGGCCTCGTCGGTCGACAAGCGGCGGGTATCGGCGTTCGAGCTCGACCTCGCGGTCAAGCGCGCGGAGAAGGAACAGGCGAAGGACGGCGCCAAGGGCAGCAAGGGCGCGAAGCCGGCGGCGAAGAAGGGGTAGGCCATGGCGCTCAACCTGAACGAGATCGTCCAGGATTTCCAGCGACTCAACTGGCAGGATCCCGGCACATGGCCGATGATCCCCAAGATTGTCATCTTGCTCGCGATCCTCATTGCGGTCCCCGTGGCGGGCTATTTTCTCGACTGGCAGGGACAGCTCGAGCAAATCGACGCCGGCCGAGCCGAAGAGCAGAAGCTGAAGGATTCCTATGTCGCGAAGAAGCGGCAGGCGGTGAACCTCGATCTGCACAAGCAGCAGTTGCGCGAGATTGATACGCAGTTTGGCGCGCTGCTACGCCAGCTGCCCAACAAGTCGCAAATGGACGCGCTGCTGGTGGACATCAACCAGGCGGGGCTCGGCCGCGGGTTGCAGTTCGACCTGTTCAAGCCGGCGGCACAAGAGAGCCAGAAAGAGTTCTATGCCGAGCTTCCGATCCAGGTGAAGGTCGTCGGCACCTACCACGACATGGGTGCGTTCGCCGCGGATGTGGGCGCGCTGCCGCGCATCGTGACGTTGAACGACGTCAAGATCAACGCGCAGAAGGACGGCAACCTCGTCATGGAAGCGACCGCGCGCACATTCCGGTATCTCGACGAGGAAGAGATCGCGGCGCAGCGCAGGGCACAGCAGGCCGCGCGGAAAGGACAACGGCGATGAGGTGGCTGCTCGTGGTGATCTGTGCCAGCCTGCTCGCCGCATGCGGCGGCGAGGAACATAGCGATTTGAAGGGCGAGTTGCGTCAACTCACCAAGGATTTGCGCGGACGCGTCGAACCGTTGCCTGCGGTGAAGACCTACGAGGCCGTGCCTTACACCGCGGAAGCGGAAATCGACCCCTTCCGGCCGGACCGCATCATCGTGGCGGAGCAGGAAGGCGGGCCCACGGGCGGCGGTATCAAGCCGGATTTCGACCGACCCAAGGAGCCGCTCGAGGCTTTCCCGCTCGAGTCGATTCAGATGGTCGGCACGATCACGCAGAACAAGGAAACCTTCGGCCTGGTAACAGCCGGTCGGAACCTGTACCGCGTTAAAACAGGGAACTATATGGGCCAGAACTTCGGCGTCATCGTGGCGATTAACGAAGCGCAAATCGAACTAAAAGAGCTGGTCCAGGACGGGAGCGGCGAATGGAACGAACGGGCCAGCGCACTGCAACTGCAGGAAGGGGGAAGTGCCAAATGAAGATCCGAACCGCACTCTTTACGCTTGCATTGTGGCTGGCGGGCATCGGAATCGCGGCCGCCCAGGCGAACAACGCCATCGAGTCCTTCAATGTGACCGAGCAGGG
>JAJDNJ010000160.1 GCA_022340705.1 Betaproteobacteria bacterium
GCCGATATATCGTGCAGACCTCCGGCTGCAACGACTGCCACACGGCCGGCTACATCGTGAAGGCTGGCAAGATTGCGGAAAAGGAATGGCTGAAGGGCGATGCGGTCGGCTTCCGCGGACCCTGGGGCACGACCTACCCGCAGAACCTGCGCCTCTACTTCGCAGCGGTCTCCGAGAACGCGTTCATCGCCGACGCGCGCTCCGGGCGCATGCGCCCGCCAATGCCCTGGTTCAACCTGGCGGCGATGACCGACGCCGACTTGCGCGCGATCCGCAGCTACGTGCGCAGCCTGGGCGATCCCGGGGCGCCTGCGCCGGCCTACGTACCGCCCGATACCGAGCCGAGCACGCCGTACATCGTGTTCGTGCCGCAGCCGCCGAAGACCAAGCAGGCGCGGCGCGACTAGCGCGGCGTTTCGACGAGCTGCACGGGGCGCTCGACGCAAAGCCGGATCCGGCCGCGCCCCGACTTTTCCAGCCGCAGCGCGCGCGAGCGCTCGGCCAGGCGGCGTTGCAGCAGCACGAGTCGCGCCTCGAGGTTGTCCGCGAGGTCAGGCAGCCGGATCCTGCGGTCGAGCCGCAACTCGCGATTCGTGAACTCGGTGCGCCCGTCGCGCAGATAGTCGGCGAGCAGCTTCCTCAGGATCGCGCCGGCCACGCCCTTGATCAGGTAGTCGTCACCGATGAACACGCTGTCGTCGAGCGCGTAGTGGCGCACGACCACTGGCGTGCCCCCCGCCGGGGCCGGCTGCGGCGCCGGCACGGCCGCGGGTTCCGGGGCACTGTCCACCTCCTGCAGCGCGCGGATCGCGCTGCCGAGCTGTGCGGCGACCGCGACCAGCGCATCCTCGTCGTCATAGGAAAAGCGCAGGTCCTGCGGGCTTTCGACGTAGAGCACGCCGAGCAGCGTGCCTCCGGCCACGATCGGCGCGGCGAGCTGGCTGCGCGAGTCGGCAAGCCCGGGTAGCGGGATGGCGGTCTCGAGACGCGCGCCGAGCGCCGAGCGTTCCGTGCTTTCGCGGATCGCCCGCCCGTACGAATATTCGGCGGTCATGTGCGAGACGCGAATCGGCGTGCGCTGCTCGGCGGCGACGCCGATTACCCCGCAGCCGAGCGCGATCTCGGAGCCGACGCCCGACTGCGGATAGCCGCGGCTCGCCACCGTGAACAGCCGCCTGCCGGGCCCGTCGAGCATCAGCACCATCGCGTGCGACACGCCGAGATGCTCGGCGAGCGCGGCGAGCAGGTCTTCGAGCAGCGTCTCGAGATCCACGCCGCGCGTGAACACCTGCGTGCAGGCGCGCAGCGAGGCGAGCAGATTGCGGCGCGGCGTCGGCGAGGGTAGCTGCTGCCCCGGGATCTGCGCGATATCGAGCACGCGGTACACGTCCGCGCCGCGCAGGCGAAAGACGCCCGTCATCCCGGTGTGCGAGGCGATGCCCGCGAGCTTCGCCTTCATGCTCTCGAACAGCGGCCCCTCGGTTTCGGTGCGCAGGTACTCGAGCTGCAGGCGATAGCGCGCCGCGGTCTGCGGATGGATCACCAGGACCGCGGCGCGCGGATTGACGAGCACGTTTTCGCGCGTCTTGTTGAAGAACTGGAAGGTGAGCGCGACGTGCGCGCTGTCGACGTAGTTCACCTGCGACACGTAGCTCACGTTCGGCGTGCCGTCACGCGCGCAGGTCGCGATCGTCGCGGGCAGCGCGCCCTCGAGGCAGTCGCGGATTGCGTCGACGCTGATCGACATCGGCGGCAGGCGCTCAGCTGCCGAGCGGCAGCCCCGCGCGCGGCCCGGGTGTCTGCTGAAACGCGGCGCAGGGCGTGAATCCAACGGCGACCAGTTCGGCGGGATCGCACCACAGGAAGGCGCGCACCAGGGGCTCCGCGTAGCCGAGCGCGGCAAGCTCGGCGACGAAGCCATCGATCCAGCGCTGCGCGAGCGCCGGATCGCCGGGCGCGAGCGGCTCGAGCGCCGCGTCCGCGCCCTTGACCTGAATCGTGCGATGCGTGCTCGGCTGGCTGAACACGACCGCAATCGCGCGCGAGGCGCGCAGCGCCTCGATGAGCTCCGGGCATTGGCCACCCGCGAACAGAACTGTAATGCGGCCGCGCTGCGCGGATACGCGGCAGCCGAGCGCACGTCCGATGCGCGGCAGGTTGCCGGACCCGGGAGACGCGGCGGTCATCGATATGCCCGGCAGCAGAATGAATGCCGCGTGCTCCGCATCCAGGACGGGCGAAGCAGCCGGCGCGACATTCATGCGCGCCATCATAGCAGGCGCCTTACACTTCGCTGCGTGCCGCAGCCTACCGCCTACGCCCTGCTCGGCCCGACTGCGAGCGGCAAGTCGCGGCTCGCGTTCGAGCTCGCCGCCCGGCATCCGCTCGAGATCGTCAGCGTCGACTCGGCGCAGGTGTACCGCGGCATGGACATCGGCACCGCGAAGCCCTCGCCGGCCGAGCGCGCGCGCGTGCCGCACCACCTCATCGACGTCGTCGATCCGACCGAAAGCTACTCGGCCGGACGCTTTCGCGCCGACGCAATCCGCGCGGTCGAGGGAATTCTCGCGCGCCGCCGGATACCGTTGCTCGTCGGCGGCACGATGCTCTACTACCGCGCGCTCGCGCAGGGCATCGATGCATTGCCCGCGGCGCAGCCCGCGCTGCGCGCGGAAATCGAAGCGCGTGCAGCGCGCCTCGGCTGGCCGGCGCTGCACGCCGAGCTCGCGCGCATCGATCCCGCGAGTGCCGCGCGCCTGTCGCCCAACGACGCGCAACGCATCCAGCGCGCGCTCGAAGTCTGGAAAGTCAGCGGCAAACCGCTCTCGGCGCTACAGCACGGAACGGCGCGCGCCCTGCCTTTCCGGCTGCGCAGCTACGCCCTCATTCCCGAGGACCGCGCCGAGCTGCACCGGCGCATCGCCGAGCGCTTCGACCAGATGTTGCGCGGCGGCCTGGTGGAGGAGCTGACCGCGCTGCGCGCGCGTTACCCGCTGCACGCCGGGCTGCCGAGTATGCGCTGCGTCGGATACCGCCAGGCCTGGGCCTATCTGGAGGGCGCGTACGACAAGGATCAGCTGCGCGACAAAGCGGTCGCGGCGACGCGCCAGCTCGCCAAGCGCCAGCTCACCTGGCTGCGCAGCCTGCCGGATCTCGAACCGGCGGCGGCGCTGCGCCTAGAATGAGGCCAGCGAAGGGAGAACACATGCAGATCGGAATCATCGGACTCGGCCGTATGGGTGCCAACATGGCGCGCCGCCTGGCGCGCGGCGGTGCGCAGGTCGTCGCCTACGACCGCCAGGACGCCGCACGCGCCGCGCTCGGCGACGAACACGGAGTCGCGACCGTGGCCGGTCTCGCCGCGCTCTGTGCGCAGCTCGACGAAGGCGAGCGCGTCATACTGATGATGCTCCCTGCGGGCAAGGCGATCGACGCCACGCTCGATGAGCTCGGCGCGCTCGTGTCGGCGGGAGACACGCTGGTCGACGGCGGCAACAGCTTCTACCGCGATTCGATGCGCCGCGCGCTTGCGCTGTCGCAATCCGGGCTGCGCTACGTCGACGCCGGCGTCTCGGGCGGCATCCACGGCCTCGCGCACGGCTACTGCCTGATGCTCGGCGGCACGCCGACCGCGGTCGAGCAGTTCGTCCCCTACGCGCAGCTGCTCGCGCCCGGGCCGCAGACCGGCTGGATGCATTGCGGGCCGAGCGGCGCCGGGCACTACGCGAAGATGATTCACAACGGCATCGAGTACGGGATGATGCAGGCCTATGCCGAGGGCTTCGCGCTGCTCAAGGCAAAAGAGGAGTTCGACATCGACCTTGCGCGCCTCGCCGAGACCTGGCGCCACGGTAGCGTGGTGCGCTCCTGGCTGCTCGATCTGTGCGCGGAGTTCCTTGCCGAGGATGGGGAGCTCGAGCACATCGCGCCGGTCGTCGCCGACTCGGGTGAGGGACGCTGGACTGCCAGCGAAGCGATCGAGCTCGGCGTCCCCGCACCCGTAATCGCGCTCGCGTTGATGGCGCGCTTCTCAAGCCAGGGCAAGGACGACTACGGCCGGCGCATGCTCGCGATGATGCGGGCGAAATTCGGCGGCCACGCGGTGAGCAGGCGCAAATAGCGGCGACGATGATCGTCGTCGTCATGGGTGTCTCGGGCGCGGGCAAGACGACGCTCGGCAGGCGCATCGCCGAGCGGCTCGGCTGCGAATTCATAGACGCCGACGACTACCATCCGCCACGGAACGTGCAAAAGATGACCGCCGGCGTGCCGCTCGAGGACGATGACCGCTGGCCCTGGCTCGAGCGGCTGAACGCCCTGCTGCGCGAGCGTGCCGACGCCGGGCGCGACGCGGTGCTCGCCTGCTCGGCGCTGAAGGAGGCCTATCGCGTGAAGCTGCGCGCCGGCATCGACGACTTCCGCCTCGTGTATCTGAAGGGATCGCTCGAGCAGCTTCGCGCGCGCGTGAGCGAGCGCCGGCACCGCTACATGCCGGCCTCGCTGCTCGAGAGTCAGCTCGCCGCGCTCGAGCCGCCGGGTGACGCGATCACGGTCGACGCCTCGGACTCACCCGAAGCGAGCGTTGCGAAGGCGGCCGCTGCGCTCGCGCCCTGAGCGTGCGGACGCAGGAGCAGGCGCAGCTCGAATCCCTTCCAGACCGCGGCGCGCGCCGAGCGCACGCCGAGCTTGCGATAGAGATTCTTGATGTGGCTCGCCACCGTGTTGAGCGACACACCGAGCTCGTCGGCGACCTGCACGTAGGTGCGGCCGCGCGCGAGCATGAGCAGAACCTCGGCCTCACGCGGGGTCAGGCGTACGGCCAGCTGCACGCTCATGGTCATGACCCCGCGATCGGCGCAGCGCCTACCCGCCGAGGTGCACATCGTATTGCGCGCCATCCGAGAAGTTGCAGGTCCCCGAACCCTGGCGCGGGTTGTTCATTCGGTAGGTGCAGCTCATGAACGTGCCCTGCGGGCTCCAGGCATTTGCGATGCCGCTGTGCTCGTCACCGCTCGAATCGCGCGTCGCTTCACCGACCAGGGTCTGGCCCTGGTAGGTCAGCGTGAAGCGTCCCTTGCCGTTCATCATGTTGGTGACCGAGCCGGTGATCGCGCCGTTGCCGCGCGCGATGCTGTTCTTCGGGTAGAGACGCGCCGGCAGGTTGGCCGGAACCGGGTTGTTCGCAAGCACGTGTGGCACGAGCGGCGCCGGGACCGGCTCCCAGTACACCATTCCGTTCTCGTTCACCGGGACCGCGACACAGGCGCTCGTCGCCAGCCCCACCACACACATTCCGATCAGGTTTTTCGTCGACTTACGCATGACTGCCTCCAGTTCGTTGCGCAGGTCCTTTCGGCCTGCGACCCCATCATGGAAGGCCGACGCATGCAGCCGGCTTACGGGACGCTTACGGATGACTTAGTTCCGCGGCAGCGCAGCATCCGACTGTTGTAAGCGGTCTGTGACCGATCCGTATCCGGGCCGTGGGCAGGTGGCGTCGAGCATGGGCGCATGCAAGCCAACGCCGCTCAATCCAGCCCGCTCGCGTTGCGTCACTCGCAACGTTGGGCGGCGTGCCCGGGGTTTCCGGTGCCATTCGGCCTGGCCGCACTTGCCTTTCCCTGGTTGTTCTCGAGCGCGTGGCCGGTGGTCGCGCTCGCCTGCGCCGCCGTGGTCGGACCCCGGCTGCTCGCGACCCGCGGTACGCAGTGGGCGCGTCGCGCTGCGCGCCTGGGCCGCGGCGCGCAGAACGACATCTGGTTCGCCGGCGGCGTTTGCCTCGCGTATTTGTGGAGCGCAACAGAACCCCTTGCCTACCGCATCGCGATCCTGGTCCTCATGCTCGCCCCCACCGCGGCCTGTCTCATCCGAGAGCGCCTGGTATCGAGCGCGTGCACCTCGGGCAGCGCGGGCAAGAGCGCCGCGGGCTCGCTCGCATTCTTCGTCACTGCGCTGGCGATTGCCTCGACCGCGCTCATCGCGGGCGCAGGACTTCGTCCGCGCGACGCGCTCGCCGCCGCCCTGCTCCTCGCCACCGTCACCACCGGAATCGAGGCTTCGATGGACGAGGGCCTCGACAACCTGTTCGTGCCGATCGGAGCGCTCGTCGCGCTCGAGTTCGCGGCGCCATGACGAGGGCCGCCGACCGCCCGGAACGCCCCGCGGCGCCCGCCCCTGTCCCCTGTGGGCAACAGCCCTGGGGCGGTCAGGGTAAAGTAGCGCCGTGGAGCGCGGCCGCCGACGATGAGAGACGACGCCTATCCCGACGCCCTGCCGGCGCAGTACCAGCTGCACTGGTACCTGCTGGAACGCGTGCTCGGTCAGGGCGGCTTCGGCATCACCTATCTCGCGCGCGACGCCAACCTCGATCAGAAGGTCGCGATCAAGGAGTACCTTCCGGTGGACGTCGCGACCCGGCGGGCTGACGCGACCGTGCGCGCACGCAGCGACGACCAGGCGGATCGCTACCGCTGGGGGCTCGACCGGTTCATCCGCGAGGCACGCACGCTGGCGCGTTTCGACCACCCGAACATCGTGCGCGTACTTTCGGTGTTCGAGCAGCACGGCACGGCGTACATGGTGATGCGCTTCGAGGAAGGCGAGAACTTCGCCGCGCTCCTCGATCGCAAGCGCACGCTGCCGGAGGCCGATCTGATGCGCGTGCTGCTCCCCGTGCTCGAAGGACTCGAGCTGGTGCACAACGCCGGCTTCATCCACCGCGACATCAAGCCGGACAACATCCATATCCGGGACGACGGCACGCCGGTGCTGCTCGATTTCGGCTCTGCGCGGCTCGCGCTCGGGCAGTCGCGCACGATGACGATCCTGGTCGCGCCCGGCTATGCGCCCTTCGAGCAGTACTACTCGAGCGGCGACGACCAGGGACCGTGGACCGACATCTACAGCCTCGGCGCGACCTGTTATCGCGCGATCGCCGGCGTGCCGCCGATGGACGCGATCACGCGCAGCAAGGGCATCCTCGGCAGCGCGCGCGAGATTCTCGTGCCGACCGCCGCGGTCGGCGCCGGACGCTATTCGGAGCGCCTGCTCCGGGCGGTCGATCACGCGCTCGCGTTCGACGAGAAGGACCGCCCGCAGTCGATCGCCGAATGGCGCGCCGAGCTGATCGACAGCGGCGCGCCGGCACGGACGTCCGCGCCGCGCGGCAGCGAGCCGAAGGCGCCGGCGCGCCCGGCGACTGCGCCCGAGCGGCCTGCCCCGGCAGCACCCGCCCAGGCGCCCGCCGCACGCGCGGCGCCGAATTCCCCGCCCCCGTCGCCGCCGCCGGCAAAGAGCCCGGTCCTGCGCAGCGCGTCGATTGCGATCGGCCTGCTGGTCGCGGCGCTGCTCGGCGGCGGGATCGGCGCCTACCTGGTGCTGCACGGCAGCGGACGACCGCCCGCGACGCAAAGCGAAGACGCGCGGGCGAAGGCGGAAGCCGAGCGGCAGGCGCAGGCCGCCGCAACCGCGCGCGCCGAACAGGAAGCGGCACGCGCCAAGGCCGAGGCCGAGCGCATTGCGCGCGAGAAGGCGCGCGCCGAGGAAGAGGCCGCGCGCGCCAAAGCCGAGGCCGAGCGCATCGCGCGCGAAAAGGCCGCCGCCGAGAAGGCGCGTGCCGAAGCGGCCGCGCGCGCGCAGGCCGAGGCCGAGCGCGTCGCGCGCGAAAAAGCGGCGGCCGAACGCATCGCGCGTGAAAAAGCGGCGGCCGAGCGCATCGCGCGCGAAAAAGCGGCGGCCGAACGCATCGCGCGCGAGAAGGCGGCCGCCGAGCAAACGCGCGCCGAGGCGGCCGCACGCGCCAAGGCCCAGGCGGAGGCCCGCGCCGCGCAGTCGGCCGCGGCGCGCGATGCGAAGGCTCAGCCGCAGATCGCCTCGAACGCGCCGCGCAACGATGCCGATGCCTTTACCTATTACCGCGACCTCGCCCACGGCGGCAACGCCACCGCCGCGTACAAGCTGGGCGAGCTTTACGAAGCCGGCCGCGGGGTCGCGGCGAGCAACAACTGGGCATACCTGTGGTACTCGGTCGCCGAGCGGCGCGGCGTGCAGGCGGCGAAGTCCAAGAAGGAGACCGCGATGAGCAAGCTTCAGCCCGCGGAGATCGAGCAGATCGACCGGCAGGTTCAGGCGCTGGTGGGAAGCGCGAAGTGATGCGGCATCAGGGCAAGCGAGACGGGAGGCGGTCCATGCGAGTCTTGCGAATCACGTTGCTGTGCGCGGTGGGGATGCTGGTCGCCGGCTGCGCCGAGATGGCCGAGCGACCCTCGGAGGCAAAGTTCAAGGAATGCTTCGGACAGCTGAACGCGAAGTTCGAAACTGCCTACGAGCGCATCCTCGCGGAGCGCGGTACGCGCAGCTTCGCGGTCCCGCCGTCGGTGGCGTACGACAGCCTGAATGCAGCGCTTACCCGACTCGGCATGATTGGCGAGATGCGCGACCGCTACACCGGCACGCTGACCGTCGCCGCGCCTGCGCCGAAGCCGCTCAGCGATGCGGAATGGCAGGAGGTCGTGGACGCCGACAAGCCGCTGATGGCCTCGGTGCTCTGTCCCTGCCTCGGTGCCTACTGCCTGAAGCTCAAGTTCGAGCCCCAGGACTACGTGATCGTCATCAACGCGACCGTGCTCCCGGGGCCCAACGGCGGGTCGCAGGTGTCGCTGACGACGCGCATGCGCGAGATCGTTCCGCGCCCCGGCGTGCCGCGCCGCGACTACCCGCCGCCGACCGGGGTGCGCATGGCGCTGAACAAGATCTGGTCGGCTTTCGATCGCGCGCTCGCGGCCCGACAGACGGGCACGACGGGCACACGGCGCTAACGAAGTAACCCTAGCCAGAAAGCTCCTGCGCCAGCCCGGCGTAGACCGCCTGCGTTTCCGCTGTGGGCATCGCCTTCGAAGTGGTCGCGAGAACCGTGCGCAGACGCTCGTACACCGCGCGCGCCTCGGCAGGATCGCCGGCGCGCTGATAGCTGAGCATCAGATTGCGGTACGGCGCCTCGTACTGCGGATCGGCGTCGATCAGCCTCAGGTAGCAGTCGATCGCCGCTTCGGGCCTCTGCGCCTCTTCCCAGCCGCGCGCCGCGCGCGCGAGGTAGCGCAGCAGGCGCGCGCGCGTCTGCTCGCGCTGCGCGAGGAACGTCGGCTGCTCGGACTCGTCCGGCAGGAAAGGGCCGCGATACAGCGCCAGCGCTTCGTCCACCAGTGCTTCCAAGCGGGGCGGGGGCCGGCCGCTGACGCTGGCGCGCAGCGTCTCGTCCAGGTCGGCGAGCACGCGCTCGAGCGCCCAGAGGTCAACCCAGACGAGTCCGGGTTCGAGGCTAAGGCGACCGTCGCGCAACAGCAGCGCCGCGTCTTCGCCGAGCAGGCGGCGCAGGCGGTGCAGCGTGGCGGTAAATGAGCGGTGCGCGTAATCGGCGTCGACATGCGGCCAGAGCGCGTCGCCGAGCTGGTCGGCACGCACGTTCTGCCCGCCGAGCGCGATCAGGACCTTGAGCAGCTCCATCGGACGTCCCGGCGCCTTGCCGGAAAACTCGACCGGCGCGTCGCCCGAGCGCATCTCGAAGCCTCCGAGGGTGGTGACCCGAAAAGGCCAGGGCCAGGCGCGTACGCGAAGCGGTGGCGGGCTCGGCACGAGCCTGCGCTCCTTCACCAGGCCGCGCACGGTGTCGACTTCGATCTCGTGGTGCAGCGCGAGGGCGCAGAGCTGCGCGGTCTCGCGCGCGCGCCACCACGGCGCATGGCGAAAGCCATGCTCGCGCGCGAGCGCGAGCGCGGCGCGCAGCGGCTCGAGCGCCTGGGCCTCGTCGCCCTGCCCGGCGGCAGTCTCCGCCGCGGCCAGCTGCACGCAGAACGTCAGCCAGGGGCTGCGCTGGGAGGTCGCGATCGCCTCGGCGGCGCGCAGCTGCGCTTCGCTCGCGCGCCGGTCCGCGGCTCCGGCGATGCAGCGCGCCAGCGCGCTGCGCGCGAGGCATTCCAACCAAGGCAAGCCGGTCTCGATCGCCAGCGCAACGGCGACGCGCACCTCGCGCTGCGCGCCGTCCGCATCGCCTTCGAGCGAGGCGAGCCAGCTACGCAGGTAATGCTGGATCGCGCGGTCGCCGCGGCGCAGCTGGGCCTCACCGGCTTCCAGCCGCTGCAGCTCGGCACGCGCGGCGTCGCGATCGCTGGCGCCCAGCGCCGCCGCCGCGGCGAGCGCGCGCAGCCAGCTGTCGAATCCGTGCACCCCCTCGGCTTCGGCACGCAGCAGGCAGTCGTGCGTGTGCTCGAGCGCCTGCTGGTGCGCGCCATCCAGCAGGCGCTGGAGTGCCGCGGCGATATCCGCCGCGAGCGAGACCTGGGCCGGGACGCCGCGCAGCTCCGAGCGCATCGCCTCGACCGCCGCCGCCGCGGCCGCGAATTCGCCGCGCAGCAGCGCGCTCGCCGCTGCCGCAATCGGCATGCGTGCGCGCGCGATCCAGTCCTCGAGCGACGGGTTGCCCGCGTCGCGCAGCAGGATGGCGCGCGCCATTGCGCTCGCCGCGAGGCGCTCGGCCTCGCCCGCCCCCTGGGCGGTCCGCGCCGCGAGCAGCGTTTCCAGCACGCCGCGCCAGCGATCCAACGGCGCCAGATCGTCGAACTCGAAGATGACCGCGTCGACCAGCCCGCAACAGGCGCGCAGCGCCCCGTCGTAGTCCCTGCGTCGCTGGAATCCTTCCAGCGCCTGCTCGAAGCGGCGGCGCGCTTCGCGCGGCGCGGTTCGTGCGCGGCACTGGCCGAAGGCGAGCAGCAGCGCCGGATCGGCGTCGAGCACGTCCGGCGGCAGCAGCTCGAGCCAGTCGCCCAGCATCGCGCTGCGTCCCTGGGACAGCATGCGTGGCGCTTCCTCCGCGGCGATCGCCGCGAGCGTGCGCCAGTCGCGCGATTGCACCAGCAGCGCGACTGCGTCCTCGACCTGTCCCGCTTCGCGCAGCAGCGCGGCGGCGCGCTGCAGGTGCGCGGGCGTGAGCGCCTCCGGAAAATCGCGCGCCGCGCGACCGAGCAGAAAATCGCGCATCAGCGGGTGCAGCTGATAGATGCGGCCCTCTTCCGCGGGCGCCTCGCTCACGAAATAGTTGTTGAGCGCGAGGTTCACCAGCAGCCGGCCGGCATTCGCCTCGCCCGACAGCGTGCGAGCGACATCGGCCGTCATGCGCGGCAGACAGGCGATGCGCAGGAGAAAGTCGCGTGTCGCCGCCTCGAACTGCGCGAAGATCTCCCCCGCGAGGTAGTCGAACACCGCCTGCGGCGGCGCGTCGCCCGGCAGTTCGGGCACCCGGCCCGAGAACTTCGCGTGCTCGAGCATCAGCACCAGACCGGCGGCCCAGCCCTGTGTGCGCTCCTCGAGCTCGGCAAGCGCGTCCGCGCTCAGCGGCTGGCCGCGCAACTGCGCGATCTCGCTCAGTTCCTGGCGATCGAGACGCAATGCATCCCAGCCGAGGCAGAGCATTTCGCCAGTGACCCGAAAGCGCGCAAACGCCGCGGGCGGATCGCTGCGGCTGGTCACGATCACACAGCAGTTGCGCGGAATCTGCGGAATCGCCGCCTCGAGCACGCGCTGCAGCGGGCTTTCTGCAGGCACCGCCTGCAGGCTGTCGAGCACCAGGGCGAACGGCCCCTTGGTCCGCGCGAACAGCTGACGGAAAAACCGGCGTCCGAAGGTCGCGAGCTCCGCGCCCTCCGAGCCGGCGAACACGGGATAGTCGCGCGCGCGGCCCTCTTCGAGCTTGCGCGCCGCATGTCCGAGGTAGTGGAAGAAGGTGGCGACGTCCGAATCGTCGGCGTCGACCTGGTACCACAGGCTTTGCATGCGGCGCGCCTCGATGTAGCTCGCCGCGAGCGTCGTCTTGCCCGATCCCGGCGGCCCCGAGATCCAGATCACGCTGCGCCCGGGCGCTCCGTCCATGCGCGCAAAGAGCCGCTCGCGCGGCATGGCCGAGCCGACCACCGGCCGCGTCGTCTTGGCAAATGCGGTGCTGTGCCGTCGGGGCTGCGCCACTGCAAACCCTCCGCTCGAGGTCAATCTTCGCACGTTCGACGGGGCCGGGCGGCGCCGTGGATCGCGTGCACCCCGGCAGTCTGCCACCCGGCCGCCGGTCGGGTGCTTACAGATGGCTTACGGGTACGGACTCGGGCTCAGTCGCCGCGCGCGGCGCCCTCGCGCCGCGGATCCGCGGCGCCGCGCCAGCCCTGCGGCGTGCGCCGGATCGCGTGCACCCCGCTCGTCATGCGGGCGAGGTTGAGCACGTGACCGCGCGCCTCGAGCGCCTCGGCGAGATTTTCGTACGCGCTTCCGCGCTCGAGGTAAGTCGGCCCGTTCGTGCTGCCGAAATTCGGCAAGTCGACCGCCGCCTGCAGGTCGAGCTTCCAGTCGAGCACCCCGACGATGACCTTGGCGACGAAATTCGCGATCGCGCGCCCGCCGGGCGAGCCGAGTAGCATGTCGAGCGAACCGTCGGGCGCGAACACCAGGGTCGGCGACATCGTGCTGCGCGGACGCTTGCCGCCCTGCACCCGATTCGCGGCGGGCGCGCCGCGTCGGCGCGGGTCGAACGCAAAATCGGTCAGCTGGTTGTTGAGCAGAAAGCCGCGCACCATACGGCGCGCGCCGAACGCGTTCTCGATCGACGCGCTCATCGTCACCGCATCACCATTGCGCTCGACGATCACGAAATGCGTGGTGCCCGATTCATGCCCGGCGTGCGCCGCGCCGAGCGCGGTCGCGCCGGGCGGGCGGCCGGGCTCGGCGGCGCCCATCGAGCGCCCGCCGATCAGTTCTGCACGCGCATCGAGATACGCGGGCGCGAGCAGCCCGGCGACCGGCTGCGGCACGAAGGCGGGGTCGGCGATGTACTGGTTGCGGTCCGCGTAAGCGAGTCGGCCGGCCTCGGAAAACAGATGCACGGCCTCGACCGAGCCGGGCGCGGCCTGCGCGAAGTCGGTGCGCTCGAGGATACCGAGGATCTGCAGCACGACGACGCCGCCCGCCGAGGGCGGGCCCATGCCGCAGATTCTGCGTGTGCGATAGCGCCCGCAGACCGGGGCGCGCTCGAGCGCGTGATAGCCGGCCAGATCGGCAGGCGTCATGTCACCGGAGCGCGGCTCGGCGCGCACCGCGCGCACGATGTCCGTGGCAATCGGCCCCTCGTAGAACGCGTCTGCGCCCTGCGCCGCAATCGTGCGCAGTGTGGCGGCATAGGCGGGGTTGGCGATCGGCGTGCCGATCGGATGCGGTGTGCCGTCCGTACGATAGTAGAGCGCGCGCGCAGCGGCGTCGGCGCGCAGATACTTGTCGCGCGCGAGCAATCCGCGCAGCCGCGCGGACATCGGAAAGCCGGCGTCGGCAAGCCGGATCGCAGGCTCGAACAGGCGCGCCCAGGGCAGACGCCCGTGGCGCGCGTGTACCAGCTCGAGCAGGCGCAGCATGCCTGGCACGCCGATCGACTTTCCGCTCACCACCGCGTCGAAGAACGGCAGCGTGCGTCCGCTCGGCGCGACGAAGCGGTCTTCGCGCGCGGCGGCGGGAGCGGTCTCGCGTCCGTCGTAGCTGCGCACGCGCCGAGCGCTTTGCGACCAGAACAGCAGGAAACCGCCGCCGCCGAGTCCAGAGGACTGCGGTTCGACCAGACCGAGCACCAGCTGCACCGCCACCGCAGCATCGACCGCGCTGCCGCCGGCATGCAGGATTTCGAGCCCGGCGTCGGCCGCGAGCGGATTCGCGGCCACCACGAGCTCGTGCTTTGCGTCCAGTGCGCGCTGATCCAGCCTGCCGGTCGCAGCTTCCGGCTGGCCGATCGGCTGCGCGAGCGCCGTCGTGGCCCAGAAAACAAGAAGGGCGGCCGCAGCCGCCCTTCGCAGGCATTGCACCGCGCGCAGCATCAGACGAGCAACGGTACCACCAGAAGCGCGACGATGTTGATGATCTTGATGAGCGGGTTCACCGCGGGGCCGGCGGTGTCCTTGTAGGGGTCGCCGACCGTGTCGCCAGTGACCGCCGCCTTGTGTGCGTCAGAACCCTTGCCACCGAAGTTGCCATCCTCGATGTATTTCTTCGCGTTGTCCCAGGCGCCGCCGCCGGTGCACATCGAGATCGCGACGAACAGCCCGGTGACGATCGTGCCCATCAGCACGCCGCCGAGCGCCTGCGCCCCCGCGGCCGCGCCGCCAAGCCAGCCGAAGCCGAGGCCGACGACGATCGGCACGAGCACCGGCAGCAGCGACGGCACCATCATCTCCTTGATCGCGGCGCGCGTCAGCATGTCGACCGCCACCCCGTACTCGGGCCGCGCGGTGCCTTCCATGATGCCGGGGATCTCCTTGAACTGGCGCCGCACCTCGCGCACCACCGAGCCCGCCGCCCGGCCGACCGCCTCCATCGCCATCGCGGCAAACAGGAACGGCACCATACCGCCGATGAACAGGCCGACGATGACGTAGTGATTCGACAGGTCGAAGGTGACGTGAAGGCCCTCGCCCGCCTTTTCCAGCGCGTGCGTGAAGTCTGCGAACAGAACCAGCGCGGCGAGGCCGGCCGAGCCGATCGCGTAGCCCTTGGTCACCGCCTTGGTGGTATTGCCCACCGCGTCGAGCGGGTCGGTGATTGCGCGCACCGACTCGGGCAGGTCGGCCATTTCGGCGATGCCGCCGGCGTTGTCGGTGATCGGTCCATAGGCGTCGAGCGCGACGATGATGCCGGCCATCGACAGCATCGAAGTCGCGGCGATCGCGATGCCGTACAGGCCGGCGAGCGCGTACGACAGGATGATCGCGACGCAGACCGCGAGCACCGGCCAGGCGGTCGACTTCATCGCCACACCGAGGCCGGCGATGATGTTGGTCGCGTGGCCCGTGGTCGAAGCCGAGGCGACGTGCTGCACCGGCGCGTACTCCGTGCCGGTGTAGTACTCGGTAATCCACACCATGAATCCGGTGAGCGCAATGCCGACCACCGCGGCGCCGTACAGCGCCAGCGTCGAGTCGACCACGCCCTGCATCAGGGTGCGCGTAATCGGATAGAACGCGATCAGCGCGAGGCCACCGGCCCAGGCAAGCCCCTTGTAGAGCGCGGGCATCACATTCTTGTCGCCGGGCTTCGCCTTCACGAACCAGGTGCCGATCACCGAGGCGACGATCGCGAAGCCGCCAAGTACGAGCGGGTAGATCAGCGCCTCGAGCCGGCCGAGGAGCAGCGCGCCGAGCAGCATCGTCGCGATGATCGTCACCGCATAGGTCTCGAACAGGTCGGCTGCCATTCCCGCGCAGTCGCCCACGTTGTCGCCCACGTTGTCGGCGATCACCGCCGGGTTGCGCGGATCGTCCTCCGGGATGCCCGCCTCGACCTTGCCGACCAGGTCGGCGCCGACGTCGGCGCCCTTGGTGAAGATACCGCCGCCGAGTCGCGCAAAGATCGATATCAGCGAGCCGCCGAAGCCCAAACCGACGAGCGGATGGATGATGTGGCCCAGATCGCTCTTGTCAAGCGCGTTGGCGTAGAGAAAGGCGAAGTAGCCGGCGACGCCGAGCAGGCCCAGGCCGACGACCAGCAGCCCGGTAATAGCACCCCCGCGGAACGCGACCTGCAGTGCCTCGTTCAGGCCGGTGCGCGCCGCCTCGGCGGTCCGCACGTTGGCACGTACCGAGATGTTCATGCCGATGACGCCCGACAGGCCCGAGAGCACGGCGCCCATCACGAAGCCCCAGGCGGTCGCCCAGCCGAGCTGCGGAATGAAGCCGATCACGAGGAACAGCACCAGGCCGACGATCGCGATCGTCGTGTACTGGCGCTTGAGGTAGGCGACCGCGCCTTCGCGCACCGCATCCGAAATCTCGCGCATGCGCTCGCTGCCCGTGGGCAGCGAGATGATCCACCTGGACTGAAGGATGCCGTAGATGATCGCGAACAGCGCGCACGCGATCGCGAACCACAATCCGGTCATGGTGAGTCTCCCTGGTCTGTCTTATTGTGCGAACCGAGACGTCCGCGGGAAAGGCGCGGATTCTAGCAAAGATCCCGAGTCCCGGGCTGCGTGCGGCTCAGCCGCGGAACGCGGTGCGCAGCCGGCGGGGCACCGGATGATTGCGCAAACGGACGTAGGACGGCAGTCCGTCCCGGAAGCGCGGCGGTGCCTCGCCCTCGATCAGCGGCGCGAGGTAACGCCGGCAAGCCTGCGTGATGCCGAAGCCGTCGGCGCTGATGAAGCGGCGCGGCAGCGCACGCTCGCGGTTGGCGACCGTCTCCAGCGCCGCGGAGCCGATGCGCCAGCGGTAGGGGCGCGCCGAGACGCGCTCGACGACCGGCATCACGGCGTTCTCCCCGGCGAGCGCGAGGCGGACTGCGGCGCGCCCGAGCGCATAGGCCTGCTCGAGATCGGTCCTCGAGACGATGTGCCGCGCGGCGCGCTGCAGGTAGTCCGCGACCGCCCAGTGCTGCTTGTAGCCGAGACGCGCCTGCACGAGATGCGCGACGAGCGGCGCGACGCCGCCGAGCTGGCGGTGGCCGAAGGCGTCGACCGACCCCTGCTCGGCAAGAAACCGGCCCTGCGCATCGCGCAGGCCTTCGGACACGGCGATCACGCAGTAGCCGACGCGCTCCACCGTGCGCTTCACCTTGGCCAGAAAGCGCGCCTCGTCGAACAGCAATTCGGGAAACAGCAGCAGATGCGGCGCATCGCCCGCGCGCGCCGCCGCCAGACCGCAGGCAGCGGTCAGCCAGCCGGTGTGGCGCCCCATCACCTCGAGCACGAACACGCGCGTCGACGTGCTCGCCATCGATGCGACGTCGAGCGCCGCCTCGCGAATCGACGTGGCCACGTATTTCGCAGCGGAGCCGAAGCCCGGGCAGCAGTCCGTACCGACGAGGTCGTTGTCGATCGTTTTCGGAACCCCGATCGCGGCCAGCGGATAGCCCATGGCTGCGCTGATGCGCGAGATCTTGAGCGCGGTGTCCGCGGAATCGTTGCCACCGTTGTAGAAGAACCAGCCGATGTCGTGCGCGCGCAGCACCTCGACCAGGCGCGCGTACTTGTCGCGGTCTTCGTCGATTCCCTTCAGCTTGTAGCGGCAAGAGCCGAATGCGGCGCCGGGCGTCTCGCGCAGCGCGCGCACGCTGGCCGCCGGCTCGCGCGAGGTGTCGATCAGGTCCTCCTTGAGCGCGCCGAGAATCCCGTCGCGCGCAGCATAGAGCCGCCCGATGCGCCCGCGCGCGGCGCGCGCCGCCTCGATCACGCCGCAGGCGCTCGCGTTGACCACCGCGGTCGCGCCGCCCGACTGCGCGTAGAGCGCGTTGCGCAGCGCTTGGGGTCTGCGGCGCGCGATCGTCATCCTCCGCCTAGCGCAGCGCGTCGAGCGCGGCGAACGCTCGGTCGCGGATCTGCTCGACCCCGCCGCTGCCCGAGATGCGCAGATGCTTCGGCGCACGCGGATCACCGCGCGCCGCCCAGGCCTCGTAGTAGTCGATCAGCGGGCGCGTCTGCGCGTGGTAGACCTGCAGGCGCCTGCGCACCGTTTCCTCGCGATCGTCGTCGCGCTGGATCAGCAGCTCACCCGTCACGTCGTCGTGATCGGCGCGTTTCGGCGGGTTGAATCGCACGTGATAGGTGCGTCCCGAGGCAAGATGCACGCGGCGTCCGGCCATGCGCGCGATGATCTCCGCGTCGGGCACATCGATCTCGAGTACGAAGTCGACGTCCAGATCCGCCTCGCGCATGGCCTCGGCCTGTGCGAGGGTGCGCGGAAATCCGTCGAACAGATAGCCTCCAGTGCAGTCGGGCGCGCGCAGGCGTTCCTTGACCAGCGCGAGGACGATGTCGTCCGAGACGAGCTGTCCCTTGTCCATCACCTTCTTTGCCGCCTGGCCGAGCGGCGTGCCCGCGTTAATCGCGGCGCGCAGCATGTCGCCGGTCGAAATCTGCGGCACGTGATATCGCTCGCACAGAAAAGCAGCCTGCGTGCCCTTTCCGGCGCCCGGCGGTCCCAGGAGAATGATGCGCATGGCAAAGTCGTCCGAATCCGAATTCGAGGTCGAACCGTTGGGGCGGTATCGCTCGTCCTGGGGCGCAGGTTGCCCGTCCGTTTGGGGGTTGCGCGGATAGCTTCTAGCCGGTTTCCGCGGCAGGGTCAAACCGCGCGCGCACCTGCTCGAGGTCGGCGGGGGTATCGACGCCCGGTGGAATCTCGTCGTGGCTCACCGCGACCGCGATCCGGTCGCCGTGCCACAGGACGCGCAGCTGCTCGAGCGCCTCGAAGCTCTCGAGCGGGGAAGGCTCGAGTGCGGCATAGCGCTTGAGGAACGCGACGCGGTAGCCGTAGATCCCCGCGTGGCGGTACATCGGCAACCCCTTTGGCGGTCGGCGCTCGCCTGCGGCATAGGCGTCGCGCGCCCAGGGGATCGGCGCGCGGCTGAAGTACAGCGCTTCGCCCTGGGCATCGAGCACGACCTTCACCACGTTGGGGTTGAATGCCGACTCGGCCTCGTGGATCGGGTGGCAGGCGGTCGACACCGCAGCGCGCGGGTTGCTCGCGAGGGCTGTGGCAACCTGAGCGATCAGCGCCGGCGCGATGAGCGGCTCATCGCCCTGCACGTTCACCACGATTGCATCGTCGCGGAGGCCGAGCTGCGCCACGGCCTCCGCGATCCGGTCGGTGCCCGAGGCATGGTCGGCGCGCGTCATCAGCGCTTCGAAGCCGTGCGTGCGCACCGCCTGCGCAATGCGGGCGTCGTCGGTTGCGACATGCACGCTCGCCGCACCGCTCGCTGCCGCACGCGCACACACCCTTACCACCATCGGCTTGCCGCCGAGATCGGCGAGCGGCTTTCCGGGGAAGCGAGTCGACGCGTAGCGCGCCGGGATCACGACGGCGAAGCTCACGCCGTCAGCGCGCTTTCACGCGACCTCTTCTTCCGGCGGAAGCTTGCGCGCTTCCTCCTCGAGCATGACCGGAATGTCGTCCTTGATCGGAAAGCCGAGGCGGTCGGCCTTGCAGATCAGCTCGCCCTGCGCCTTGTGATAGACGAGCGGGCCCTTGCACAGGGGACACACCAGGATTTCCAGCAACCGCGGATCGAGCGCGCTCATCGGTTCTTTGCTCCCCCAAGCTGCTGCAGCAACCATGGGCCAAAGCCATGGTCGGGAGCAGCCTGCACCGGCAGCACCCACCAGTTGGGCTGCGCGACGCCGCGCAATTTTACCGCGTCCTTCTCGGTCATCACGACCGGCAGGATGTCGCCGAAGTCGAGGTCTTCCGCGCGCAGCGGGTGATGGTCCGGAAACGGGTGCAGGCGCGGTTTGGCGCCGGCACGCACGAGATGCAGGAAGAAGCGGTTGGGATTGCCGATCGCCGCGACCGCATGCACGGCCCTTCCGGCGAGCGCCTTGAGCGGGCGCCGATCGCGCGCATCGGTCATCCGGTGCAGCGTTTCGCCCTCGAGCCGCATGCCGAACACCGGCACCCCGGGCGCGAGCGCGGCGAGCCGCGCCTTGTCCGCACCGTGCGCGATCACGGCGCCGACCGTGCGCAGCCGCGCGACCGGCTCGCGCAAGGGCCCCGCGGGCAGCAGCTGGCCGTTGCCGAACCCGCGCGCGTCGACCACCGCGATTTCGACGTCGCGCCGCAACCGGTAATGCTGCAGGCCGTCATCGAGCACGACCACGTCGACGTCGGGATGCTTCTCGCGCAGCGCGTGGATCACGCGCGCGCGGTCGGGACCGACCCAAACCGGACAGCCGCTGCGCCGCGCGAGCAGGATCGGCTCGTCGCCGACCTCGGATGCCTCCGAGGTCAGGGTCACTTCGCGCGGCGCGTCGATTGCCGCACCGTAGCCGCGCGAGACGATGCCGGGCGACCAGCCGGCGCGCAGCAGATGTACGGCGATCCAGAGCGCGAGCGGCGTCTTGCCGCTTCCCCCGACGACCAGGTTGCCGACCACAATCACGGGCACGTCGACCCGAGCACTCGGCAGCAGGCGCAGGCGGTACAGCGCGCGGCGCAGGAAGACCGCGGCACGGAAGGCGAGGCTCGCCGGCCAGAGCAGCCAGGCGAGCACGCCGCCACGGTACCAGGCGCGGATTAGGGTCTTGGCAGCGATGGCGCGCGTCCCCGGCCGGCGCCGCGCCGATCGACGTCGCTCATTTCGGTGCCGACTCCGTGGTGAAGGTGATCCGGGCCAGGCCCGCGGCCTGCGCGGCCCACATGACGCGCACGACGGATTCGTGCGAGGCCTTGGCGTCCGCGCTGATCACGACAATCGGCTCCTTGGCGTCGGCGGCCGCGGCTTTGAGCGCGGCAGAAAACTGCTCGACGTTCGAGAAGGTGATCGGCGTCCGGTTAATGACGTACTCGCCCCGCGCATTGATGAGCACCAAGACTTCGTTCGGTCGCTCGGGTTGCTTTTGCACGTCGGCGGTCGGCAGATTGATCTGCAGTTCGGTGTACTTCGAGTAGGTCGTCGTGATCATGAGGAAGATCAGGATCACGAGCATGACGTCGATCATCGGCACGAGATTGATCTCGAGTGGCTCCTTCTCGCGACCACGCTGAAAATTCACGAGACCCCTCGCGTCGCCGGGCGCCGCTAGCGGACGCGTTGCGCGCCGGCCGGCGCGTCGCCGCGCTCGCCGTGCACGGTATCGACCAACCGCGCCGCGGCCTGCTCCATGTCGACCACGTAGCCGTCGACCCGGCTCTTGAAGTGCCGGTAGAAGATCAGCGACGGGATCGCGATGCCGATCCCGAAGGCGGTGTTGTACAGCGCGACGGAGATGCCGTGCGCGAGCTGCTGCGGATTGGTCCCGCTCGGCGACTGGGAGGCGAAAATCTCGATCATCCCGATCACCGTACCGAACAGGCCGAGCAGCGGGGCGGCGGTCGCGATCGTGCCGAGCGTGGTCAGGAAGCGCTCCAGGTCGTGCGACACCGCGCGCCCGGCTTCCTCGATCGCTTCGCGCATGACGTAGCGCGAGCTCGCGTGATTGCGCAGACCGGCGGCGAGCACCACGCCGAGCGGCGAGTCCTTCGCCAGCCGCTCAAGCACCTCCTCGGATACGCCATGGCGCTGGTAGACCGTCACCACCTGGTCCAGCAGCGTGGGCGGGACGACCTTGTCCCGCCGCAATGAAACCGTGCGTTCAATGATCAGCGCCACCGCGATCACGGACGCGGCAAGCAGAAACCAGATTGGCCACCCAGCGGCTTGAAGTATCGCAAACACGGTCGCTTTCCCGAGGTTCGGCAGCGGGCGACTGGTGGCAAGTGTGAAATAAGTCACACCCGGCGCACCGGTCAAAACGGAAACATTCGACGCCTCACCGGTTCGATTCTGCGGTGCGGCGACCCGCGCTGCGAGGTGCGCGAACTTTAGCCAAAGCCCAACCCTGCGGCAAGGCGCTTGGAAAATCGCGTCGCGCGCCGGGAGCCGAACCTGTGCCCGCTGGCTGTCCGCGTTATCCACAAAAGTTGTGGATAACTTTGTGGATTCTTGTTGAGCAGTTTGGTTTCACCCTCTACGCGTGGCCTCGAAATCGGCCTCGGTCAAAAATTGAGCAGTTTTTTCCGGCGCATTAACAGCGGCTTACGGAAAAGAATCGGGCTCCGCGCATGCGTTGGCGCGTCGCACCGAAGCGCGCGGGCGAAGATGTGGATTAATGTAGAGCCGCCTCGCCCGCAGGAACCATGCCGATCGAAAGCGCAAACGACTCCCAGATGCCGGGCGCGGCCGTGCTGAGCGTGTCCGCACTGCTGCGCAGCGCGCGTGACGCCCTGGAGCGACGCTTCCCGCTGGTTTGGGTGCGCGGCGAAATCTCGAACTTCACGCGCGCGGCTTCCGGTCACTGCTACTTCACGCTCAAGGACGACGCCGCGCAGGTCGACTGTGTGCTGTTCCAGGGGCGTGCCGCGGCGCTGGACTGGGCGCCACGCGAGGGCATGCGGGTCGAGGTGCGCGCCCTGGTCACCCTGTACGAGCCGCGCGGGCGGTTTCAGCTTCGGGTCGAGGCGATGCGCGAGGCCGGACTCGGGCCACTATATGAGCGTTTTCTAAAGCTCAAGCAGACGCTGGAGCGCGAAGGCCTGTTCGACCCGGCGGCGAAACGCGCGCTGCCCGGGCACCCGCGCGCGGTCGGGATTGTCACCTCGCTCGCGGCCGCGGCGCTGCGCGACGTGCTCACCACGCTCGCGCGCCGCAACCCCTCGGTCGCGGTGATCGTCTACCCCGTGCCGGTCCAGGGCAGCGGCGCGGCGGAGCGCATCGCGCGCATGCTCGCGTCGGCGAACCAGCGCGCCGAGTGTGATCTGCTGCTGCTCGTGCGCGGCGGCGGCTCGATCGAGGATCTCTGGCAGTTCAACGAAGCCGCGGTCGCCTACGCAATCCGCGCCTCGCGCATACCCATCGTGGTCGGCGTCGGCCACGAGACCGACGTGACGATCGCCGATTTCGCCGCCGATCGGCGCGCCGCGACACCGACTGCGGCGGCCGAGCTCGCGGTGCCGCAGCGCGCCGAGCTGCTCGCGCGGATCGGCGAGCTTGCTCGGCGCATGGCGCGCGAAACGCGCCGCCAGCTCGACACCGCGGCGCAGTCGGTCGACGGTCTCGCGCGGCGCCTGATGCACCCGGCCGAGCGGCTGCGCGCCATGCGCGGTCTGCTCGCGCAGCTCGGCGCGCGCCTCGCCGCGGCGAACGGACGGTGCCTCGACGCCGCGCGCTACGCGCTCGGCGCGCTCGCGCCGCGTCTGGCTCCGGCCAGCGTCCGTCAGCGCGAAATCGCCGCTGCGCAGCTCGCCGAGCTGCGCGCGCGCCTGATCGTGCTCGACCCGCAGGCGGTGCTCGCGCGTGGCTACAGCATCACGCGCAAAGCCACAGGCGAGGTGCTGCGCGACGCGGCCCGCGTCGTCGAAGGCGAGCGCCTGCAGACCACGCTCGCGCGCGGCACGATCGAAAGCGAAGTCAAGCGCAGGCGCTGAGCTCGGCGCGCGGCCCGCGCCGCTTGCCTCAAGCCGCCTTCAACAGGCGCGACGTGCGCGCGACGTCCTTTTTCTTCACCCAGAACATCGCGCCGTAGCGGCCACCTCCGGCGACCGCGGCGTCGAGCGCGGTCAGGCTGATGCGCGCCGCGGCAAGCTTGCCGAGCACCGTGGTGAGCGCTCCGACGCGGTCGTCACCCTGCATCAGGAACACGGCCTTGCGCTCGGACAGCTTCCAGCCGGCGCGCTTCGCTGCACGACGCAACATCGTGCCGTTTTGCGGAATGAAATCGATCTGCACGCCGCCGCGCACCGGAAATCCGGTGAACGCGAGAAGACCGACGCCCTCGGCCTTCAGGGTTTCCAGCATCTTCGCCCCGGCACCCGGACGATTCGGCACTTTCATGGAGTAGTACTCCGCCTTGCGTACGCGTGTCGCCATCCTCCCCTCCTCCTTCAGGTTCCCGCACGGCGCGGGTGCCCTTATGCTAACGCGATCCAAGCGACGTAAGATACGCGCGCCTCGACACATCGCCACATGACATGGGACACCGCCTGACCAAGATCAGCACGCGCACGGGAGACGCCGGCGAAACCGGGCTCGGCGACGGCGCGCGCGTGAGCAAGGACAGCGCGCGGATCCAAGCCCTGGGGGACGTCGACGAACTGAACTCGGCCCTCGGCACGCTGCTTGCGGAGGCGCTGCCCGAGGCGATGCGCGCCGCATTGCAAGCGGTGCAGCAGGACCTGTTCGACGTCGGCGGCGAATTGAGCATCCCGGGACACCAAATGGTCGGCGAGGCGCAGGTCGCGCGTCTCGACGCGCTGCTCGAGGAGTGGAACGCGGACCTCGCGCCGCTCAAGGAATTCATTCTGCCCGGCGGGTCGCGCGCGGCAGCCGCGGCGCACCTCGCACGCGCCATCTGTCGCCGCGCAGAGCGCAGCGTCGTCGCGCTCGGGCGGTCGGAGCCGGTAAGCGCGAATACGCGCCGCTACCTGAATCGGCTCTCCGATCTGCTGTTCGTCGCCGGGCGCGCGCTGAATCGCCATGCCGGACACGGCGACGTGCTTTGGCGCCACGAAAGGAAGCCCGGATGAAAAACCCTCTGCGCGGCGTCAGGGCGTTGGTGTTCGACGTATTCGGCACCGTCGTCGACTGGCGCGGCTCGCTGATCGCGGAAGGCCGGCGCCTGGGCCGCGCCAAGCGCATCGACGTCGACTGGGCCGCGTTCGCCGACGCCTGGCGCGCAGGCTACCGGCCGGCGATGGCCCGCGTGCGCTCGGGCGCGCTCGGCTGGACCTCGATCGACGCGCTGCACCGCATGATCCTGGACGAATTGCTCGAGCGCTTCGCGATTCGCGGGCTCTCGGAGGCGGAAATCGAGCATCTCAACCGCGTGTGGCACCGGCTCAAGCCCTGGCCCGATGCACGCGCCGGATTGCGTCGCCTGAAGCGCGACGTCGTCATCGCTACGCTGTCGAACGGCAATGTGGCACTGCTCACCAACATGGCCAAGTTCGCCGGACTGCCCTGGGACTGCATCCTGTCGGCCGAACTGTTCAATCACTACAAGCCGGATCCCGAAACCTACCTCGGGGCGGCGCGCCTGCTCGGCTGCGCGCCGCAGGAGGTGATGATGGTGGCGGCGCACAAGGATGACCTGCGCGCCGCGCGCGCCTGCGGCCTGCGCACCGGATTTGTCGCGCGCCCCCTGGAATACGGCCCGGGCATGCGCGTCGACCGGCGGCCGGAGAAGGACTTCGACATCAACGCGCGCGACTTCAACGATCTTGCCGCGAAGCTGGCGCGCGCGCGCGCCTGACCGCGACTCGACTCAATACCCTCTCGGGAGATCCTGCATGGCCGATATCCGCATCCTCAACCCCGATACGCTGGGCAAGCCGCTCGGCCAGTACTCGCACATGACGCGGGTCAAGGCAAACGAATTCCTGTTCATCGCCGGGATGCTTTCCGCCGCTGCCGACGGCAAGATCGTCGGCGATGGCGACTTTGATGCGCAGTGCAGTCAGGTGTTCGCCAACATCTCGGCGGCGCTCAGCTCTGCCGGCGCGGGCTGGGGCAACGTCGTGCAGTTCACGACTTATCTGGTGCACTCGCAGGACATCGCGCGCTTCATGGCCTGGCGGCTGCGAGAGTTTCCGCGCATGTTCCCGGACGGAAAGTATCCGCCGAATACTCTGCTCATCGTCGACCGGCTGGTGCAGGAACCCTTCCTGGTCGAGGTGCAGACCGTCGCGGCGCTCTAGCGCGCGGGCTGCCATGGTGCCGCATGCTGCGCGCCTGCGCGTCTGGCTCGCGCTCGCGCTGGCGCTCCTTGCGGCGCTGGCGGGCTGTGGAAGATCGCCTCAGCTCGCGCCGCTCGCGCGCGACGCGGTGGTGCTCGCCTTCGGCGACAGCCTGACCTACGGCACCGGCGCTGGCGAAGCGCAGAGCTATCCCGCTCAGCTCGAGCAGCTCATTGCGCGTCGCGTGGTGCGCTCGGGCGTGCCGGGCGAAGTGACCGCCGCCGCACTCGCGCGTCTGCCCGGTGCGCTCGAGGCGCACGCGCCGAAGCTGCTGATCCTGTGCATCGGGGGCAACGATTTCCTGCGCAACCTGAGCAAGTCGGCGGCTGCGCAGAACGTGCGCGCGATGGTAGCCCTGGCGAAGGCGCGCGGAATCGATGTTCTGCTGATCGGCACCCCGGAAAAGGGCATCACGGTCACGCCGCCCGCGTTTTATGCCGAGATCGCAGAAGCCTACGACATCCCTTACGAGGGCAAAGTGATCGGCCAGGTGCTGCGCGACAACGCGCTCAAGTCCGACCCGATTCACCCCAATGCGCAGGGTTACCGGCTCATCGCCGTGCGCGTCGCCGAGCTGCTGCGCGAGGCCGGCGCGATCTAGCGCGCGCGAAACACCACGTCGCCGAAGTAAGCCTCGGCGCTCTCACCGGTGTTGTCGGTGTCGCTCGACACGATCACCGAGCTGACCGGCGGCACCGGCAGACGCGCGACTTCCGACGAATCGCCGCCAAATGCACGCCGGTAGTCCTCCGCCACGTTGCGCTGCATCCGGGTCCAGCGCCCAAGCCGCTTCGGCCCGCTCTCGGCGATCACCATGCGCACGCGCTCGGTGTACGGATTCGGCAGGATGCGGCCGACCGGGGTTCGCGTGTCCCAGACGTAGCACAGCGCTGCGAGCGGGAGCGACTCGCCCCACAGCGCGCGCGCGAGCGCGAGCAGCACGCGCTGTACAGGGTCGAACTGCTCGAGCGGCACGTCGAAGGTGACGTACAGACGCGCGGGATAATCGTCGCCCGCGCGCGTTTCGGGATCGCTGCGCTTGAGCAGATTGACGACCTTCCAGTCCCAATCGAGCAGCGGAAGCGCGTTCGTGTCGACCGTCAGGCGGCGCACGAGGCCCGCGGTCGAGGCCCGCGCTCGCGCGCGCAGCGCGGTGCGCCCCTCGTCGCGTACCAGCGCGAACTCGGTGCGCGGCGCACGATCCTCGAAAGCGAAGGGCTCGAGCCAGTCGGGCAGCGGCGCGCCCGGCGCGAGCGTCGAAATGGGCAGCGCCGCCAGGCGCTGCGGCGCGTCCTGCGCACGCAGGCGCGCGAGGGGCCATGCCGTGGCCGCCGCGAGCAGAACGCGCCTGCGTCGATTCATTCCCAGCCTAGCCCGCGCCGCCGCGCACCCGCGCGCGCAGCGCAAGGCGCCGCCCGAGGTCTTCGGGCCGGTCGAGATCCCAGACGGTGCGCTGCACGCGCACCCGCCAGCCGAGCGCGTCGACGCGCGCCCGCGTCGCGGCGTACACCGTGTCGCCGCCCCATGCGATGCCCCGAAATGCACGCGGATCGGCGCGCCGCAGCCCGATCAGCGCATAGCCGCCGTCTTCGGCCGGAGCGAGCACGGCGTCCGCACCGCCCTGCAACGCGCGCGCGGCCGCGCGCAAATCGCGCACGCTGAGCATCGGGCAGTCGGTACCGATCAGGATCATGCTCCTTGCCTGGCGCAGCGCCCGCGCGGCGGCACGCTGCATGCGCTCGCCGAGATCGCGCCCGCGCTGTGCCGCGAGCGCCGTCTCGAAGCGGCGCGCGCAGCGCAGGAAGTACGGTCTGCGCGCGCTCGGCGTCGCGTGCAGCTCGATGCGACCGACGCGCGCGGCGCGCGCCGTGCGCAGCGTGCGCTCGATCAGTCGCGCCTGCAGACGCGCCGCGCCCCACTGTCCGAGGCGCGGCACGAGGCGCGACTTCACGCGCCCCGGAAGCGGGGCGCGCGCGAGCACCACGACTCGGACCGGTGCGCGCATCAGTGATAGCGCTCGGCAAGCCGCGCCGGATCGGCGCCCATCCAGTACGCCAGGCGCAGCCGCCACATCAGCGCGACGGTGCGCAGCACGCCACGCGACTCCCAGCGCCGTCCGGAGGTCTCGACGCGCGCGCGCAGGCAGGCCGGCGCGCCGAGCCCGCGCAGCCTGCGCGAGAGCTCGATGTCCTCCATCAGCGGAATCGGCGCATACCCGCCGAGCGCCTCGAACGCCGCGCGGCGCACGAAGATCGCCTGGTCGCCTGTCGCGATTCCGGTCAGCCGCGAGCGCAGGTTCATCGCCCCCGAAATCCAGCCGAGCAACGGATGGCGCCCGGCAATGCGCACGTCGAACCGCCCCCAGAGCGACTCGGCGAGCGCGGTCGCGACCATCTTGTCCGCCTGCTCGGGTAAGCGCGTATCGGCATGCAGAAACACGAGGCCCACGCCCTGCGCGCGCGCCGCGCCTGCGTTCATCTGCACGGCGCGCCCGCGCGGCGCCTCGAGCACGGCGTCGACGAGCGGCTGTGCGAGCTGCCGGCTCGCATCACGGCTGCCGCCGTCGACGACGATGATCTCGTGCCCGCGCGCGCGCAGCGCCTGCAGAGGCAGCAGGCAGCGCTCGAGCCCAGCGGCCTCGTTCAGCGTCGGGACGACGATCGAGAGCTTCACCGCAGCACCCCGCTAGCGTTTGACGTCGTTCAGCCTCCAGTCGTACTCGAGGAAGGTCAGCGGCAGCTTGCCTTCGCGGATGCGGGCCTGGTCTGCGGGCGCGTCGGCGAGCAGCGCCGCGTAACGTCCGAAGTAGGCCGCGCGCGAGGTGATTGGCGGTGCCCTGCCCTCGAAGCCGCGATAGCCGCTCCGCCAGTCCTCCTTGAACCAGTCGAAGATCTTGGAGACCGCGAGCTCGCCCTGCGCCGCGTCGTAGCGGTTGCGCGAGCGGTCCGCCAGAAAGCGCGCCGTCTGCTGCTCGAGCTGCGCGTCCAGGCGGCTTGCGACGTAGGCTTCCTCGCGCAGCATCGGGCAGCCGATCGAGGCGCAGTTCACCGCGAAATGCACGCGCGGCTCGTCGTAGGCGCCGGGCTTGCGCAGCATGCCGTGCTCGATCCCGTCGAGCGTGAACGGGCGCCCGAAGAGTGAAAAGAACTCGTCCTTGAAGGGATTGCCGAAAATCTTGCCGAAATCCCAGATCGAACCGATGTCGGGATAGCGTGTGAGGATCTTCTCGATCGTGAAAGCGTTGTAGGCGTTGATCAGGAAGGCCATGCGCTGCGCCTTCGACCAGCGCTCGAATTCGGCCTGCGGCACGCCGGACAGCACCTTCAGATAGGCTTCGAGCGCGGCATGGTCCTTCGCCATGCCTGCGTAGTCGAGCTGCGATGCCCGTCCCTTGGAGATGAGGACGACGTGCTTCTTGAGCAACGCGGACCAGGCCGCGTGCGAATGATCGAAGCCCTGCGCAAGCGCGGCGCCGGCGTACAGCGGCAGCGTCAGTGCGAGGACGCGCGCAAGACGCCTCATTGATCTCTCCGCATCCAGCGGTGGAATCGCTCGAGCAGGCGCAGCACGCGCTCGGGCGCATGCGCTTTTTTCCAGACGCCCGCCGCGTACTTGTTCGCCTCGGCGAGCGTCGGATAGATGTGAATCGTGCCGAGAATCTTGTTCAACCCCAGTCCATGGCGCATCGCGAGGACAAATTCGGCGATCAGGTCTCCGGCGTGCTGGCCGACGATCGTCACGCCGAGAATGCGATCCTTACCCGGCACCGTCAGCACCTTCACCATGCCGTGTGCTTCACTTTCGGCGATTGCCCGGTCGAGATCGTCAATTCCGTAAACGGTGACCTCGTACGCGATATTCCGCTCCTTGGCCTCGGTTTCGTTTAGGCCGACCCGCGCGACCTCGGGATCGACGAAGGTCGCCCAGGGAATCACGGAATAGTCGGCGCGGAACCTCTTCAAGGTCCCGAACAGGGCATTGACCGAGGCGTACCAGGCCTGGTGCGAAGCGACATGGGTGAACTGGTAGGGCCCGGCGACATCTCCGCAGGCATAAATGTTCGGGTATAGCGTCTGCAGGTATTCATTGGTCTCCACGGTGCGCGCCGGCGTGGTGGGGATGCCGAGCTCTTCCAGCCCGTAACCCTTCGTGCGCGGCTGGCGTCCGACCGCACAGAGCAGCGCGTCGAAGGCGATGCGCACTTCGCGGCCCTCGTGCTCGGCGATCATCAGCTTCTCGCCGTTTTCGACGAGGAAGCGCTTGGCTTTGTGGTTCACCCGAACGTCGATCCCCTCGGCGGTGAACCGGCGCAGGATCGTCTCGGAAACCTCGGGATCCTCGCGCACCAGGAGTCTCGGCAGCATCTCGACCTGCGTGACTTTGGCGCCGAAGCGCGCAAAGGCCTGTGTCAGCTCGCAGCCGATCGGGCCGCCGCCGAGCACGACCATACGCCGCGGCAGCGTGCGCAGCCCCCAGACCGTGTCCGAGGTCAGCACGCCAACCGCCTCGATTCCCGGGATCGGCGGCACGAACGGTGCCGCGCCCGCCGCGATCACGATCGCACGCGTCGAGATTCGGTGCCGCTCTCCGTTGCCGAGCGTCACCTCGACCTCCCAGGGCGAGACGATTTTCGCGTCGCCGGCGAGACATTCGACGCCCATCTGCGTGTAGCGCTCGACCGAGTCGTGCGGCTCGATGGTCTTCACCACCTGCTGCACGCGCGCCATCACCTCGCCGAAATCGAACTCTGCATGTGCCGAGTTGAGCCCGAAGTCACGCGCGCGCCGCATCTGGTCGAGCACGCGCGCCGACTTGATGAGCGCCTTGGACGGCACGCAGCCGGTGTTCAGGCAGTCGCCGCCCATCTGGTGCTTCTCGACCAGCGTCACCTTGGCGCGCACCGTTGCGCCGATCAGCGCGCTCACCAGTCCCGCCGAGCCGGCGCCGATCACGACCAGATTCCGGTCGAAGCGCGCCGGACGCGTCCAGCGCGCATAGACGCGACGCGCCTTGACCCAATCGAGCACGCGCTTGGCAATCAGCGGGAACAGGCCGAGCAGCACGAACGCGCCGATCAGTCCGGGCGACAGGATTCCCGCCGGCGTTTCGATCGCGGCGAGCTGCGTGCCCGCATTCACGTAGACCACCGTGCCCGCGAGCATGCCGAGCTGGCTCACCCAGTAGAAGGTCCAGGTGCGCAGCGGCGTGAGACCCATTGCGAGGTTGATTACGAAGAACGGGACCGCCGGGATGAGGCGCAGGGTGAAGAGATAGAATCCACCCTCGCGCGCAACGCCCTCGTTGATTGCACGCAACTGACGGCCGAAGCGCGCCTGCACCCAGTCGCGCAGCAGGAAGCGGCTCACGACGAAGGCTAGCGTCGCGCCAACGCTCGAGGCGAAGGAGACGATCACCGTTCCCCAGAGCAGGCCGAAGATGGCACCGGCGATCAGGGTCATCAGCGCCGCGCCGGGCAGCGAAAGCCCGGTCACCGCGACGTAGCCGAGAAAGAACACGAGCGCCGTCGTCCAAGGGTGCGTGCCGAACAGCGCCTGGATCGAGGCCTGCTGGGCCTTGATGTTTTCGAAACTGAGATAGCGATGGCCGCCGAGGGCGAAGAACACGCCGATCAGCACGGCAACGACGACCACGACGACGATCTTGCTCTTCTTCATGGTTCCCCCGGGAACGAAGCGAATTATGGCCTAGGCCATTGCCGCTTCGTCGCGGAACCCGACGTGGCGTTACGCCGCGACCCGCGCGTCCTCTGCGCTCGGTCTCAGCGCCTGCGTAATGCGATAGCTCGGACCCTGCGAAATGCGCCCAAAATAGGACGCGTGGGCGTCCGAGCCCGCGGGCCATTGCGCGAGAAAACGGCGCATCCAGGCGTGCGCATCGAAGTCGATCGCGACCGCTTCGACGAACAGCGCGCCGGCGCGCAGGCGGTAAAGCGCCCCCGTGCTCGGCGCGACCGAAATGCGCGTGGCCAGCCCGTAGCGGGTCTGCGCAAAATTCGCCATCCCGGCCGAGCCGTTGTTGACGAGCGCGCGGCTTCCGGAAAAACCCTGCATCACCGGAAGGCAGCTGTGGCTCGACGCGAACACGCGTACCGCGGCGGCCTCGAAGGCCCGCTCGGCGGCGCGCAGACCATCGTGCGTCGCGAGCACTTCCTGCGAAAAACCCCAGCCAGCGAGCGAATCGGCGTCGCCGTGCACGATGCCAACACGCTCGCCGCCGACTTCGGCGAGCGCGGTCATCGGCAGCGCGGCGAGGCGTCGGCAGGCCTCCGGATCGGCCTGCGCCGTCGCGCGCAGTCGCTCGATGATCCGGTTGGAGCGCTCGACGGTATCGTCTCCCACCCAGTCGGGATAGCCACAGCCGCAGCCGGCGCGCGCCGCGGGCCGGGCGAGCTCGGCCTCGACATTGCCGCGCGTCGCAACGTGCGCCGATACGCCGCGTTCGATCGCGGCAAAGTCGCCGGCATCGACGTCGAACCAGTGAAAGTCGCCGTTGAACACGAGCGCCTTGGCGCCGCGCTCGGCCTCGTACAGATTCAGCACGCGCTCCAGGGCGCAAACGTTGCCGTAGAGCCCACCGACGATCCACAGCGTGTCGCACTGCAGCGTCGCCGCGCCGGCCGCGAACGCCGCCGCGCGCGTGCGGTAACTGAGCGGGCAGCTGCGGCCCGGGACGGATGGGTCGGACACCGCGGTCTCAGGCGTCGAGCGCACCCCCGCAGGAAGAACCCTGCCCCGCGGTGCAGCCATAACAGTGGTCGCGTACCGCAATCGGATTGCCGCCGAGATCGCGCCCGATCAGATCCGAGAGCCGGACATCCACGCTGCCCTCGACCGCAAGCGGCAGGCCAAGCATCTGGTTGAAGTCGCAGTCGTAGACCCGCCCCTGCCAGTCGACCGAGATCAGACTGCGGCACATTACGGCGCCCAGATTTTCCTCGCGGTGCGCGCCCTTGAGCAGCGCCATGTACTCATCGAAGCGTCCCTTCGAGACGAGCGTCGAGCCGAAACGCTGGATCGGCATGTTGGCGAGCGTGTACAGGCGGTTGAAGCGGATGCCATGGCATTCGGCCAGGACGCGCTTGTACTCGGATTCGAGGCCCTCCTGCGCAGGCGGCAGGCTCGGTCCTTGCGGGTTGTAGACGAGATTCAGCTCGAGCCCGCTGCCTTCGGCGCCGTAGCCGAGCGCGTTTAGGCGCGCGATGCCGCGCAGGCTGCGCTCGAACACGCCCTGACCGCGCTGGCGGTCGACGTTCTCTTCAAGGTAGCAGGGCAGCGAGGCGATGATTTCGACCTGCTGGTGCGCAAGAAACTCGGCCAGCCCCTCCTGACCGGGCTCCTCGAGTATGGTCAGGTTGCAGCGGTCGACGACGTGCACGCCGAGTTCGCGCGCACGCAGCACGAGCTCACGGAAGTGCGGGTTGAGCTCCGGTGCGCCACCGGTTAGATCGAGCCGGCGCACAGCCGAGACCCCGAGAAACGCGATCACGTCGGTCACGGTCTCGCGCGACATGGTCTCGGTGCGCTTCGGCCCGGCATTGACATGGCAGTGCAGGCAGCTCTGGTTGCAGCGATACCCGAGATTGACCTGCAGTGTCTCGAGACGGGTCCGACGCAGCGCGGGAAAACCGTATCTGCGCATCAGGGGGAGCGTCGCGTGCACCAAGTCCTCCTTGTTGTTTCGGCCACCGGATGCTTGGTCGCCGGACGCGGCCCTGCATTACAGGTCGATGCCGCGTTGGACCGACCGCCGTTCGGCAAGTTTCACTCTTCGTGCAGACCGGACTCCTGCCGGGCCTGGGCATCGAGCACCTGAACCAGACGCGAGCTGGTCGCGCGCAGACGTTGCGAAAGCATCAGGACGAGCTCCATCAGGATCTTGGCGCCGAGCATCGGCTGTTCGACGATGATGCGCGCGAGGCTCTCGCGGTGCATGACAGCGACCAGCACCGGTTCGATCGCGACGCAGGTGGCGAAGCGCGGCTCACCGTCGATCATCGACATCTCACCGAGCGTGCGACCAGGACCGACCTCGGCGATCAGTTGCATGCGCTTCCAGCGATCGCGCTTGCGCACTTCGACACGACCTTCGAGGATCATCACCATGAAGTCGCCACCATCGTTCTCGCGGATGATCTCGGTGTCCGGCGCTGCGCGATACACGTCCATGAAATGCGCGAGCAGACGCACCTCGGGGACAGAGAAGTTTTCGAGCAGCGTGCATTGCGGGATCAACACGCGCAGCTGCTCGGAATACTGCGTGGCATCGCCGACGAAGGTCAGTCGGGAAAGCTGTGGCGGACGGTCAGACATGGGGTTTCACGGCGCTTTGCCGCGCCGCATTATGCCGCCGATTGGCGCGGACGCACACTACGCGCTCGCGAGCACCCGAACGAGCAGTGAAATGCCGGCAAGAAGCAGCACCGCGTGCACCACGCGCACCACGGCCCCGGCGGGAACCCGCGCGTGCAGCCGATGCCCGAGCAGGACGCCCAGCGCGAGCGCCGGCAGCATCGAGGCGACGAGCAGCCAGAGGCCCTCCTGCGCAAGGAGCCCGGTCGCGCCGAACAGCACCAGACGCACCACCGCGGAGAACGCGATGGTGGCCGCGTTGCTCGCGCGCAGCTCGGACTTGTCGTCGATGCGCCCGGCGTTGTAGATCGCAAACAGCACGCCGCCTGTGCCGAACAGTACCGAAAACGCCCCCCCGACGAGCCCGATCGGCAGCGCGGACCAGCGCGGCAGGCGCCCGGGCAGTCCGCGCCGCAGCAGGCCGTAGGCGGCGTAGCCCAGCACGAACAGGCCGAGCAGCCCGAGCAGCCAGGATTCCGCCACCCCGATCAGCAAGGTCATGCCGAGCGCCATGCCGAGGAGCGCCGTGGGCAGCAGCCGGCCGGTCTCGTCCAGCCGGATGCCGCGCCGCACGCGCAATCCGAAGCCGAGAAAGGCCGAAAAGTCGAGCAGCAGCATGAGCGCCACCGCGAGCTTGAGCGGCAGCAGCTGCGCAAGCAGCGGCACCGCGATCACAGTCGAACCGAAGCCCGTGAGCCCGAATACCAGATAGGCACCCGCGATCACGAGAGCCGCGATGACCACCACCTCGGGGGTCAGGCTCAGCGGAGCCTCCGGAGCCGCGCCCGCGCCGCAGGCAATGCGCCGGCTTTCGCTCTCAGGCGGTCGCCGGAGTGCGCGTGCCGCGCTTCTCGCGGCGCCGCGCCACGGTTTCGGCGAGCGCAGCCAGCAGCTTCGCCGAGTCGTCCCAGCCGAGGCAGGCATCGGTGATGCTCTGCCCGAAGGCAAGCGGCTTGCCTGGCACGAGGTCCTGGCGCCCCTCGACCAGGTTCGACTCGATCATCAATCCGACTACGCGCTCTTCGCCGGCGGCAATCTGTTCGCAGACGTCGGCGCAGACCTCGCGCTGGCGCCGGTAGTCCTTGCGGCTGTTGGCGTGCGAGCAGTCGATCATCAGGCGCTGCACGAGACCCGCGCCGCCCAGCATACGACAGGCCTCCTCGACGCTTGCCGCGTCGAAGTTCGGCTTCGCGCCGCCGCGCAGGATGACGTGACAATCGTCGTTGCCGCGCGTTTCGACGATCGCGACCTGTCCGCTCTTGTGTACCGAGAGGAAGTGGTGCTTCTGGCGCGCGGCGAGGATCGCATCCACCGCGATGCGCACGTCGCCATCGGTGCCGTTCTTGAAGCCGACGGCCGCCGACAAGCCGGAGGCCAGCTCGCGATGCACCTGCGATTCGGTGGTGCGCGCACCGATCGCGCCCCAGGACACGAGATCACCCACGTACTGCGGCGAGATCACGTCGAGAAACTCGCAGCCGGCGGGCACACCCAACTGATTAATACGCACCAACAAGTCGCGTGCGATGCGCAGCCCCTCATTGATGCGGAAGCTCCCGTTCAGATACGGATCGTTGATCAGCCCCTTCCAGCCGACCGTCGTGCGCGGCTTCTCGAAATACACGCGCATCAGGATCTCGAGCTGGGCGGCGTGCTTGCGCCGCTCCTCGGCGAGGCGCTCGGCGTATGCGACCGCCGCGGCAGGGTCATGAATCGAGCATGGCCCGATCACCACCAGCAAGCGATCGGTTTGGCCATGCAGGATCTCGCGCACCCGGCGGCGCGTGTCAGCGATGAGCACCTCCACCGCGGTGCCCTGGATCGGGAAGAAGCGGATCAGGTGCTCGGGGGGCGGCAGGGGAACGATGTTCTCGATGCGCTCGTCGTCGGTGAGCGAGGTCTTGTCCGCGGGAACGAGCGAGAGGTAGGCGTCGGTCGGTGTGGTCATGGCAGGTCCTGAAAATAAAAAAACCGCCAGGCTTTCAGCGCTGGCGGTTCTGTCGGGGTCCCTATGGGTGAGGTCAGCCGCTTCCGTCCGCCAGCCGGCGCAGGAAGTAGAAGAAAAAGCCGAAAAACCCGTTGTACATCGCGTGCATGGGCGTTCCCCGTTGCGATTCAAACACGAAGCGCGCCGCCCTGGCAAGCGAGCCCGGCGGTGGGTCGCGGCCCCATCAGCACACGACGGTGGGCGCTGCCAGCCAGGGCCGCCGCCCGGGCAGCACACTCTTTGACTGCGCCGATGCCAACTAATTGGCCAACGCGCGCCGACTTTGGCCAAGTTTGACCTTGGCCCGCTGCGCCGCACCCCGATCGCGCGCAGGATCTTGGGCACGTGTATTGCTTCGTTAGGAATCGGCGTGATAGCGTTTTCAAGACGGTCTCGCCGCCTGACAAGGAGAAACAACTTATGACGGCCAGCATCGCGAAAGAGAATTCCGGCAACGCGTCGGCCAGCGCCTGCATTCCGATTGCGGGATTCAAGGACGTATACGAGGTTTCGGACGTCGAGAAAGCGCTGCAGGAGCTCTCGCCGAGTGCAAGCGACGCGTTGCGCGCGGTGTACGAGAAGATGCTGCGCGTCGGGGGGCAGCGCTTCACGGTCAAGCCCTCGACCATGCCGCCGATGGAGGCCCTGTTCGATGAGCTGCCGAATTTCGGCGAGGTGCTCGAGGACATCCGCAAGCAGCTCGTCTTGTGCATCGACTCGAGCGATCCGGTCGAGCTGCCGCCGATGCTGCTGCTCGGCGAGCCCGGAATCGGCAAGACCCACTTTGCGCGCCGGATCGCGCAACTGCTGGGCACCGGCTTCGGCTTCGTGCCGATGAGCTCACTCACCGCCGGCTGGATTCTTTCAGGGGCGTCATCGCAGTGGAAGAACGCCAAGCCCGGCAAGGTGTTTGACACCTTCCTGCACGGTGACTACGCCAACCCGGTGATGGTCGTCGACGAGCTCGACAAGACCTCGGCCGACGGCCAGTACGACCCGCTCGGCGCGCTCTACAGCTTGCTCGAGATCCAGACCGCAACGCGCTTCGTCGACGAATTTGTCGAGCTGCCGATCGACGCCTCGGGCGCGGTCTGGTTCGCGACCGCGAACGACGCTGCGCAGATCCCGGAACCGATCCTCAACCGGATGAACGTCTACCAGATCGAGGCGCCAGACGCCGAGGGCGCGGCGCGCATCGCCAGCGCGATCTACCGCGAAATCCGCAGCGCGCACGACTGGGGCCGGCAGTTTCCCGAGATGCCCTCGGCCGCGGTGCTCGAGAAGCTCGCCACGCTCTCGCCGCGCGAGATGCGCCGCGCCGTTCAATCCGGGTTCGGCAACGCGAAGCTGGAGGGCCGCAGCGAGATGCAGCCCGAGGACGTGCAGGACCCGCGCGCCAGCAAGCGCCAGCGCATCGGCTTCTAGCCGGGGCCGACCGGGCCCCTCGCCCGGCGGCTAGCCGCCGCCGAGCCGCTGCTCGACCCAGGCGCGCACCGACCCGAGCGCCTCGGCCAGCTTGGCCGGATCGTTGCCGCCCGCCTGCGCCAGATCGGGGCGCCCGCCGCCCTTGCCGCCCACTTGTTGTGCAACGTGGTTGACCAGCTCGCCCGCTTTGAGCTTGGCGGTGAGCTCGCTCGTCACTCCCGCGACGAGCGACACCTTGCCGTCGGCGACGCTGCCCAGGACGATCGCCGCGGGCTTGAGCTTGTCCTTGAGCCGGTCGATTGCCTCGCGCAGCGTCTTGGGGTCGGCGCCATCGAGGGTCGCGGCCAGCACCCTCGCACCCTTGATCTCCACCGCCTGCGTGGTGAGATCGGCGCCCTGTCCCGTCGCGAGGCGCGATTTCAGCCTGGTCAGCTCGCGCTCGAGCGCGCGCGCGTTTTCGGTCAGCTGGCTGATCTTCGCGGTCAGCTCGCCGGCCGGCGCCTTGAGCGCCGCCGCCGCCTCGTGCAGCTGCGCTTCCTGCGCCTGTACCCAGGCGAGCGCACCGTCGCCGGTCTTCGCCTCGACGCGGCGCACGCCGGCGCCGACCGCGGCCTGATCGACGATCTTGAACAGGCCGATGTCTCCGGTACGCGCCACATGCGTGCCCCCGCAGAACTCGCGCGAGGAGCCGATATCGAGCACGCGCACCTCCTCGCCGTACTTCTCGCCGAACAGCATGACGGCACCCGAGCGCTTGGCATCGTCGAACGCCATGATTTGCGCGCGGGTCGGCGTATTCTCCAGGATCTCCGCGTTGACCAGCCGCTCCACGCGCCGGATCTCCTCTTCGCGCATCGGCTTGTCATGCGCAAAATCGAAGCGCGTCTTGTCGGCATCGACCAGCGAGCCCTTTTGCTGGACATGGCCGCCGAGCACCTCGCGCAGCGCCTTGTGCATCAGGTGCGTTACCGAATGGTTGCGCATCGTGCGCCCGCGCGCGACCGTGTCGACCCGCGCGCGCACCTCGTCGCCGATCTTGAGGCGGCCGGTCGACTGCGTACCGTGATGACCGAAAACCTCAGCCTGCACCTTCTGCGTGTCGGCAACGGCAAAGGTGCCCGCTGGGCCGACCAGCTCCCCGCGATCACCGACCTGGCCGCCGGATTCCGCATAGAACGGTGTGCAATCCAGCACCACGACGCCCGCTTCCCCGGCATTCAGGACATCGACCGCCGCGCCCTCGCGGTAAAGCGCGATCACGCGGCCGCGCGTCTCGAGCTTTTCGTAGCCGACGAATTCGGTCTTGTCGCCTGCGTACTCGAGCCCGCCCGCCATCGAGAAGCGGCTCGCGGCGCGCGCACGCTCGCGCTGCGCTGCCATCGCCGCCTCGAAGCCCGCCATGTCGAGCATCACGCCGCGCTCACGGCAGACGTCGGCCGTCAGGTCGACCGGAAAACCAAAGGTATCGTAGAGCTTGAACACGGTTTCGCCGTCGAGCAGGTTTTCTCCCGAGGCAAGCGCACCCTCGAGCACGCCCATGCCGTGCTCCAGCGTCTCCGCGAAGCGCTCTTCCTCCTGTCTCAGGACCTGCGCCACGCGGCTCTTCGCCTGCGAGAGCTCGGGATAGGCAGCGCCCATCGCCCGGTCGAGGTCGTCGACCAGGCGGTAAAAAAACGGCTGCTTCTGGCCGAGCTTGTAGCCATGCCGGATCGCGCGCCGCACAATCCGGCGCAGCACGTAGCCGCGTCCCTCGTTGCCGGGGATCACCCCGTCGACGATCAGAAAGCTGCAGGCACGAATGTGATCGGCAATCACGTTGAGCGACGGATTGTGCAGCTGCTTCTGCCCGGTCTCGCGCGCGGCGGCGCGAATCAGATCCTGGAACAGGTCGATCTCGTAGTTCGAGTGCACGCGCTGCAGCACCGCGGCGACGCGCTCGAGACCCATGCCGGTGTCGACCGATGGCTTGGGTAGCGGATGCATCACGCCCTGCTCGTCGCGGTTGAACTGCATGAACACGAGGTTCCAGATCTCGATATAGCGGTCGCCGTCGGCGTCCGCCGAACCCGGCGGTCCGCCGGCGATGCCGGGCCCGTGGTCGTAGAAGATCTCGCTGCACGGTCCGCAGGGGCCGGTATCGGCCATCTGCCAGAAGTTGTCCGACTGGTACGGCTGCCCTCCGGGCTTGTCGCCGATGCGAATGCAGCGCTCGGGCGGAATGCCGATCGTCTTGGTCCACAGATCGAAGGCTTCATCGTCCGTGTGGTACACGGTGGTCCACAGGCGCTCTGCCGGCAACCCATAGACCTTGGTGAGCAGCTCCCAGGCGTAGCGGATCGCATCTTCCTTGAAGTAGTCGCCGAAGCTGAAGTTGCCCAGCATCTCGAAGAACGTGTGGTGGCGCGCGGTGTAGCCGACGTTCTCCAGGTCGTTGTGCTTTCCGCCGGCGCGCACGCAGCGCTGCGAGGTCGTCGCGCGCGTGTAGGGGCGCTTCTCCTTGCCGAGAAACACCTCCTTGAACTGCACCATGCCCGAGTTGGTGAACAGCAGCGTCGGGTCGTTCGCAGGAACCAGCGGGCTCGAGGCGACGATGGTGTGGCCCTTGGAGCGGAAAAACTCGAGAAAACTCGAGCGGATGTCTGCCGACTTCATAAGCCCTCCATTCTAATCGACGGAGGGCTGCACAACGGACGCTAGGCGTCGTCGGGGTCGTCTGCCGCCGCGCCGAGCGCGGCACGAATCGTGGCGTGGGAAAAGCCGCGCCGCTCGAGAAAGCGCGCCCGGCGGGCGCGCTCGGACCAGCTGTCCGCGGGCGCGGGGTAGCGCCGGCGCACGATCGCGATCGCGCGCCCAAGCTCGTCACCCGCCGAGACGCGCTCGGCGATTTCGGAGGCGACGCCCTTGGATTTCAAGTCGTGGCGGATGCGCGCAGCGCCGAATTTGCGAGCCAGCACACGCGCGCGTTCTTCCGCGTAGCGCGCCTCCGACAGCAGGCGCTGCGCGACGAGACCGTCGAGCAGCGCCTCGACGGTCTCGCCCGAGGCCGCATGCGGCGCGAGCTTCCTCGCGAGCTCGGCGCGCGTGTGCTCGCGCCTTGCGAGCAGGCGCAGTGCGCGCGCTTTCAGCTCACCCGCGCTTTCTGGCGGGGAGTTTTTCAACGTTGCTGTCTTCGGCCGCTTCCGTGACAGCGGCCGGCGTCGGCGGGGCGACGCCCGCTTTTTCGCGAATTTTCATCTCGATTTCGCGCGCAAGCTGCGGATTCTCGCGCAGGAATTCGCGCGAGTTGTCCTTGCCCTGGCCGAGGCGGTCGCCCTGGTAGCCGTACCAGGCGCCGGTCTTCTCGAGCACGCCGTGCTGCACGCCGAGCTCGAGGATCTCGCCCTCGCGCGAGATGCCCTCGCCGTAGAGAATGTCGAACTCCGCCTGGCGGAACGGCGGCGCGACCTTGTTCTTCACGATCTTGACCCGCGTCTCCGAGCCGATCACCTCGTCGGCCTTCTTGATCGCGCCGATGCGCCGGATGTCCATGCGCACCGAGGCGTAGAACTTGAGCGCGTTGCCGCCCGTGGTCGTCTCCGGGCTGCCGAACATCACGCCGATCTTCATGCGGATCTGGTTGATGAAGATGACGAGCGTATTGGTGCGCTTGATGTTCGCGGTGAGCTTGCGCAGCGCCTGGCTCATCAGGCGCGCCTGCAGGCCCATCTGCGGCTCGCCCATCTCGCCCTCGATCTCGGCCTTCGGCGTGAGCGCCGCCACCGAGTCGACCACGATCACGTCGACCGCGCCCGAGCGCACCAGCATGTCGGCGATCTCAAGCGCCTGCTCGCCCGTGTCGGGCTGCGAGATCAGCAACTCGTCGATGTTGACGCCCAGTTTGCCAGCGTACTGCGGGTCGAGCGCGTTCTCCGCATCGATGAAGGCCGCGGTGCCGCCCATCTTCTGCATCTCGGCCACCACCTGCAGGGTAAGCGTGGTCTTGCCCGAAGACTCCGGCCCGTAGATCTCGACCACGCGGCCGCGCGGCAGGCCGCCGACGCCGAGCGCAAGATCGAGGCCGAGCGAGCCCGTCGAGACCACCTGCACGTCCTTGATGGCCTCCGAGTCCATGCGCATGATGGAACCCTTGCCGAACTGCTTTTCGATTTGGGAGAGGGCCGCCGCGAGCGCCTTGGCCTTGTTGTCGTCCATGGTGTACCTCTTATTGGAGCGTCGACATCTGCGGCAGGAAGGCCCTGGGTCGACACCGGATACTGTATAAACGTCCATGTATTGTAGCGGTTGACCGGGACCTGTCAACGGCCGCGGTTTAGAATTGGCCTTTCTCAATCCAAACAATCTGTTGGGAGAGGCGCAATGGCAAAGGTCGCGTTTTTAGGGCTCGGGGTGATGGGCTACCCGATGGCGGGACACCTGGCGAAAAAGGGCGGGCACGACGTCACCGTCTACAACCGAACCGCCGCCAAGGCCGCAGAATGGACGAAGACCTACGGTGGCAAGGCTGCAGCCACGCCCGCCGAGGCAGTCAAGGACTGCGACTTCGTCATGATGTGCGTCGGCAACGACGACGACGTGCGCTCGGTGGTCTTCGGTGACAAGGGCGCGCTCGCCGGCATGAAGAAAGGCGCAATCCTGGTCGATCACACCACCGCATCGGCGCTCGTCGCACGCGAAGTGCACGCCAAGGCGAAGGAAAAAGGCGTCGGCTTCGTCGATGCGCCGGTGTCAGGCGGGCAGGCCGGAGCCGAAAACGGCCAGCTGGGAATCATGTGCGGCGGCGAGCAGGCGGTGTTCGACAAAGCCAAGCCCGTGCTCGACATCTACGCCAAGAGCTGCGCGCTGATCGGCGCGCCCGGGGCCGGGCAGCTCACCAAGATGGTCAACCAGATTGTCATCGGCGGCCTGCTGCAGGGTCTGGCCGAGGGCCTCAACTTCGGCCAGCGCGCCGGACTCGACATGGAGAAGGTGATCTCGGTGATCTCGAAGGGCGCGGCTCAGTCCTGGCAGATGGAAAACCGCTGGAAGCCGATGACCGACGGTAAGTTCGACGGCTTCGGCTTCGCGGTCGACTGGATGCGTAAGGACCTCGGCATCTGCCTCGCCGAGGCCAAGCAGAACGGCGCGCGCCTGCCGGTGACTGCGCTGGTCGACCAGTTCTACGCCCAGGTGCAGGCGCGCGGCGGCAAGCGCTGGGATACCTGCAGCCTGATGCAGCTGCTGATCAAGGACTGATCCGCGCGCCGGGTACGCCATGGGCTGGAAGACCGTCACCTTTGCCGCACTGCTTCTCGTCGGGGCAGCGACCGCCCTCGTCCTGCCGCGCGTGCCGGGCTACTGGCTTGCCTCCGACGACGAAATAAAGCGTGCCGTACGCGCGATTCAAACCCAGACAGAGGGCCTGCGCAAGGTGATCGGCGGTGAGCTGCTCTATGCCAAGCGGATCGAGCCCGACTTCAGCGTGCGGAGCGATCCGGATTACGGCGCCTACCTCGTGCGGGTCAACGAATCCGGCACGATCGTCGCGCGCAGCGAGAAGTTCGACGTGGTGCTCGTGTTCCGTCCGCTGCCGGGCGGCGAGAAGTCGGTCACCTGGCGCTGCCGGGTTTCGCCCGCCGCCTACGTGATCGAGGGTTGCGAACCGGGTGGCGAGGAGTAGGCGGGCCGCGGCCTTAAACTGACGCTCTTGCGGCACAGGCCGCCCCATTCTTTCCGAGACCCATGAGCGACGTCATCAGCTTTGCGATCAGCGACTGGAATCTGGCCTGCCCGTCCGAGGCGCAGGAGCGCGCCACGCGCGCGCTCGAGGCCGGCAAGGTTCTCCTGTTTCCGCAGCTGCGCTTCCCGATCGAGAACGGCGAGGCGCAGCTGCTCTCGCCGATCGCCGCGGGTCGGGCGAAGAACGTCAGCCTGGATCCGGCCAGCGGGCGCGTGCGCGGGAGCGACGCCGATCCCGCGGAGTTAAAGCTGCTGCAGAACATGATGACGCGCTGGGCCACGCTCAGCAAAAAGCTGGTGTGCCAGCTATTGCCGCACTACGCGATGGCCCTGCAGCAGGCGCGTACCAGCTACCGGCCGGTCGAGGTTGCCGGTCGGCCGACGTCCTGGCGCAAGGACGATACCCGCCTGCACGTCGACAGCTTCCCGTCCTCGCCGGTCCACGGCCGGCGCATCCTGCGTGTCTTCACCAACCTGCATCCGCAGGGTGTCACGCGCAAATGGCGCCTGGGCGAGCCCTTTGAAGCGCTCGCCCAGCACTTCGTGCCCTCGATTCCCGGACCGTTGCCGGGTTCGAGCTTCGTGCTCAATGCGCTCGGCGTCACCAAGAGCCGGCGCAGCGCCTACGACCACTTCATGCTCCAGCTGCATGATCGGATGAAGGCCGACGCGGACTATCAGGCGAAGGCGGTGCGCGAGAGCTTCGAGTTTCCTTCCGGCGTCACCTGGATGGTCTACACCGACCAGGTATCGCACGCCGCGATGGGCGGCCGGTACGCGCTCGAGCAGACCTTCCTGCTGCCGGTCGAGGCGATGCGCGATCCGGCGCGCTCGCCGTTGCGCGTTTTGGAGAAGCTGCGCGGGCACGCGCTCGCGTAA
>JAJDNJ010000170.1 GCA_022340705.1 Betaproteobacteria bacterium
CAGGCGGCCCCTAGCAGTACGGCGTAATCGGGTGACCCGGCGGCGATCACGAACGCGACAAGCATCGGTCCCACAATGAAAACGGCCTCTATCACTACAGAATCGAAGGACAGCGCGGCTACAAGCAGGGAGTCGTCCTGCAGATTCCGGCGGTAAAGCGTCCGCATGCAGGTCGTGACTTGAGGCAAAGTGGCTCCGGCCAGAAACGAAAGTACCAGGACCCACCCCAGAGATGCCCCGCGGTTGAGGGCGTTGACCAGGGTGAGGAGCGTAAGCGGATACGCCAGCCCCGCCGCCAGAAGAACTGGGCGCGGGCCCAGGCGATCAATCAGCCTGCCGACGAGCGGAGCGATACCGGCGAGGCCGCCCAGATAGGCCGAAGTGACCAGCCCAGCGTCCGCAAACGAGCTTTCTCGGGCCTGCACAAGGAGGAGCAGGGCGAGACCGGTAATCCCGATTGGCAGACGCCCTATCAGGGACGCGAGAATTGCCGATCGAAGGTCCCCGAAGGCAAATAGGGCCGCGTAGCGCTGTAGGGAGATCATGGGGAGGGCGGGGCGAGATTTTCGCATGCCGATCGCGGGATCGCTGTTTCCGGCGGCAGGGGCGTCCATGTTTCACGTGAAACCTCCGTTTGCGGCATCGTCTGCTCTAAACCCTCGTTCAGCCATAGTTCCACGTGGAACATTCACGTATCATTTCGCTCCCCTGAAGAGGGCTAAATGGATTTTCCGACCGAATTCGACGTCATCGTGGTGGGCGGCGGGCACGCCGGAACCGAGGCTGCCTTGGCCTCGGCGCGCATGGGTTGCTCGACCCTGCTGTTAACGCACAGTCTCGAGACTCTCGGGCAGATGTCCTGCAATCCCTCGATCGGGGGGATTGGGAAGGGTCATCTGGTCAAGGAAATCGATGCCCTCGGGGGCGCGATGGCACTCGCCACGGACGAGGCCGGGATCCAGTTCCGTACACTGAACTCATCCAAAGGCCCCGCCGTGCGCGCGACCCGGGCCCAGGCCGACCGGGTCCTCTATCGCAAGGCGATCCGGTCTCGACTGGAGAACCAGCCCAACCTGACGCTTTTCCAGCAGGCGGCCGATGACATCCTGCTGGACGGCACGCGTGCGGCGGGGGTGGTCACGCAGCTCGGGGTGCGCTTCAACTCTAGGACGGTCGTGCTTACGGCGGGCACCTTTCTCGCCGGGGTGATTCACGTGGGGCTGGAAAGACAGCAGGCAGGTCGTGCTGGGGATCCAGCCTCTGTGACCCTGGCGGCCCGGCTGCGCGAGCTGCAGCTACCGGTCGGCCGGCTGAAGACAGGCACGCCGCCGCGGCTCGATGGGCGCAGCATCGATTTCTCCGTGATGCAAGAGCAACCCGGTGACGACCCGGAGCCGGTCTTCTCGTTCCTCGCGCGGCGTGAGATGCACCCGGCGCAGCGTCCGTGCTGGATCACGCACACGAACGCCCAGACGCACGAAATTATTCGAGGAGGACTCGACCGTTCACCACTCTTTACCGGTGTGATCGAGGGCGTGGGACCTCGCTACTGCCCATCGATCGAGGACAAGATCCACCGCTTCGCCAGCAAGCAGAGCCATCAGATCTTTCTCGAACCCGAGGGTCTCACGACGAACGAAATCTATCCGAACGGAATTTCGACGAGCCTTCCGTTCGATGTTCAGTACGCGCTCGTCCGCTCGATCCGTGGTCTCGAGCGCGTGCACATCATCCGGCCAGGCTACGCGATCGAGTATGACTACTTCGATCCGCGCAATCTTCGCGCTTCTCTCGAAACGAAGTCGATCGAGGGTCTCTACTTTGCCGGCCAGATCAACGGGACGACCGGTTACGAGGAGGCGGGCGCGCAAGGATTGCTTGCGGGGCTGAATGCGGCTTTGCGCGTCCGTGGACGCGACGCATGGTGTCCCCGGCGTGACGAAGCCTACCTCGGAGTGCTGGTCGACGACTTGGTGACACGGGGCGTGAGCGAGCCGTATCGCATGTTCACGAGCCGCGCGGAATACCGCCTCATGCTGCGTGAAGACAACGCGGACCTGAGACTGACGGACGTGGGTCGCAAGCTGGGCCTGGTCGGTGATGCGCGTTGGGAGGCATTCGCGCGCAAACGCGACGCCGTCGCGCGCGAGTGCGAGCGACTGCGCTCGACTTGGATCAATCCGCGCATGCTCGGCGAGGGGGACGCACTTCGAGTGCTGGGTCAGCCAATAGAACGTGAGTACTTACTCTCTGATTTGCTCCGTCGTCCTGAGACCTCATACCAAGGTCTCATGACGCTACCGGGAGCCGGTCCAGCGATTGAGGATGCGCAAGTGGTGGCACAGGTCGAGATTCAGACCAAATACCAGGGTTACATCGAGCGCCAGCGCGACGAGGTCATGCGGCGCGAGCAATACGATGCTCTACCGCTCCCGGCCGACCTCGACTTCACTGCGATCCGCGGCCTGTCGGCCGAGGTGCGCCAGAAACTCGCCGCGCACCGCCCGGAAACCCTCGGCCAGGCGTCGCGAATCTCTGGCATGACGCCCGCGGCGATCTCGCTCCTGCTCGTGCACCTGAAAAGGGGGAATCCTCGCCAGAAAAAGTCGGCATGACAGCCGAGGATGCGCTCACGCGCGGTCTCGATGCGCTTGCGCTCGAGCTGCCGGCCGAGACGCGCACCCGCTTGCTCGCCTATCTTGCGCTGATGCGAAAGTGGAACCGCGTCTACAACCTGACCGCGATCCGCGACCCCGTCGCGATGGTGACGCATCATCTGCTCGATTCGCTCGCGGTCGTTCCGCACCTCGCGCAGGGGCGCAGCGCGCTGCGCATCGCGGACGTCGGATCGGGAGCGGGCCTGCCCGGCATTCCGCTGGCATTGGCGCTGCCGGACTGGCAAGTCACGCTCAATGACCGAATCAGTAAGAAGACCGCCTTTTTACGACAGGCGAAAATCGAGCTCTCGCTCATGAACGTTTTGGTACACGAGGGTGATGCGGCGTCGTGGCATCCGCAAGAGCGCTTCGATTGCGTGATCAGTCGCGCTTTTTCTGCGCTCGCCGAGTTCGTCGCAACCTGCCGGCATCTGGTCGCGCCGGGTGGCCTGCTGGCCGCGATGCAAGGTGTGCGACGCGAATACTCCGGCGAGCCGTCGAAGCGCGACGTCGACTGCAGCGACGTGCGTCGACTGCAGGTGCCTTTGCTCGAGGCCGAGCGTCATCTCGTCCTCTGCCGCGTGCGCGAGGCTGCCGCATGACGCGAGTGATCGCGGTCGTCAACCAGAAGGGTGGCGTCGGTAAGACGACGACCAGCGTCAACCTCGCGGCCGCCCTTGCGCAGGCCGGTGAGCGCGTGCTGCTGGTCGACCTCGATCCGCAAGGCAACGCGACGATGGGCAGCGGAGTCGACAAGTCGAAGGCCGCGCGCACCGTCTATCACGTGCTACTGGGCCTCACGGACGCGGCAACCGTGTGCGTGCGCTCGGAACGCGGTGGCTTCGATCTGCTGCCCGCTAACCGGGAGCTGGCGGGCGCCGAGATCGAGCTCGTCGATCTGCCCAACCGCGAGGGCCGTCTCAAGATGGCGCTCGCGGCACTCGACGACCGCTATGCATTCGTGATCGTCGATTGCCCGCCGTCGCTCAGCCTGCTCACTGTGAACGCGCTCACGGCGGCCCAGCAAGTCATCATTCCGATGCAGTGCGAATACTATGCGCTGGAGGGATTGTCGGACCTGGTTGGCACCATCAAGCGGGTGCGCGCGCACCTCAATCCGACGCTCGACATCGCGGGCCTGTTGCGCACGATGTACGACCCGCGCAGCACGCTGACGCAACAGGTCTCACAGCAGCTCGAGTCCCATTTCGGCAAGAAGGTCTACCGTACGCTGGTACCGCGCAACGTACGCCTGGCTGAGGCACCCAGCTACGGCACGCCGGCCGTCGTCTGGGACCCGGGATCGAAAGGCGCGCAGGCGTACGCCGCATTTGCGGCGGAAATCCTCGAACACGAGCGTGGAACGACAGCGGGCGAAGCGCAGTCCGTAGGAGAACGCACATGAGCAAGGCAAAGGGACTCGGACGCGGACTCGACGCGCTGCTCGGCGCGGACAGCGCGCCCAGCGATGCGCTTACCACGCTCCCGGTCGGTCGGATCCGACCGGGTCGCTACCAGCCGCGCACGCGCATGGATCGCACCGCGCTCGCCGAGTTGTCGTCGTCGATCAAGTCCCAGGGACTGATGCAGCCGCTCCTCGTTCGCCCCGTCGATGGCGGGCGCTACGAGCTGATCGCCGGCGAGCGCCGCTGGCGCGCGGCGCAGATGGCGGGGCTGGCCGAGGTGCCGGTGCTGGTCAGGGAAGTGCCGGACGAATCGGCCCTTGCCATGTCGCTGATCGAGAATATTCAGCGTGAAAACCTCAACCCGATGGAAGAGGCCGCGGGCTTGCAGCGGCTGATCGATGAGTTCCGCATGACACACGAGCAGGCCGCCGACGCCGTCGGGCGCTCGCGCAGCGCGACGACGAACCTGTTGCGTCTGCTCAAGCTGCCCAAGCCTGTCCAGGCGATGGTCATGGATGGCGCCCTTGAGATGGGTCACGCGCGCGCTCTGCTGTCGCTCGACGCAGCGCGCCAGATCGAGGCCGCGAACCGGATTGCGGCTCGCGGACTGTCGGTACGCGAGGCCGAGGCGCTTGCTGCACGGCTGGCGCGCGGTCCGGCGGCGCGGCGCAGGGGCGCCAAGGCCGACCGCGACCTCGCCCGGCTCGAGGAGCAGACCTCCGAGCGCCTGGGCACCACGGTGGAAATCCGACCCGGCAAGAAAGGCACCGGCAAGCTGGTCGTGCACTACGCGAACCTCGACCATCTCGACCGCCTGCTGCGTAAACTGGCCTGACCAGCCGGAACAGCTCCTGATCCGGGGCGTACCGAAGTGCGAATCGTGCACTGCAGCACGTTGACCTTGCCTACCCCCCTCTATATACTGCCGCCGCTTTGCTCGGCGCTGGGCTGATGAACGCCGTGCTCCGCAGACTGGGCAAGCCGGTTCGCACCGTCCTTCGGTGGCAGCTCTGGGTCACCGCCATCCTGTCGTTGGCCGCAGGCCTGGTCGCGGGATTCGACGGGGCACTTTCCGCTGCACTCGGGGGGTTGGTGAGTGTGGTGGCGGGCGCGATTTCGGGCTTGGTAGCCTCGAAGGGGCGTGCGGACTCGGCAGGGGGAGTCATCGTCGCAGCGTTGACGGCCGAGGGCGTGAAGATCGGCCTGATCGTTCTCCTGCTGTGGCTCGTGCTGATGCTGTACAAGGATGTTGTGGCAGTCGCCTTCCTCGGTACCTTCATCATCACCGTCGTCATTTTTGCTTTGGCGTTTTTTGTTCGCGAGTACTAGTGCAATAAAGCAATGGCCGCCGGCAACCTCACCCCCACCAGCTACATCGATCACCACCTCGCCTACCTGACCAAGCCGATCGGCGACGGCGGGTTCTGGACGCTGCATCTCGATTCGCTGCTCACCTCCGCGCTCCTCGGGATTATCGGCATGGGCTTCATCTGGTGGGTCGTGCGTGGCGCGACCGCTGGCGTGCCCGACAGGCGGCAGGCGTTCGTCGAGCTGCTCATCGAATTCGTCGACGATCAGGTGAAGGGCATCTTTCATCACGGTGATCGCCACAAGTTCGTAGCACCGGCGGCACTGACCGTATTCGTGTGGGTGGTGCTCATGAATGCGATGGATTTCCTGCCAGCCGACTGGATGGGATTGGGTACCAACCTGATTTCCGAGCACGGCTTTCGCATCGTGCCGACCACCGACGTGAACATGACCTTCGCGCTGTCGCTGTCGGTGTGGCTGTTGATGATCTACTTTGCGATCGCCTCCAAGGGATTTGGCGGCTGGCTGCACGAGCTGTTCTGTACCCCGTTCGGGGTGAAGCCAATCTGGGCGGCGCCGCTCCTCGTTCCATTCAACCTCCTGTTCAACCTGATCGAGTACGTCTCGAAGCCGGTGTCGCACTCGCTGCGCTTGTTCGGAAACATGTACGCCGGCGAGATCATCTTCCTGTTGCTCTGGATCTGGGCGGCCAGCGGCCTCGTCGGGACGGCATTCGCCTCCGTGCTCGGTCTGGGATGGGCGATCTTCCACATTCTGATCGTCCTGCTGCAGGCCTACATTTTCATGATGCTCACCGTCGTCTACATCGCGCTCGCGCACGAGCATCACTGAGCAGGTCACTACTCCAACCGTCTTTGCGCTGAGAAAGGAAAGCACCAATGGAAAAACTGCAACTTCTGGCGATGATCCAGGCGTACACGGGGATCGGCATCGGCCTGATGATCGGCGTCGGCGCCGCGGGCGCGTGCATCGGCGTGGGCGTGATGTGCAGCCGGTTTCTCGAAGCCGCCGCGCGCCAGCCCGAACTGACGAACTCGCTGCAGGCGAAAGTGTTCCTGCTGCTCGGCCTGATCGACGCCTCGTTCATTATTGGCGTGGGTCTGGCGATGATGTTCGCGTTCGCGAATCCGCTGCTCGCCGTCATCCAGAGCTGAGGTCCGGGATCGCTCGTCGACGCCGAGCCGCGCGTTTGCGCGGGACGCGGGATCCGCTCAAGGAGCCGTCATGAACATTAATTTCACGCTCATCGCACAGGCGATCATGTTCGCCCTGTTCATCCTGTTCACGATGAAGCTGATCTGGCCGTACATGCTGCGCGCGATCGAGGCGCGGCAGAAGGCGATTGCCGATGGGCTGGCCGCGGCCGAGCGAGGGCATCGCGAGCTCGAGGAAGCGTCTCAGAGTGCGGACCAGACGATCGCAGAGGCGCGCGGTCGCGCGGCCGACATCCTCGCGCAGACCGAGCGGCGCGCCACCCAGCTGATCGAGGAAGCGAAATCGGCGGCCAAAGGCGAGGGTGAACGCGAGAAAGCCGCGGCGAAGGCCGAGATCGAGCAGGAGTTCGCGCGCGCGCGGGAGCAGCTGCGCGACCAGGTCGCCGCGCTCGCGGTAGCCGGTGCGGAGAAGATTCTGCAGCGCGAGGTCGACGCCAAGGCGCATTCCGATCTGCTCGAATCGATCCGCGGGCAGCTGTAACGGCACTCCGCTTAGAGCATCGAACCACACACCGAATCATGGCTGAACCGAGCACTATCGCCAGACCGTACGCCGAGGCGGTATTCAAGCTGGCCGACGAAGGCGGCAAGCTGGCCGACTGGTCGGCAGCCCTCGCGATGCTCGCGCAGGTCTCTGAGAACGACCGGGTCCAGGCCGCGATGAACGACCCCAACCAGTCGGCGGCGCAGGTCGCCGGCCTGTTCGTCTCGATTCTTAGCGGAAATCTGTCTGGCGACGCGGAGAATTTCGTCCGGGTCATGGCGGAAAATCGCCGGCTCGGCCTGCTCGGCGAGGTGCGAAAGCAGTTCGAGGCACTGAAGAACGAGCGCGAAGGCGTCGTCGAGGCCGACCTGCAGTCGGCGTTCGAGCTCAGCGGCGCGCAGCTCGCCGAGCTGGTTGCGGCGCTCGAGAAGCGTACCGGGCGCAAGGTGCGTGCCCAGGTTCACATCGACAAGACGCTGATCGGCGGTGTGCGCGTCGTCATTGGCGACAAGGTCATCGACGGATCGGTGCGTGCTCAGCTGGGCACGCTCGAATCTGCACTCAAAGCATAGGAAAGACTGGGAGCCGTCATGCAACTCAACCCGTCCGAGATATCGGAACTCATCAAGAACCGCATCCAGAGCCTGGATGCGGGCGCGCAGATGCGCACGCAGGGCTCGGTGGTTTCGGTGACCGACGGCATTTGCCGCATCCACGGCCTGTCCGACGTGATGCAGGGAGAAATGCTCGAATTTCCGAAGGACACCTTCGGGCTGGCGCTCAACCTCGAGCGCGACTCGGTGGGCGCGGTGATCCTCGGCGAATACGAGCACATTTCCGAAGGCGACACGGTCAAGACGACCGGCCGCATCCTGTCGGTGCCCGTCGGCCCCGAACTGCTCGGACGCGTGGTGAATTCGCTCGGCCAGCCGATTGACGGCAAGGGCCCGATCGCGGCGAAGGAATCCGACGTCATTGAGAAGGTCGCGCCGGGCGTGATCTGGCGCAAGTCGGTGTCGCAGCCGGTGCAGACCGGATTGAAATCGATCGATTCCATGGTGCCCGTCGGCCGCGGCCAGCGTGAGCTGATCATCGGCGACCGGCAGACCGGCAAGACCGCGGTGGCCGTCGATACGATCATCAACCAGAAAGGCAAGGAGCTGATCTGCGTATACGTGGCGGTCGGCCAGAAGGCGTCGACGATCGCCAACGTGGTGCGCAAGCTCGAGGAGTACGGCGCGATGGAATACACCATCGTGGTCGCCGCCTCGGCTTCAGAGTCGGCCGCGATGCAGTACATCGCCCCCTACTCCGGCTGCACGATGGGTGAGTACTTCCGCGACCGGGGACAGGACGCGCTGATCATCTACGACGACCTGACCAAGCAGGCCTGGGCCTATCGCCAGGTTTCCCTCCTCCTGCGTCGTCCGCCGGGGCGCGAAGCCTACCCGGGCGACGTGTTCTATTTGCACAGCCGGCTGCTCGAGCGTGCCGCGCGCGTGAACGAGGAGTACGTCGAAAACTTCACCAAGGGCGCGGTCAAGGGCAAGACCGGATCGCTGACCGCCCTCCCGATCATCGAAACGCAGGCCGGCGACGTGACGGCCTTCGTGCCGACCAACGTGATCTCGATCACCGACGGGCAGATCTTCCTCGAGACCGACCTGTTCAACGCGGGCATCCGGCCAGCGATCAACGCCGGCATCTCGGTGTCGCGCGTCGGGGGCGCGGCGCAGACGAAGATCATGAAGCGGCGCGACACCGGCGGCGGGGTACGACTTGCGCTCGCCCAGTACCGGGAGCTCGCCGCATTCGCGCAGTTCGCCTCCGACCTTGACGAGGCGACCCGAAAGCAGCTCGAGCGCGGCCGCATGGTGACCGAGCTGATGAAGCAGCCGCAGTACCAGCCGCTGCAGGTCTGGGAAATGGCGCTCACCCTGTTCGCCGTGAACAACGGCTATTTCGACGACATCGAAGTCGCCAAGGCGCTCGCCGCGGAGAAGTCGATGCGCGACCACGTCAAGGACAAGGCCGCGGATCTCGTGCAGCGCATGGAGGACAAGAAGGACCTCTCCGAGGACGACGAAGCCGCACTCAAGGCGGTCATCGAGGACTGGAAAAAGAACGGGAGCTTCTGACGCGGGCGCTTCGCGCCGCACTGAGGTCACGCGGGGCCAACGAACACAACGATGCCAGGCACCAAAGAAATTCGAATGAAGATCCGGAGTGTGCAGAACACCCGGAAGATCACCAAGGCGATGGAGATGGTCGCTGCCGCGAAGATGCGCAAGGCGCAGGACCGCATGCGCATGGCGCGGCCGTACGGGGAAAAGATTCGCAACATCGCGGCTCATATCAGCCACGCCAACCCCGAATACCGGCATCCGTTCATCGTCGAGCGTGACACGGTCAAGCGCATCGGCCTGGTCGTGGTGACGACCGACAAGGGCCTGTGCGGCGCGCTCAATTCGAACCTGCTGCGCGCGGTGCTTGCACAGTACAAGGAATGGCAGGCGCAGGGCGAGGAGATCGAGGTCTGCTGCATCGGCAACAAGGGGCTCGGCTTCATGCAACGGCTGGGCGCCAATATCGTCTCGCAGGTGGTGCAGGTCGGCGACCAACCGAACCTCGAGCGCCTGATCGGCGCCGTGAAGGTCATGCTCGACGGCTATCAGGAGGACCGTTTCGACCGCCTGATGCTCGCATACAACCGCTTCGTCAACACCATGAAGCAGGAGCCGGTCATCGAGCAACTCATCCCCTTGGGCGGCGAGCGTCTCGGTGCCCCGGAAGGGACCTGGGATTACATCTACGAACCGGAGGCGCGCGTCGTGCTCGATCAAGTCATGGTGCGCTACATCGAGGCGATCATCTACCAGGCGCTCGCCGAGAATGTCGCCTGCGAGCAGTCGGCGCGCATGGTGGCGATGAAAGCGGCTTCGGACAATGCCGCGAACATCATCGACGAGCTGACGCTGATCTACAACAAGAACCGGCAGGCCGGCATCACCAAGGAGCTGTCGGAAATCGTCGGCGGCGCGGCGGCCGTCTAGGATCACAACGGGACAACGGAATCACGGGCTAGGAAATCGTCATGGCACAAGCACAAGGCACCATCGTTCAATGTATCGGCGCAGTCACCGACATCGAATTTCCGCGGGACGCGATGCCGAAGATCTACGACGCGCTGGTGCTCGCAACGACCGGGGAGAAAGGTCTGGCCGAAGAGGGGCTTACTTTCGAGGTGGAGCAGCAGCTGGGAGACGGCGTCGTGCGCTGCATCGCGATGGGCTCTGCCGACGGCCTGCGCCGCGGCATGAAGGTGCAGAACACGGGTGCACCGATCTCGGTGCCGGTTGGTCCCGGCACGCTGGGGCGCATCATGGATGTCCTCGGGCGGCCGATCGACGAAGGCGGCCCGATCCAGACGCAGGAGCGCCGCTCGATTCACCAGACCGCGCCCAAGTTCGACGAGCTGTCTCCCTCGGTGGAGTTGCTGGAGACGGGCATCAAGGTGGTCGATCTCATCTGTCCGTTCGCGAAAGGCGGCAAGATCGGGCTGTTCGGCGGTGCCGGGGTCGGCAAGACGGTAACGATGCTCGAGCTGATCAACAACATCGCCACCAAGCACAGCGGTCTGTCCGTGTTTGCTGGTGTCGGCGAGCGCACGCGCGAGGGCAACGACTTCTACCACGAGATGATCGAGGCCGAGGTCATCAAGACGGACAATCTCCAGGATTCGAAGGTCGCGATGGTCTTCGGTCAGATGAACGAGCCTCCGGGCAACCGGCTGCGCGTCGGGCTCAGCGGACTGACCATGGCGGAAGCGTTCCGCGACGAGGGGCGCGACATCCTGCTGTTCATCGACAACATCTACCGCTTCACCCTCGCCGGCACGGAAGTGAGCGCGCTGCTCGGGCGGATGCCGTCGGCAGTGGGCTATCAGCCGACGCTGGCCGAGGAGATGGGTCGTCTGCAGGAGCGCATCACCTCGACCAAGGTGGGCTCGATCACCTCGATCCAGGCGGTCTACGTCCCGGCGGACGACCTCACCGACCCATCGCCTGCGACGACCTTCGGCCACCTCGATGCGACGGTCGTGCTCTCGCGCGACATCGCTTCGCTCGGAATCTACCCGGCGGTGGACCCGCTCGATTCCACCTCACGCCAGGTCGATCCGAACACGATTGGCGAGGAGCACTACAACACGACGCGCGCCGTCCAGGCCACGCTGCAGCGCTACAAGGAGCTGCGCGACATCATCGCGATTCTCGGCATGGACGAGCTCTCGCCCGAAGACAAGCTGGCGGTCGCCCGAGCGCGCAAGATCCAGAGATTCCTCTCGCAGCCGTTTACCGTGGCGCAGAACTTCACCGGTACGCCGGGCAAGTACGTCTCGCTCAAGGACTCGATCAAGGGCTTCAACATGATCGTCAACGGCGAGTGCGACCAGCTGCCTGAGCAGGCCTTCTACATGGTCGGCGCGATCGAGGAGGCCTTCGAGAAAGCGAAGGGCATGCAGTAGACGATGGCCGCAGCGACCATCCACGTCGACGTCGTCAGCACCGAGGCCGAGATCTACTCGGGCGAGGCGGAGTTCGTCGTCCTGCCGGGCGAGGTTGGCGAGCTCGGCATCTACCCGCGCCACACGCCGCTCATTACGCGTATCAAGCCTGGACCGGTGCGCATCCTGCCGGCCGGTGGCGGCGAAGAGCAGCTGATATTCGTCGCCGGCGGGATTCTCGAAGTGCAGCCGCACCTCGTGACCGTGCTCGCGGATACGGCGATCCGCGGCCACGATCTCGACGAAGCCAAGGCGCTCGAGGCGCACAAGCGCGCCGAGGAGGCGCGCGCGAAGGCGCAGGACAAGCAGGAAATCGCGGCCGTCGAAGCCGAGCTGTCCATGCTGGCCGCGCAGCTCGCGGCGATTCGCAGGCTGCGCAAGAGGTAGGCTGCGGAGCGCGGCGGTCCGCTTGAAGGCGACCTCCGCCGCGGATGTCGGGCTGTTGCTCGCGGGCAGCATGTGCCTGCTGCCCTTCCTGATTCCTTACCACCAGCAGCCCGTCCTCAGCTTCTATCCCGAGTGGCTCGCGGTTGCGCTGGGCGTTGCCGCTGCGGCGACGGTACTCGCGAGCCGCGGCTTTGCGCCGCCGGCCGCGCTGCCCACCCCCGCGCTCTGGATTGCCGGCTTCAGCGTATTTCTCGTCCTGCGAGCGGCGTTCGGCGAACAGGCGTATCCGCAAAGCGCGGTGCTGGCCGCGCTCTATGCGTTGTACGCGGCGCTGATGATCCAGCTCGGCGCGCAGCTGGTCGCGGCGCACGGCGTGGCGCGTCTCGCCACCGTGCTGGCGGGATTCGTGCTCGCCGCAGCCCTGGCAAACGCGGCCGCGGGCGTGGTCCAGTTCTACGGCCGGCCGGTGCTCTTCGAAGACGTGATCGCCGAGCTGCATGGCTGGCGCGCCTACGGCAACATCGCGCAGTCCAACCTGTATACGAACTACCTCGCGCTCGGCCAGGCGGCGCTCGTCCTGCTGTGGCTGCGCGAACGTCTGCGGGCACCTTATGCGGTTGCCGCGCTCGCGCTGCTTGTCGTGGCGAGCGCGCTGTCCGGCGCGCGTGCGGCGCTGCTCTATGCGCTCTGGCTCGCCGCGTTCGGCGCGTGGACAGGGCATAGGCTCGGCGGCCTCGACGGAAAGCGCTTGCGCAGGGCGGCGTATGTCGTTGCCGCCGCAATTGCCGTCGCGCAGGTCGTCGTGCCTTGGGTGAACGGCGCCCTGCAGCTTGGTCTGGCGGGCGAGTCTGCGTTTGACCGGATACAGGCCCTTCCAGAGGAGCGCTTCGAGCCGCGCCTGCCGGTGTTCCTGCTTGCGCTGCGCATATTTGCGGCTGCGCCGATTGTAGGAACGGGGGTCGGCGAGTTCGCGGGTGCCGCCTTCGATCTGGGTCTCAGTCCCGCGCTCACCGCGATCGGCGAAGTGTGGACCTCGCCGCACGACCTGCCGCTGCAGCTCCTCGCGGAGACCGGTCTGATCGGCGCGATCCTGGCACTCGGCGCCATGTGCGTCTGGGCATTCCGACTCATGAGACGCTACCGGCGCGATGCAAACCCCGCGCTGTGGTGGATCGTGGCCGCGGTCGGCGTCGAGCTGATCCATTCTATGATCGAATATCCGCTGTGGAGCGCGCACTTCCTCGGCCTCACCGCGCTGCT
>JAJDNJ010000181.1 GCA_022340705.1 Betaproteobacteria bacterium
GGGTACGTCGAGCGCGGCCTGCAGTACGACGCGGCAGCCCATGCTGTGACCGACCAGCACCGCGGGCGGCAGATCGAGCGCCTCGAGCAGCCTGACGACATCGGCCCCGTAGGTCTCGATCGAGCAGTCCTCGGCGCGCCCGGGCGATTCGCCATGGCCGCGAAGATCGCAGGCCACGCAGTCGTGCGCGCCGGCGAAATGTGCGAGTTGTGCGGCCCAGTCCGTCCGGCTGCAGCCGAAGCCATGCACGAAAACGAGCGCCGGCGCGCCTGCGCCGGCGCGCTCATGCCGCAGGAGCACCGGATCGCTCACCTGTCTGTAGTCGGCGCTCAATCCTCGACGTGCGCCGGCTTGTGCTGCTCGACGAGCTTCGCCTGGAGCGGCGGCGGCGCCGGCTCGTAGTGGCTGAATTCCAGTGAGTACGCGCCGTGGCCGGCGGTCAGCGCCTTGAGCCGCGAGGGAAAGTTCTCCATCTCCGAGAGCGGCGCCTGCGCGGTGATCTCGACGGTGCCCGGGCGCGGCGCGTCCTGCCCCTTGATATGACCGCGGCGCGATGACAGGTCACCCGCGATGTCGCCCATGTTGCCCTCGGGAATCACCACGTCGACGTTGACGATGGGCTCGAGCACGATGGCGCGCGCCTTGCCGAGCGCATCCATGAAGGCCTTGCGTCCGGCGGACACGAACGCGACTTCCTTGGAGTCGACGGGGTGGTGCTTGCCGTCGTAGACAACGACGCGGATGTCCTGCAGCGGATAGCCGGCGACGAAGCCGGACTCCATGACCGCGCGAACGCCCTTTTCAACCGCCGGAATGAACTGGTTCGGGATCACGCCCCCCTTGGTCTGGTCGAGAAACTCGAACCCGGTGCCGCGCGCGAGCGGCTCGATGCGCAGGAACACTTCGCCGAACTGGCCGGCGCCACCGGTCTGCTTCTTATGCCGGTTGTGGCCCTCGGCCTTGGCGACGATCGTCTCGCGGTAGGGAATCGACGGCGGCTTGGTGTCGAGCTCGAGCTTGTATTGGTTTGCGATCTTGTCGAGCATGGTTTTCAGATGCAGATCGCCAAGCCCGCGCATTACGGTTTCGTTGGCCTGCACGTTGTGCTCGATCTTGAGGCAAGGGTCCTCCGCGATCAGGCGGTGCAGAACATCCGAGATCTTCTGCTCGTCGCCACGCTTCTTGGCGTGCAACGCGAGGCCGAACACCGCGCTCGGCAGCTCGAGCGGGCGCGCATGGATATGTGCGTCTTCCGCGGAATCGTGCAGCACGTGATCGAAACCAATATCGTCGACCTTCGCGATCGCGCAAATGTCGCCCGGCAGCGCCTCGTTCACTTCGGTCTGGTTCTTGCCGCAGAGCCGGTAAATATGCGTGGCCTTGATCGGTTTCTTGCCTTCGCCGACGTAGAGCTGCGAGCCGGTGGCGATGCGCCCCTGATGCACGCGAAACACCGCCAGGCGTCCGACATAGGGGTCGATCTCGATCTTGAAAACGTGCGCGAGCGCGTGCGCCGAAGAATCCGGCCTGGTGGTCAGCTCGGTCGCCGGGCTGCCGTCCGCCGGGGTGTTGATGTAGGTCGGCGGGTTGCCTTCGGTCGGGTTGGGCAGCAGCTTGACGATGACGTCGAGCAGCTCCTTGAGGCCCGCACCGGTTTTGGCCGAGGTGAACACGACCGGGATGAGATGACCTTCGCGCAGTGCGCGCTCGAGCGGCTCGTGCAGTGCTTCCGGCGAGACCTCGCCCTTGTCGAGGTACTCTGCCATCAGGTCCTCGTCGACCTCGACGACCTGGTCGACGAGCTGGCGATGCGCATCCTCCACCGAGGAAAAGTCGGACTCGCCGGACGGCGCGAAGAAGCAGTCCGACACGCGGCTTGCGTTGCCGGCCGGAAGGTTGAGCGGCAGGCATTCTTTTCCGAAATGCGACTGGATCGATTCCAGCAGCGCGGACAGGTCGACGTTCTCGGCGTCGATCTTGTTGACGATGATGATCCGGTCGAGCCCGCGGCGCTCGGCCCAGTGCATGAACCGGTTGGTCATCATCTCGACGCCGTTCTGAGCGTTGACCACGATCGCGGCGGTCTCCACCGCCGCGAGCGCGGGCAGCGAATGGCCGACGAAATCGGCGTAGCCTGGCGTGTCGAGCAGGTGAACGCAAAACGTCTCGCCTGCGTCCTTCACGTCGAAGCTCGCCACGGCGAGCTTGAGCGAATGCTGCAGCTCCTTCTCGAGCGGCGTGTAGTCGCACACGGTCGATCCGCGCTCGACGCTGCCGGGCGCGGGGATCGCTCCCGCCTGCGCGAGCAGCGCCTCGGCCAGGGCGGTCTTGCCCGATCCCGACTGGCCGACGAGCGCGATGGTCCTGATTTGTTCAATGGAATGACTGCCCACGGCCTCCTCCTTGGTCGACAGGTGGGTAATAGCGGAGGGCCCTCTCCAAGGGGGGGCCTGCAGGCAGTTATAGCAGCATCCCGCGGGGGCGGGGAAGTCCGCGGGTCGCAGCGCGCGACGCCCGACTCAGCCGTACGCGAGGCAGGATTCGCAGACGGTGCCGCGCACGTCCTTCTTGAGGTGCGCCTCGCGCAGCGCAACGAACGCGGGCGAGTTCCAGGCGTCCATGAAAGCGGTCCGACTCAGGTCGCCCATCGTCCAGTTGGCGGTGGCGTCGAAGCAGCAGGCCGACAGCTTGCCCTCCGCCGTCACATGCCCTTCGGTGAACGCCGACCAGCAGGGCAGCGGCTCGCGCAAGGCGCCCAGGCGCCCCTGGTTGCCCGCCGTCGGGCGGTAGCCAAGCTGCTCCTCGCGCTGCGTGGCAAAGGCGCCCATCGAGTAAAGCGGCAGCCAGTAGTGCTGATCGACGTAGGGCCGCACGCGCGCGTTGAGCAGTTGCTCCATGCGCTCCTGCTGGGCTCCGTCGTAGCGGATCGAGGATGCATACAGCCCGGTGGCGTAGCCTCCGCGCTCGCGCGCCTCCCACACTGCGGCGATGTTGTCGAGCGCGCGGTGGAAGAGCTTTCCGGACACGCCCATCACGCTTTCGAACTGCGTCTCGTCGGCTGCGTTCACCGACCACTTGAGGGAGTCGAGCCCCGCCTGCATGCAGGACTCGACCGCCTCGGGAAAGGCCATCGACGCGTTCGAGGTGAGAAAGACGTAGGGCATCGCAATCTCGCGCTTCAGGTAGCTGACGCAGTCGACCAGCAGCCGCGGATTCATGAAGGATTCGCCGAGGTAGAAAACGCCGATCTCCTCGACGCCCGCGTCGCGCATCTCGCGCGTGATGCGCTTGAACAGCCCGAAGTCCATGTCCCACTTGGGCTGCACCTCGCGCGAGCGCAGCGCGCAGAAGCCGCAGCGGTAATTGCAGCGTGGCGAGATTTCGATCTTGACGCTCTTCGGCGCCGGCAGGCGGGCCTTGAGGAATTCCGGCGGGATGCGCGTGACGTTGTCGATGCGGTCGGTGATCTGTGCCATACGGGTCCTCCGATGGCAGCCATTGTGCGACGCGCGTCGCGCGCGTCGTGTCACGCCGTGTAAATTCCGGCCTGCTTTTTGATGCGCATCAACCCTCGGCACACCGAGTGCCGACTTTGTCACAGCTATTTCGGGCCGGCTTTCTTCTCTTCCTTCTTCTCGAGGAAGTGGGCGCGCTTTTCCAGGATGTCGTCGAGCTTGATTTTCTCGATCAGCAGCACGCGCCCGACAAGCGCCTTCTCGCGCGCCAGACGCGCTTCGAGCTTCTTCAGGTTCTCCGCGAACGCCTTGTCGTTCTTGGCCTTGTCCGCGTCGCTTTCGTTTGCTTTCGGTGTTCGTGCTTTGTTCGGCTCGCCCTCGATCGAAACGGTCACGGGGTACTTGCCGTCGATGAGCTTGCCGACCTTCAGGGTGTAGGTGAGGCCGGCGAAGGTCGTTGCGGTGACGATACTCGGCTTGTCGAGCCCGCTTTGCGCAGCTGTGAGATCGCTCGCTGCGACGTCCTCGATCTCGAGCAGGCTCATCGAATACGAGGCCGCGTTGGCCTTGGTCACCGCGACCTGCTGCCCGGGCGGGATCTCGCCGTCGATGGTCCAGGTCGCGTCCGGGTTCTCGCGCGAGATCTTCCAATGCTCGCCGTCCGCCATGCGCAGCTCGAGCGTCTTGACGTCCTCGGCCGCGATGCCGCTCCGATCGATCCATCGTGCAGTCTGTGTCGAGACCTGCGCGAGCGGGTCGGAGACGACGAGCACGGTCTTCGGGTCCTCCGGGCGCATCACGTAGCGGCCGTCTGCGGTGGCCGTGTCCGGGTTGTCCGGGGCTTGCTTGAAGTACTTGTTGCCGACGATCAGCCGGGCGAGCGGCTTGCCATCGGAGGATTGAAACGTCAGCCGCGTGCCGGCACCCTCGCCCGATTCGTTCAGCGCGAGGCGGGCGCGGTCCTCCGCGGCGATCGGCTCGCTCTGGCCGACCTTCAGCTCGATCGCCTTGAGCACCAATCCGCGCACCTTCGCGGCGTCGGCGGGAAAATCCTTGCGCTCGGCGATCTTCCATTGACCGTCGCGCTGCGTCACGGTGAGCGTGGCCTTCGGCCCTTCGATTCGAATCGCGCCGATCTCGGCCGCTTTCAGATCCTTGAGCACCGGCTGACCGAGGGTCGCGACGTTGGTCGCCTCGCGCGCGCTTTGCTGGCGGTGCAGCCAGAGTGCGCCGCCGCCCAGGACGATCGCGAGCGCGACGAGGATCGCGAGAACGCGTCCGCTCACTCCGGTTCTCCCGCGGGGATCGTACGCTCCGTACGCTCCGTACGCTCCGTACGCTGCGCACGCTGCGCGCGCCGCCGGCGCAGGAGCGCCACGCCCAGCCCGATCAGCGCGACCACGAGCGGCGGCAGGGCGATGTTCACCACCTTGGTCCAGAACGCGAGCGCTTCGGAGTCCTTGCGCAGGTTCTTGCGCACCATCTTCAGCTCCTTGCGCGTCTGCGCCACGCTCTTGCGGAACCGCTCGAGCTCGGCCTGCTGCTCGGCGGTGAGGATCTGGCCCGACGCCCCCGCGCCTTTCGGGCCCTGCAGCGCCTGGAGCTTCTCGCTCGTCTTCTGCAAATCCGCTTCGAGCGCGCTGATCTTGCCGAAGTACTGCTTGGCCGCTTCGGCCTCGAGCGCGCGCACCTTGGTCAGCGGGCGGAACGCGGCTGCTCGGCTGCGAAGCGAGATCAGCTCGTCACCTGAGGCGACCTGCTCGACCATGCCGAGCGCGAGCGCGAGATTGCCGTTCGAGGGCACGACGATCTTGTGCCCGAACAGCTCCTGAACGTCGACCGCGGCCGGGTCCGCGAGCAGGTCCATGTCGGCGACCAGCAGCACCGAGTTCTCCTTTGCGGAGCGCTTGAGCTGCGGCACGACGGGTGCGCTGCTCGCCGCTGGCTTGTCCTTCGCCTCCGGATCGGGCGGCGGGCCTTCGGGAAAGGCGGTCTTGAACGTGCCGCTCAGGCGGATGGCGAGCGCCTTTTCCTGTCCGTCGGGCAGGAAGCCCTTGAATGCGGCATTGCCGGAGGCGGTCGCCTTCGAGCTGTCGACCATCATCGAGTTCGTCGAGCTGTGCACCAGCGTCTGCACCTTGAGCCCGTCCGCCGGCTTGACCTGGAAGGCGCCGCCCCAGGGATAGAGCAGCGACTCGATCTGGCTGGTGACCACGTCGTCGCGACTGAAGGCGGTGCGGTTGAGCGAAAGCACCGTTGGCGTCTCGCGCTGGCCCACACCCGAGCGGTATTCCATGTCGGCGACCAGCTTGTTGTCCGCCATGGTGACGCCCCAGGCCTTGAACAGGGTCGGCAGGCTCGAGCTCGTGCCCGACGCTGGCATGCCGGGAATGGTCGGCTGAGGGTCGAAGTAGCCGTAGGGGTCGACGAAGGCGATCAGCTTGCCCCCGCGCAGCACGAACTGATCAAGCGCGTACTCCGCGCGCGGCTGGATGTTGCGCGGGTGGATGACCAGCAGCACGTTGATGTCCTTCGGTATTTCCGTCACGCCGAGCGGGATCTGGACCACGTCGAAATCACGCTTCAGCTCGGTTGCGAGCACCCAGGGCTCGGCCGGCTGGCGGGTCATCGGATCGAAGCTCGCGCCGAGCACCGGCGGTCCGGCCATGACTCCGACCTTCGGCTGCTTGCTGCTGCCCACCCGCGCGATCGCGCGCGCCAGATCGTATTCGACCAGGCGTTCGCGCCGCGGACTGACATTCGGAATCGACTGCTTGCGGTCGAGCTGGCTGACCGCGATGCCGAGATAGAACACGTCGCCGTTGGCGAGCTGCTGCGCCTCGATTCCGTCGAGCTGCGCCGCGTCTTCCTCGTCTGAATCGGGCTTCGGGTTGTAGCGCTCGACAATCAGCTTGCCGTCGGCCACGGCGGCGAACTCGTCGACCATGTCCTCGACGCGCTTCGCGAAGCTGCGCATCGGCAGCGGCATGGCCTCGCCCTTGCTGACGTAGAGCTTCACCTTCACCGGTGCCTTGAGCTTGCCCAGGATACGGCGGGTGCCGTCGGAGAGCGTGTAGAGCTTGCCCTCGGTGAGATCGGCCCGCACCGCGACAACCGATGCGAGGTAGTTGAACGCGACCAGACCGAGCAGCAGGGCGATGAGCCCGAGCGCGGAAGTGAGCCAGCGATTGCCGTTCTTCATGAAATCAGCCCGCCCGGTAGTTGCGCAGGATCACGCCGGTGGCGAACAGGGCGAAGCCGATCACCGACAGGAAATAGATCAGATCGCGTGAATCGATCACGCCACGCTGGAAAGGGTCGAAGTGGGTCATGAAGGAAAACGCCGCCACCGTATCGACGAACGCTGGGCTCGCCCAGCGCACCAGGAGATCGGTCACCGGCGTGAAGCCCGCGAGGATGAGGAACAGCAGAATGACAACCGACAGGATGAAGGAGACGACCTGGTTGCGCGTCATCGCCGAGGTCATGCAGGTCACCGCGAGATAAGCGCCCGCCATGAGCAGGCTGCCGAAGTACCCGGCGAGAATCTGGCCGTTGTCGGGCTCGCCGAGAACGTTGACCGTGATCACCACGGGGAAGGTGAGCGCGAGGGCGATCGCGAGGAACAGCCACGATGCGAGAAACTTGCCGAGAATCGCCTGCCAGGGTGCGACCGGGAACGTGAACAGCAGCTCCAGCGTTCCCGCGCGCCGTTCCTCCGACCACAGGCGCATCCCGACCGCGGGCACCAGGACGAGGTACAGCCAAGGGTGCCAGAGGAAAAAAGAGGCGAGGCTCGCTTCGCCGCGCTCGAAGAACGCGCCGGCGGTGAAAGTGAAGAAGCCGGTAAGCAGCAGAAAGATGACCAGAAAGACGTAGGCCACGGGCGAGGAGAAGTAGCTCGCCAGCTCGCGCCGTGCGATCGTCCAGACCGGGTTCGGGGCACTCATCGGGCGCGCTCCTTGACCGTATCCGGAAGGGTGATGCGCCGGAAGACCTCGTCGAGCTGGCCTTCCTCGGTGCGCACCATGTCGAGCCGCCAGCCCTCGCGGCCTGCGAGCGCGATGACCGCCGCCGCAAGCGCGCCGGCGTTCGCCTTGTCCTGCGGATAGGCGCGCAGCGCCCCGTCGACCGGCTCGACGCGCGACACGCCCTCGAGCGCGGCGAGCTTCTCGGTCAGCGCCTCGGCACCGAGGCTGGTCGCATGCAGCGTGACCGCCCCGGCGAGGTCGGACATCGCGCGCAGCTCGTCCGGCGTGCCGTTGGCCACGATCCTGCCGCGGTCGATGATGATCGCGCGCGTACAGGCCGCGTCGACCTCCTCGAGGATGTGGGTCGAGAACACGATGGCCTTCGACGCGCCGAGCTCGCGGATCAGGTTACGCACCTCGTGCTTCTGATTGGGGTCGAGACCGTCGGTGGGCTCGTCGAGGATCAGTACGTCGGGGTCGTGAATCAGCGCCTGCGCGAGACAGGTGCGGTGCCGGTAGCCCTTCGACAGCGTGTCGATCGACTGATGAATCACCGCATCGAGGAAGCAAAGATCGATCACGCGCCCGATCGCGCGCTTCTTCGCATCGCCCGCCAGACCGCGCATGTCAGCGGCGAACGACAGAAAGCCCGCGACCGTCATGTCGGGATATGACGGCGCTGCCTCCGGCAGGTAGCCGATCAGGCGCTTGACCTCGAGTGGAGCCTCGACCACGTCGTGGCCGCCGACCTTCACCGAACCGTCGGTCGGCGGAATGAAGCCGGTGATCATGCGCATCGTCGTCGACTTGCCGGCTCCGTTCGGGCCGAGAAAGCCGAGCACCTCGCCGCGCTCGACGGCGAAGGAGACGCCATCGACGGCGCGCTTCGCGCCGAACGCCTTCACGAGATTCTCAATTCGTATCATGACGTTATTAAAATCCCGCGCAGGGCCGCAGCCGAACCGGTGCGATGCCCGGAGATCGTTCCCGCAGTGTGCGACGAGGGCGACAGCCACTGCCCATGCGCCGCGTTCAGGGGCGCTGTCCCGTTGCGATGGCGCAAGAGGCCAGCGCGCAGCGGGCGCGATTGTCCCACAAGTACGCTTGCTTGTTGACTCGGAATGGTGGGGCCGAGTTCCTTAGACCGAACACAGCGCGTAAAATTTCAACCGCTGCGCAGGGCGCAGCGCCTGCGTTTTCAACGCGTTCCGCTGACAATCATCCACTGACTGCAATCACCGAGGGACCTATGGACAAGGCACTGCTTGCCAAGACGGCGGCCGCGATGGTCGCCAAAGGCCGGGGCATCCTGGCCGCGGACGAGTCCGCCGGCACATGCGAAAAGCGGTTCCAGTCGGTCGGCGTTGCCTGTACCGAGGAAAACCGTCGCAACTACCGCGGCCTGCTGTTCTCGACCCCGGGCGTCGAGAAGTTCGTCTCGGGTGTCATCCTGTTCGACGAGACCATCCGGCAGAAAGCCGATGACGGCACGCCGTTCGCCGACTATCTCGCGCGCAAGGGCGTGATCCCGGGTATCAAGGTCGACAAGGGCACGGTCGAGATCCCGCTCGCTCCCGGCGAAAAGGTGACCGAAGGGCTGGACGGCCTTTCGAAGCGGCTCGACGAGTACTTCAAGCTTGGCGCGCGCTTCGCCAAATGGCGCGCCGTGATCACCATCGGCGAGAGCATTCCGACGCATACCTGCCTCTATGCCAACGCGCACGCGCTCGCACGCTATGCGGCCGCCTGCCAGGCGGCCTCCATCGTTCCGATCATCGAGCCAGAAGTGCTGCTCGACGGCAGCCACACGGTCGAACGATGCGAGGAGGTCACCGAGGCGACGCTGCGCGCGACCTACGCGGCGCTCGCCGCGTACAACGTGGTTCCCGAGTGCGTCATCCTGAAGGCGAGCATGGTCGTCTCGGGCAAGGACTGCCCGCGGCAAGCCGGCGTGCAGGAAGTTGCCGAGCGTACCGTGCGCGTGCTCAAGCGAACGGTGCCGGCCGCCCAGCCGGGCGTCGTGTTCCTTTCCGGCGGACAGTCCGACCTCGACGCGACCGCGCACCTGAACGCGATGTCTGCGATGCCCGGGCTGCCCTGGCCGCTGACCTTCTCCTATTCGCGCGCGCTGCAAAACCCCGCACTGAAGACCTGGAAGGGCAGCGCCGCGAACAAGAACGCCGCGCAGCAGGCGTTCTATCATCGCGCGCATATGAACGGGCTCGCAGCGCAGGGTAAGTGGAAGCCCGAACTGGAGAAGCAGGCCGCCTAGTACCCTCAAAAGACCCTGCGACCTTCGCGTGGCCCGGTTCGCCGGGCCATGTTATTTTCCGCCGCGCTTCGAATCCCAAGGCGTTTGCAACGTGACGGCTCTGTTTGAATCCAACCTCAAAAGTCTGCCGCGCATCGGCCGCGGCAAGGTGCGCGACATCTATGCGGTCGGCGCCGACAAGATGCTGATCGTGGTCAGCGACCGGCTTTCCGCCTTCGACGTCGTGCTGCCCGACCCGATTCCGGACAAGGGGCGCGTGCTGACCGAGATGGCGAATTTCTGGTTTGCGCGCCTGGCGCATCTGGTGCCCAATCAGCTCACCGGGATCGACCCGGAGAGCGTCGTCGCCGACGCCGACGAAAAAGCGCAGGTGCGCGGACGCTCGATTGTCGTCAGGAAGCTGAAACCCCTGCCGATCGAAGCCGTGGTGCGCGGCTATTTGATCGGCTCGGGCTGGAAGGACTACCAGAAGACCGGCGCGGTCTGCGGGATCCGGCTGCCGGGCGGGCTCAAGCAGGCGCAGAAGCTGCCCGAGCCCATCTTCACCCCGGCGACCAAGGCGCAGGAAGGCCACGACGAGAACATCTCGTTCGAGGAAACCGAGAAACTGGTCGGCAAGGACATCGCGACGCAGGTGCGCGACATCAGCATCCGGCTTTACCGCGAGGCGGCAGACTATGCGGCGACGAAAGGCATCATCATCGCCGACACCAAGTTTGAGTTCGGGCTCGACGAGCAGGGCCGGCTGGTGCTGATCGACGAGGCGCTCACCGCGGATTCGTCGCGCTTCTGGCCGGCTGACTCCTATCGCGAGGGAACGAGCCCGCCGTCGTTCGACAAGCAGTACGTGCGCGACTACCTCGAGACGCTCGACTGGGACAAGACGCCTCCGGCGCCGAGGCTGCCGCCCGAAGTGATCGCGAAAACCTCCGAAAAATATCGCGAGGCGCTCGCGCGCCTGACGGGGAGAACGCTCAAATGACGATCGGGATTGTGATGGGGTCGACCTCGGACTGGGAGACCATGAAGGCCGCGGCGAAGACGCTCGAGGAGTTCGGCGTCGCCTATGACGCGAGAGCGATGTCCGCGCACCGCACGCCGAAGCAGGTCGCGGAATGGGCCGAAGGCGCCGCCGGGCGCGGCGTCAAGGCGATCATCGCAGCTGCGGGCGGCGCGGCGCACCTCGCCGGCGTGGTCGCTGCGCACACCACGCTGCCTGTGCTCGGCGTGCCGATGCCGTCCAAGCATCTGCAGGGACTCGACTCGCTGCTGTCCACCGTGCAGATGCCCAAGGGCATTCCGGTGGCGACCTTTGCGATCGGCGAGGCGGGCGCGGCGAACGCCGCGCTGTTCGCCGTCGCGCTGCTCGCGCTCGAGGACAAGGCGATGGCGAAAAAGCTGGAAGCCTTCCGCGCGAAGCAGACCGAGACGGTTCTCAAGGCGGCGCCGCTCAAGCTGTGAACGCCGAAGTCCGGCGCGCTGCGGAAATCCTGAAGCGCGGCGGGCTGGTCGCGTTTCCGACCGAGACGGTCTACGGCCTGGGTGCCGACGCATCCGATGCCGCGGCGATGGCGCGCCTCTACGCGGTGAAGCGCAGGCCGGCCGACCATCCGGTCATCGTCCATTGTGCCGACGCGCAGACGGCGTTCGAATGGGCGCGCGAGGTGCCGGAGGCCGCGCGCAAGCTCGCCGCGAAGTTCTGGCCCGGGCCGCTGACCCTCATCCTCAAGCGTTCGCCCAGGGCGGCGGACTTCGTCACCGGAGGCCAGGACACAGTAGGCCTGCGGGTTCCGCGCCACCCGGTCGCGCAGGCGCTGCTGAAGGCGTTCGGCGGCGGCGTCGCCGCGCCCTCTGCAAATCGCTTCGGGCGGATTTCGCCGACGACCGCGGAGCACGTGCGTGCCGACCTCGATGGCGACGTTGACCTCGTGCTCGAAGGCGGCGCGAGCGAGATCGGCATCGAATCGACGATCGTCGACCTTTCCGGCACGCGCGCCGTGCTGCTGCGCCCGGGAGCGATCGGTCGCGCGGCGCTCGAAGCGGCGCTCGGTGCGCGGATCCTCGAAAAGGGCGCCGCCTTCGCTGCAAGTCCGCGCCACTCGGGCGGTCTCGAGCGGCACTATGCGCCGCGCACGCCCGCGCGTCTGGTCGCGCCGCATGCACTCGACCAGGAAATCGGGTTGTCGGGCGCTCGGGTCGCGGTGCTCGCGTTCTCGCGCCCCGACGCGCGGGTGGCGATCTGGCGACGGATGCCACGCGACCCGCGCGCCTATGCGCGCAAGCTGTACGCGACGCTGCGCGTGCTCGACGACAGCGGCTGCGAGGCGATTCTCGTCGAGCGCCCGCCGCAGACGCCCGAGTGGATTGCGGTCAACGACCGCCTGCGGCGCGCCTGCGAGGCGGCGTAGAATCGCGCCATGAAAAGGCTCGCGGCGCTGTGCGCAGCGGCGTGGTTGTCGGGCTGCGCGTCTCAGTCAGTGACCTCGGTCAGCACGGGCGGCTACACAGTCACCTCGGTGCCGGTCGGCACCAGCGCCTATGCAGCCCAGGTCAACGCCACCATTGCGGGCAGCGCCGCCTGGGGCGCGCTCGCCGGCATCGCGCTGCTCGGCTTCGCCTTCCACGGTCCGTACAGCGAGACCTGGGCGCCCGGCTCGGGTTTCGAGGAGCGGCGGCCGATTCCGGCGATGGCGCCCGATCGGCTGATTCACGAGCAGGACTGCTCGAAGCCGATCGAAAATTCGCTCGCCAACCTGCGCTGCAAATAGTCGCGACGAATTGGGGTCTGACCCCTAGAAGCTTCGCTGCGGCCCCGGCCGGCCGTTCTCGACCACGAACGATGCCAGCGTGCTGCACTCCGCCTCTGGCGTGCGCACCGAAGCCATCGCGCGCAGATCGGCGCGCAGGAGTTTTTCGGAAAGCGTGACGCGCACGTAGCCGCGCTGGCGCGCATCGCCGAACTTGAAATGCGGGTTCTCGGCGAGGACGACGTCGATCTTCTTCTGCGGCATTGCCTGCGAGGTGATCGACGTGCCGCAGAATTCGCTCGCGACCACGGGCGCGCGCGGATCGTCGAAATCCAGTTTGAGATCCGCGACCGCGTGATAGTGCACGTCGCCGCCGATGACCACGGGATTTCGCAATTGGCGCGCGTGCAGCGCGCCGAGAAGCTTGCGCCGCGCGGCGGGATAGCCGTCCCAGCCGTCGGTCCAGAAACGGCGGCCCTCGCCGAGCATGCGATCGGCCTGCGCCATGAGCGTCTGCTGCCCGATGACATTCCATTGCGCCTGAGAACGCTCGAAGGCGCGCGCAAGCCAGGCTTCCTGACGCGTGCCCAGCATCGAGCGCTCCGGATCGTTGATTTTCGGACAGCGCCGCGGATCCACGGTGTTGCTGCCACCGGCGCGGCGCGGGCAGACCTGCCAGCGCCGGTACTGGCGATCGTCGAGAAGGAAAAACCGCGCCAGCTGCCCCCAGCCAAGCTGGGTGTAGACGCGCAGGGACGCGCCGTCCGGACGCATGCGCGCGGGTAGCGGCATATGTTCGAAGTAGGCGCGGTACGCGGCTGCGCGGCGCGCGAGAAACCGATCGCGGTCCATGCCGTCCTCGGATCGGTCGGCGGCATAGTCGTTGTCGACTTCGTGGTCGTCCCAGGTCACGATCCAGGGGCAGGTCGCATGCGCGGCCTGAAGGTCGCGATCGGACTTATAGAGTGCGTAGCGCATGCGGTATTCGGCCAGGGTGTAGGGCTCGCCCGAGTTGTGCGCACGCACGTGATCGCGTCCCCAGGACGATTCGTAGATGTAGTCACCGAGAAAGGCGACCAGGTCGGGCGTATCGGCGGCGAGATGCCGGTAGGCGCCGTAGAAGCCCTGCTCGTACTGCTGGCAAGAGGCAAATGCGAAGCGCAGCGCCGACGGCGTGGACTCCAGCGCAGGCGCGGTGCGCGTGCGGCCGACCGGGCTCACGGCATCGCCCGTGCTGAAGCGGTACCAGTACCAGCGATCGGGCTCGAGACCCTCGACGTCGACATGGACCGCGTGGGCCCGCTCCGGAGCCGCCTCGGCGCTGCCGCGCGCGACGATGCGCCGCATCGACTCATCGCTGGCGACTTCCCAGCGCACCGGCAGTATCGCGTCGCCGAGCCCGCCGTCGGGCTGCTCGAAGTCGGTGATCAGCCGCGTCCAAAGCACGAAGCCGTGCGGCCAGGGATAGCCGCTCGCCACCCCGAGGGCGAAGGGGTCGCGCGCGAAGGCCGGGCGCGTCGACGCGCGCGCCGCGCGCGTACCGAGCGGCAGCGCGGCGCCGAGCGCGAGCAGGAATGCACGACGCGTCATCATACGGGCATTAACGCAGTGAAACCCTGTCCGGCTGACGCCGCGCGATAGGTCGATGCGGTGGATAATAGCGCCCCTTCGGACGGCAACGAGAGCGGTGGGGCGAGAGATGATTCATTTCGTGGTGCACGAGGAAGGCGACGGCGTCGGCGTGGTCGTGGTCGAGGGCGTCAAGGCGGGCCAGAAGCTGGTCGGCTGGATCATGGAGGACGACAAGGACGTCGAGGTCTCGGCCAAGAGCGACATCCCGATCGGGCACAAGGTGGCGCTCAAGGACTACAAGCCGGGCGAGACCGTCATCAAGTATGGCGTGGACATCGGGAAAGTGGTCGCGCCGATCAAGCAGGGCGAGCACCTGCATGTTCATAACGTCAAGACCAAGCGCTGGTAAGCCGAGGAGACGGGCATGGCAATGGACCTTTCGAAAGCCACCTTCTGGGGCTACAAGCGCGAAAACGGCCGGGTGGGCGTGCGCAATCACGTCATCATCCTGCCGCTCGACGACATCTCGAACGCCGCCGCCGAAGCGGTGGCGAACAACATCAAGGGCACGCTGGCGCTGCCGCACCCCTACGGACGGCTGCAATTCGGCGCCGACCTGGATCTGCACTTTCGCACCCTGATCGGCACTGGCTGCAATCCGAACGTTGCCGCGGTGGTGGTGATCGGCATCGAGGAGAGCTGGACGCAGAAGGTGGTCGAGGGCATCGCCAAGACCGGCAAGCCGGTGGCGGGCTTCGGCATCGAGCTGCACGGCGATCTCGACACGATCCAGCGCGCCTCGCGCGCGGCGAAGGAGTTCGTGCAGGCCGCGGGCGAGCTGCGCCGCGAGGAGCGCCCGCTCAAGGACCTGTGGGTCTCGACCAAGTGCGGCGAGTCCGACACGACCTCGGGCTGCGGCGCCAACCCGACGGTCGGCAACGCCTTCGACAAGCTCTACCCGAAGGGGGTGACGCTGCTCTTCGGCGAGACGACCGAGCTCACCGGCGGCGAGCACCTGGTTGCCGCACGCTGCAAGAACGACGAAGTGCGCAAGAAGTTCCAGTTCATGTTCGACCGTTACCAGGCGGTGATCGACCGCCACAAGACGAGCGACCTTTCGGATTCGCAGCCGACCAAGGGCAACATCGCCGGGGGCCTCACCACGATCGAGGAGAAGGCGCTCGGCAACATTCAGAAGATCGGGCGCAAGTGCACGGTCGACGGTGTGCTCGACAAGGCGGAGGCGCCGACCGGGCCGGGGCTGTGGTTCATGGATTCCTCCTCGGCGGCGGCGGAGATGGTGACGCTGTGCGCGGCGGCGGGCTTTGCGGTGCACTTCTTCCCGACCGGGCAGGGCAACGTGATCGGCAACCCGATCCTGCCGGTGATCAAGCTATGCGCCAACCCGCGCACGGTGCGCACCATGTCCGAGCATATCGACGTCGACGTCTCGGGCCTGCTGAGGAAGGAGCTGTCGCCCGACCAGGCCGGCGACGCGCTGCTCGAGTGCATGCTGCGTACCGCCAATGGCCGCCTCACCGCGGCCGAGGCGCTCGGGCACCGCGAGTTCGTGCTGACGCGGTTGTACGAATCGGCCTAAGCGCCGGGCATCGGGCGATGGCGACGCTGCGCGGCGCGGATCTCGTCGCGCGCAGTCTCGCGCGCGGCGGTGCGCGCAATCTCTTTTCGCTCTCGGGCAATCAGGTGATGGTGCTGTACGACGCCGCGGTCGACGCGCGGCTCGAAATCGTGCACACGCGCCACGAGGGAGCGGCGGCGCACATGGCCGATGCGTGGGGACGGCTCACCGGCGAGCCGGGCGTGGCCTTGCTCACCGCCGGACCAGGACATGCGAACGGCGTCGGCGCCCTGTACAACGCGCTCGGCGCCGAGGCGCCGCTCGTGCTGCTCTCCGGACACGCGCCGCTCGGACAGCTGGGGACCGATGCCTTCCAGGAACTGCGCCAGGCGGATGTCGCAGCGCCGCTGTGCAAGGCGTCGTGGACCGCGCAGGAGCCGGCAACGCTTGGTGAGGACATTGCGCGCGCGTTTCGCATCGCAAGATCCGGGCGCCCCGGGCCTGTGCATGTCAGTCTCCCCTTCGACCTGCTCGATGCACGGGTCCACGCGACGGGCATCGCGCTGCCGGATGCGGCTGCCTTTGCTGGCGTCGCGCAGCCGCTTGCACCAGAGGTCGCGAGCGCGATTCTCGACGCGCTCGCGCGTGCGGCGCACCCGCTCATCTTCGCCGCCCCGGCGATGGCGGCCGGGCGCGGGCAGCGACTGCGCGCCGCGCTGCGTGCGGCGACGGGCATTCCGGTGTTGCACTCCGAGAGCCCGCGCGGCATCGCGGATCCGACGCTCGGCGCCTTGCCCGATCTTCTCGCCGAGGCGGACCTCGTTCTGCTGCTCGGCCGCAAGCTCGATTTCACCCTGCGCTTCGGGCGCGCGCCGGCGTTCGCTGCGCACTGCCGGTTCATCCATATCGATCCGGAGGCGGAGTCGCTGCGGCGCAGTGCGGCGGCGCTCGGTGAGGCCGCACGCCTGCCGCACGCGGTGCAGGCCGACGCGTTCTCCGCTGCCGAGGCGTTGATCGCAGCCGCCGAGACGCGTCACGGCTTCGCGCCGGACGCGGCGCAGGCGCGTTGGGCGAGCGAAGTCGACGCCGCGCTCGCCGCGCGTCCCGCAGACTGGGCGCAGGCGGAATCGCGCGAGGGTGCGGTGCACCCGCTCGTCGTGGCGCGCGCCGTGCAACAGGCGCTTGCCGCAAGGCCGGACGCGGTGCAGGTCTGCGACGGCGGCGAGTTCGGCCAGTGGGCCCAGGCCTGCGCCGGTGCCGCGACGCGCATCACCAACGGGCCGGCCGGCGGCATCGGCGGATCGATCCCCTACGCCATCGCGGCCAGCCTGGCGCATCCCGGCGCGCCGGTGATCGCCACCCTCGGCGACGGCTCGGCCGGCTTCTACCTCGCCGAGTTCGAAACCGCGGCGCGCTGCGGCGCGCCGTTCGTCGCGGTGCTCGGCAACGACGCGCGCTGGAACGCCGAGCACCTGATCCAGCTGCGCAGCTACGGCGCGGCACGCGCCGTCGGCTGCGAGATGCAGCCGACGCGCTACGATCTGGCCGTGGCGGCGCTCGGCGGACATGGCGAGCATGTGATGCGCGCAGCGGACGTCGGCGCGGCGCTCGAGCGTGCGCTTGCCTCCGGCAAGCCGGCCTGCGTCAACGTCGAAATCGCGCCGCTTGCGGCGCCGAGGCTCTCGCGCACCGGCACGCCGCCGGGCGGCGCGCACTGAGGAGGATGCGAGGCATGGAGGTTCTGCGGGTGAAGGTCTGGCGCGGCGCCGAGCAGGGTGCTTTCCAGAGTTTCGAGGTGCCGCGTCAGGCGAGCCAGACGGTGCTCGATGTGATCACGCACATCCAGCGCCATCTCGATGCCTCGCTCGCCTATCGCTTCGCCTGCCGCGTCGGCATGTGCGGGTCCTGCGCGATGACCGTAAACGGCGTGGCGCGCTGGACCTGCCGCACGCACGTCGACACCGTGGTTAAGGACGGCGCCCTCGAGGTCGCGCCGCTCGGCCAGCTGCCGGTCATCCGTGACCTGGTCACCGACATGGCGCCGTTCTTCGATAAATGGGCGCGCGCGCGCGGACGGTTCCGGGGCACGCGCTCGCGCCACGACGAATTCGCGCGCATCGCGCCGCAGGATGCCGACCGGCGTCAGGCCGATGCGGGCATCGAATGCATCGGCTGCGGCGTGTGCTACGCCTCCTGCGACCTGGTGGCCTGGAACCCCGACTACCTCGGGCCCGCAGCGCTCAACCGGGCCTGGACGCTGGTCTGCGATGCCCGCGACGGCGCGCAGGCAGAGCGCCTGAGCGCAGTCGGCGGCGATGCGGGCTGCCACGCCTGCCATACGCAGATGGGCTGCAGCGAGCGCTGCCCGAAGAAGATCTCGCCGACCGCCGGTATCGCAGGCCTCAAGCGCGCGCTGGCGCGCGCGGTGCTAAAAGGCGCTTTGTGAGCGCGCGCGGCGAAACGATCCTCTGGCTCGCGCAGCGCGCGAGCGCGGCGGTACTCGCGCTCTGCGTCATGGTCCATCTGGTAACGATCGTCTTCGCGGTGCAGGGTGGCCTGTCGGCGGCCGAGATTCTCGGGCGCACGCGCGGCAGCGTCGTCGGCCTCGTGTTCTACGCCACCTTCGTGATCGCTGCGGCGGTGCATGCTCCGATCGGCTTGCGTGCGACGCTCGGCGAGTGGCTCGGCTGGCGCGGTGCCTCGCGCGATGTGGCGCTGGTGCTGTTCGCGATCGGGCTGGCCGTGCTTGGCCTGCGCGCGGTCGCGGGAGTGTTCGGCGGTGCGGCGTAACGAACTGCGCGCGCGCGCTCACCCGGCGTACGGGGCGTTCCTCGTGCACCGCATCTCGGGCATCCTGCTCGCGCTGTTCCTGCCGGTGCATTTCTGGGCGCTCAGCCAGTCGCTGCAAGGCGCGGTGCAGTTCGATCGCTTTCTTTCCTGGACGGCGCTGCCCGCGGTCAAGTTCGCCGAGTGGGGCATCGTCGTGCTGCTCGCCGCGCACCTGGCCGGCGGGCTGCGGCTGCTCGCGCTCGAGTTCCTGCCCTGGCGCGACTGGCAGAAGGGCCTCGCTGCGGCGGCGGCAGCGGTTGCCCTCGCCGTGGGCCTTGCCTTCGCGCTCGCGCTCTAGCGCCTACGGGCGGACTACAATCGCGCGCATGAAGGTCGATCTCAAGCAGGTTGAGGAAGCCGCCAAGCAGCTCTACATCCGCGCGGTCAAGTTGCTGCCGCCGGACATCAAGCAGGGCTTTGCCGGACTCGATGCCACAGAACGCGACCCCACCGCGAAACGCATCCTCGGCACGATGATTGCCAACATCAAAGTTGCCGAGGAGACCGACAACCTGCTGTGCCAGGACACCGGCATCCCGATCTACAACGTGGTCATCGGTCGCGGGGTGGAAGTCGACGGCGCTGGCCTCAAGGCGGCGATCCGCGAGGGCTGCGCGCGTGCGACGCGCGAGCATCCGCTGCGCTCCTCGGTGGTGCATCCGGTGACGCGCAAGAACGAGCACAGCTCCTGCGGGCGCAGCGTCCCGGTGATCAACTTCGACTTTTCCGACGAGGCCGAGAGCCTGTCGATCGAGATGGTGCCGAAGGGCTCGGGCTCCGAGAACAATTCCTGGCTGCGCATGGCAATTCCCGCCGAGGGTGTCGACGCGATCAAGAGCTTCGTTGTCGATTGCGTGCTTGCCGCGGGCGGCAAGACCTGCCCGCCGACGATCGTCGGCGTGGGCGTCGGCGGCACAGCGGATCTGTGCGTGCATCTCGCCAAGGTTGCCGCCACCCGGCCTCTCGGCACGCGCTGCGGAGACCCGGAAGGCGCAGCGCTCGAGCAGGCGTTGGGGCAGGCGGTGAACCGCCTCGGCGTGGGTCCGCAGGGGCTCGGCGGCGACTCGACCGCGTTCGCGGTCCACGTCGAAACCGCTGCGACGCACATCACCATGAATCCGGTTGCGGTCAACATGCAATGTCACTCCGCGCGGCGCGCCCGCGCGACCTTCAGTCCGCAGGGAATCGAATTCGGGTACTGAGATGAAAGTTCTTGCCGCGGTTCTGCTGTCGTCGTTCATGCTCCTCGCGCAGGCGGCCGAGGTGGCCGGAGTGAAATTCACCGAGCAGATCGACGGGCCGGGCGACGCCAAGCTCGTGCTGAACGGCGCCGGGCTGCGCAAGCGCCTGTTCTTCGAGGTCTACGCAATGGGACTCTATCTGCCCGTGCGCAAGCACAAGGCCGGGGAGATTCTGACGCTTCCGGGGCCGAAACGGATCGCCATCCGCATGTTGCGCGACGTCAGTGCCGAGGCGTTCACCGAGGCGCTGATCGACGGCCTGCGCAGGAACCAGAGCGAAGCGGAGATGGTGCGCTTCGCGCCGCGCATCAAGCAGCTCACGGACATCATGGCCGAGCTGAAGGAGGCGAAAGAGGGCATGGCGATCGACATGGACTGGGCGCAGGGCAGCGGCCTGCGCCTGGTGGTCGACGGCAAGCCGGTCGGAGCGCCGATCGTCGGGGAGGACTTCTATCGCGCGCTGCTGAGCGTTTGGCTCGGCGCGAATCCGGTGCAGGACGACCTGAAGGCGGCGCTGCTCGGAGCCAAGTCCTGAGGCGGATCGCGATGGCGCACTACGATTTCACGATGCCGATAAGCGAAGCGCAGGTTCGTGCGCTGCGCGTCAACGACACGGTGACGCTGAACGGAACCCTGTACGGGATCCGCGACGCGACGCAGATCCACATGTTTGACCGCGGGCGCAAAACCCGCTTCGACTTGAACGGCCACGCGGTGATTCACACCGCGCCGAACGTGAAGAAGATCGAAAAAAGCCCGGCGCATCCCACCGGCTACGCGCCAGTGTGCATCGGCACCACGACCAGCGATCGGATGGAGCGCTTCACGCGGCCGCTGATGGAGCAGTACGGCGTGCGCCTGATCATCGGCAAGGGCGGGTTGCGCGAGGACTCGTTGTCGGCGTTCCACGCGCTCGGCGGCGCCTATCTCGCAATCATCGGCGGCACTGCGGCGCTCGAGACGACCTGGATCGAGGCCATCGAGGACGTCGATCTCGACGACCTCAATCCCGAGTCGCTGTGGAAGTTCCGCGTGCGCGGATTCGGCCCGCTGCTGGTCGCGATGGACAGCCAGCGCGCGAGCCTGTACGACATCGTGAACGACGCAGCGCGCGGACGGCGCGCTGCGGCCCTCGCGGCGCTCGGCGTCAAAGACTAGACGGGCGCGGCCGCGCGCGTACAGCTCAGGCCGTTTCCGAGCCGCGCTCGTATTCCTTGAGCAGCTTCTCGGTTCGCGCGTCGGCGAGCTTGTTGATCAGCTTCTGGCCCTCGAACTCGTCGCGGATCGTCTTCGACAGGGTGAAGGTCGAGGCCACGAGGTAGAGCGTGCCCATGGCGAGGAAGCCCTTGGAGATGAGGTCGACCTGCGCGAAGAAGAAGATCGCGATGAACATCGCGGCGAACGAGATCGCAAAGGAGGCCTTCACGAAGAAGACCCATTCCGGCGAGTTGAGCTGAGCATTATTCAAGTCGTTCATGGCTGTCTCCAGTCAGTAAATGAGGGTTACTGCGGTTTCGGGGTCGACGGCGGCTGCGCGCCGAGGCGCTCCTTGAGCGCAGCCAATGCGGCATCGACCTGCGCTGCGGTTTCGATTTCGGCGATGTCCTTGTCGGGTTGCGAGCGCTCGTCGAGCACCTCGCCGATCGCCGCGGCCTCGGCCTCCATCTGCGCGACGCGCTCCTGCATGCGCGCGAGCCGGCTGCTGCTGGTGTCGCCCGTCGATATTGCCGACAGGCTTCGGGTCAGGCGCGAGCGTGCCTGAGCGGTGCGCTGCCGGGCGACGAGCACTTCCTTGCGCCGTGCGGCGTCGGCGCGCTTCGCGATCAGATCGTCGAGCTGAAGCTTGAGGCGCGCGCCGGTCTCGGCCGCCTGCCGGCCTGCGGCGGCGAGGTCGTCGGCGATCCGGTCATGGTCGACCTTGCGTGCGAGCGCTTGGCGCGCCAGGTCCTCGCGTGCGGCTTTCAACGCCGATTCGGCCTTGCGCTCCAGCTCCGCCGCGGCGCGGCGGTGATGCTCGACCTGCGCCGCGAGCTGCTTTTCGCCAGCGACCGCGCTGACCACCGCGGCACGCGCGTCCTGGATGTTGCGGTCCATGTCCCGGATGACCTGCTTGAGCATGATCTCCGGGTTCTCGGCCTGGTCGATGGCGTGATGCGCGTTCGCCATGAACAGGTCGTTGATGCGACCGATGAGACTCATGGTGATGCCCTCCGTGTGAGGTCTGCGTCCCTCATGGGACGGGTGGCACGGTGCCGAAGGGTATTGATATGCGCAACGATATTGATTGAGGGAGCGCCAGAATCGCCATAAAGTATCGAAATACGATACTTTTGGGCTCCTCATGTCGGATACCGCGGCGGTGGTCGGCGCGCTCAAGCAGGCCCTGAAGGGCCGGGGCATGACCTACCGGGACGTGGCGCGCGCGCTTCGCCTGAGCGAGGCGAGCGTCAAGCGCCTGTTTTCACGCAGCGACTTCACCCTCGAGCGGCTAGAGACGCTGTGTGCGCTCCTCGAGCTGTCGCTCGGCGACCTGATGCGCCTGGCCGAGGCCGGTCAGGCCGTGATCAGCGAGCTGACCGACGCCCAGGAGCGCGAGCTGATGGCCGACCGCAAGCTTCTGCTGATGGCGATCCTGGTGATCAACGGATGGACCTACGAGCAGATCCTGGGCGATTACACGCTCAGCGCGCAGGAAGTGGTGGGCTATCTCGTGCGCCTCGATCGTCTCAAGCTGATCGACCTGCTGCCGCGCAACCGCATCCGGCTGCGCATCTCGCGCAACTTCACCTGGCGCAAGGGCGGCGCGATCGAGCAGTACTTCGAGCAGCAGGTGGCGGGCGAATTCCTGCGCCATCGGTTCGACGGCCCCAACGCGGTCAGGCGTTTCGTGTTCGGCGTGCTGTCGAAGCGATCGATGACGCTCCTGCGCCGGCGCCTCGAGCAGCTGGTGCGCGAGTTCAACGATCTGCACCAGGAGGACCTGCAGCTGCCGCCGGCGGCGCGCCGCGGCACGAGCCTGCTGCTTGCGACGCGCCGCTGGGCGCCGAGCATCTTCGCCGACTTGGAGCGCGTAGGACGTGGTTCGCGTGGTTAGAATGGCCGCCCCGACATGCGTGAATACTCCACCGACATCCTGATCCTCGGTTCCGGCGGCGCGGGCCTGTTCGCCGCGCTGCACGCGCAGCAGGCCGCGCCCGAGCTGGCGATCACGGTCGCGGTCAAGGGCCTGCTCGGAAAATGCGGTTGCACGCGCATGGTGCAGGGCGGCTACAACGTGGCGCTCGCGCCGGGCGACTCGATCGAGCGCCATTTCATGGACACGATCGAAGGCGGCAAGTGGCTGCCCGACCAGGAGCTGGCCTGGAAGCTGGTGACCCTCGCGGTCGAGCGCATTCACGAGCTGGAAAACGAGCTCGGCTGCTTTTTCGATCGCAACCCGGACGGCACGATCCATCAGAAGGCCTTCGCGGGGCAGACCTTCGACCGCACGGTGCACAAAGGCGACCTGACCGGCATCGAAATCATCAACCGGCTCGCCGAGCAGGTCTGGGCGAGAAACATCGCCCGGCTGGAAGAGCACCGCGCGGTCGAGCTCATCAAGACGGCGTCCGGCGATGCGCTCGCCGGTGTGCTGATGATCGACATGCGCAGCGGCGAGTACGTCTTGGTGCGCGCCAAGGCGGTGCTGCTCGCAACCGGCGGCGGGCCGACGATGTACCGCTACCACACGCCTTCGGGGGACAAGAGCTGCGACGGCCTTGCGATGGCGCTGCGCGCGGGCCTTGCCCTGCGCGACATGGAGATGGTGCAGTTTCACCCGACCGGCCTCCTTGCCGGCCCGCACACGCGTATGACGGGCACGGTGCTAGAAGAAGGGCTGCGCGGCGCCGGCGGTCACCTGTTGAACGGTGCGCGCGAGCGCTTCATGCAGAACTACGATCCGAAACTCGAGCGCGCGACGCGCGATATCGTTTCCCGCGCGATGTATGCGGAGATGCGCGCCGGGCGCGTGACCCCGAACGGCGGCCTCTACATCGCGATGGCGCATCTTGGGCCCGAGCGCGTGCGGCGCGACTTCAAGGGCATGGTCGAGCGCTGCGCGGACTGCGGCTTCGATCTCGCCGGGGGGCTGGTCGAGGTCGTGCCCACGGCGCATTACATGATGGGCGGGGTCGAGTTCGCCGCCGATTGCACGACCGCGCTGCCCGGGCTGTTCGTCGCCGGCGAGGATGCGGGCGGCGTGCATGGCGCGAACCGGCTGGGCGGCAACGGGGTGGCGAACTCCACCGTGTATGGGGGCGTGGCAGGCGATGCCATGGCGCGCTGGGTGCGCGCACAGGGTGCGCTGCGCGTAGCCGATACGGGCGCGATCGACGCTGCGGTCGAATGCTGCGAGCGACCGTTCGGGCGGCGCGCCGAGCGCCAGGGCGCGCTCGAGGCGCTGCGCGAAACCCTGTCTGGCGTGATGTGGGACCGCGTCGGTATCATCCGCGACGCCGCCGGCCTGGCGAGCGCCGAGCGCGAGCTCGGGGCGATCGACGATGCGCTCGATGAGATCGCACTGCCGGACGCCGGGCGGGCGTTCAATCTTTCCTGGCACGACTGGATGAACCTGAAGAACCTGACGCAGGTGAGCCGAGTGATCGCGGCAGCGGCGCGCGCGCGCGAGGACTCGCGCGGGGCGCATTTTCGCGAGGATTTTCCGCAGCCCGGCGCGCTCGAGCGCTCCGCCTACACCAGCGCGCGCCTGACCGACGCTGCGCTCGAGATCGCGAGTAAGCCTGTTGCGTTCACCCGCGTGCGCCCCGGCGAGACCCTGCTCAAGGACGCGGCATGAACGCGCCTCAGGCCGTGGGCGTCGACTGGCCCCTCGAGGTCCACGGCGCGCTCAGGGGCGCCGGCATCACGATCGTGAGCTACGTGCCGGATGCCGGGCACAAGCGTCTGATCGAGCTGTGCCACGCCGACCCCGCGATGCGCTGCGTGCCGCTGACGACCGAGGAGGAGGGCCTCGGCCTCGCGACCGGCGCCTGGCTGGGAGGGGAGCGCTCGGTGCTGCTCATGCAGTCGAGCGGCGTGGGCAATGTGATCAACGTGCTCGGCACGATCAAGGAGTGCCGCATTCCGCTGCCGATGATCATCACCATGCGCGGCGAGTACGGCGAGTTCAATCCCTGGCAGATCCCGATGGGGCAGGCGACGCCCGCGGTGCTCGAAGCGATGGACGTCATCGTCCAGCCCGCGCTCGAGGCGAAGGCGGTGGCGCCGGCGGTCGACGCCGCCCTGCGCCTCGCGTTCAACGGCTATGCCGCGGTCGCGGTGCTGATCTCGCAGCGCGTGATCGGCATCAAGAGCTTTCAGGAGCAGGCCGCACAATGAGCGCCACGCTGCACCGGCGCGAGGTCGTCGCCGAGCTGCTCGCCGAGCGCGGCGAGCTGCTGGTCGTGGCGGGTCTCGGCTCGACCGCCTGGGACTGCACCGCGGCAGGCGACGATGACCTGACCTTCCCGCTCTGGGGCGCGATGGGCCAGGCCGCGATGATGGGGCTTGGTCTCGCGCTCGCGCAGCCGCAGCGGCGCGTGCTGGTGGTCACGGGCGACGGCGAGATGCTGATGGGACTGAGCTCGCTCGCGACGATCGGCGTGCAACGGCCGGCGAACCTGTCGATCGTTGTGATCGACAACGGGCGCTACGGCGAGACCGGCATGCAGGAGACGCACACGGCGCATGGCGTCGACCTCGCCGCGATCGCGCGCGCTGCGGGCTTTGCCGATGCGCGCACGGTGCGCGCAGCGGGCGAGCTCGGCGCGCTGCGCGCGGCGATCCACGCGCATCCGGGGCCGAACTTCGCGTCGGTCAAAGTACGCGTCGAGAAGCTGCCGATCATCCTGCCGCCGCGCGACGGCGGTCTGCTCAAGGCGCGCTTTCGCCGCGCCTTGCTCGGCGCGAGCGCCGACCTGCAATAGCCGGCCGGCGGCGCGGCTCTGCGCCGCGCTCAGCCGATGTGCTGGCGGAAGAACGCGAGCGTTCTCTCGCGTGCGAGCTTCGCGCTCGGCGCGTCGTAGGAGCCGCGCTGATCGCAGTTGAAGCCGTGCGGTGCGGGGTAAAGATGCACGGTCTGCTTCGGATGCGCAGCGGCGAGCTTTTTCACGCTTTCGACTGAAATGTGCTCGTCCTTCTCGCCGTAGTGCGCCAGCACTGGGCACTTGGGCTCCTCGGCGATTGCCTCGTCGGTCGTGCTGCCGCCGCCGTAGTAGGGCGCGGCGCAGGCGAGACCCGACACGCGTGCCGCGGCCATCCAGGTGATGTAGCCGCCCCAGCAGTAGCCCACAATGCCGACCTTGCCGGCCTTGGCTGCTTCCTTGACCGCCGCCTCGACGTCGCGTAGCGCGGCGTCGAGCTGGGCCTTGTCCTTCAGCGCGCGGCCCTTGGCGATATCGTCCGGCGTATAGCCGACCTCGAAGCCTCGCTCGAGCCGGTCGTACATCGCTGGCGCGACCGCGACATAGCCGTCGGCCGCGTAGCCGTCCGCGACGGAGCGGATATGGCTGTTGACGCCGAAGATCTCCTGGATCACGACGACTGCGCCGCGCGGCTTGCCGGACGGCTCTGCGCGGTATGCGGCGAGCTTGTGGCCGTCGCTCGCGGCGAGCTCGATGAACTTGCCCATGGGTCGTTCCTCCTCTGCAATGGAAGCTGCGTATTCTAGCGATCGCGCGTGAGGGCGCGAGTAGAATCGCGCGCATGAAAAAACAGCCTGCCGAGCTGCTCGCGCTCGCGCGCCGCGCGCTCGAGCGTGCCGGTGCGCGCGGGGCCATGGCGCAACGCGCGGCGCAGCACCTGGTGCAGGCCGAGGCGCAGGGACTGCCGACGCACGGCATGTCGCGCGTGCCGTTCTATTGCGCGATGCTGAAGAACGCGCGCGCGGATGGGGCCGCGA
>JAJDNJ010000196.1 GCA_022340705.1 Betaproteobacteria bacterium
CGGAAGCGAGAACCTTCGCGCCCCAGCGCCGCACGCGCTCGAGCAATGCGGGGGCGGGCAGGCCGAAATGAAAGCTCACCACCGCCGGATTGAACGGCTCGAGCACGTCGGCGGCTTCGTCACTGAACGGCGCGCGGCCAGGTCCAGGCGGAATCTTGCTTGGATCAATGCCGTACTCCGCGTAGTACGGCGCGAGCGCAGCCCGCCAGGTCGCTTCGCGCTCGACGTTGGACGCAGGCGGCGTATGACAGAAAAAGTTGACGTTGAAGGGTCGTGTGGTCCCCGTCCTCAAGCGCAACAGTTCCTCGCGCAACGCCTCGAGGCTCAGCATCGCGCAAGGTAGCGAGCCGAGGCCGCCGGCGTTTGACACGGCAAGCGCCAGGGCGCTGCCTTGCACACCCGCCATCGGCGCCTGAATGATCGGCAGTTCGATGCCCAGCAGGGACTGCAAAGTTGTCATCAGTCGCTCCGTCGTTGCGCGCCGCGCTCGATGCCGGCGGCAAAACGCAAAAGGGGCGCTCGCGCGCCCCTTTTTTGACCGCGGCTCGCGCTGCGGTTTGCTAAACGATGTCGAGGTGCTCGATGCCCTTCGACATATCCTTGTCCTTCGCTTCCTTGCCGTGCAGCTTGATCTGCAGGCGTACTTCGTTGGTCGAGTCGGCGAAGCGCAGCGCATCCTCGTAGGCGATACGACCTTCTTCGTACAGATCGAAAAGTGCCTGGTCGAAGGTCTGCATGCCGAGCTCGCGCGACTTCTTCATGATTTCCTTGATCTCGTGCACCTCGCCCTTGAAGATCAGGTCGGAGATCAGCGGCGTGTTGAGCAGGATCTCGACCGCGGCGCAGCGGCCCTTGCCTTCCTTGACCGGGAGCAGGCGCTGCGAGATCACGCCCTTGAGGTTGAGCGACAGGTCCATTAGCAGCTGGTCGCGTCGCTCTTCGGGGAAGAAGTTGATGATCCGGTCCATCGCCTGGTTGGAGTTGTTCGCGTGCAGGGTGCCCAGGCAGAGGTGGCCGGTTTCAGCAAACGCGATCGCGTGCTCCATCACCTCCCGATCGCGGATCTCGCCGATCAGAATCACATCGGGTGCCTGTCGTAGCGTGTTCTTCAGCGCGGACTCCCAGGACTCGGTGTCCACGCCGACTTCGCGCTGCGTGACGATGCAGTTCTTGTGCGGGTGCACGTACTCGACGGGATCCTCGATCGTGACGATATGGCCGTGCGAGTTTTCATTGCGGTAGCCGATCATCGCCGCGAGCGAGGTCGATTTTCCAGAGCCGGTTCCGCCCACGAAGATCACCAGGCCGCGCTTGGTCATCGCCACGTCTTTCAGGACGCCCGGCAGTCTGAGGTCCTCGAACGTCGGAATCGTGGTCGTGATGACCCGCAGCACCATGCCGATCTGTCCTTGCTGCACGAAGCAGTTCACGCGGAAGCGGCCGATGCCCGCCGGGCTGATCGCAAAATTGCATTCCTTGGTCGCCTCGAACTCGGCGGCCTGCTTGTCGTTCATGATCGAACGCACGAGCATTCCTGTGTGCTGGCCGTTGAGCGCCTGCTGCGATACGGGCGTCATCCGACCGTCGATTTTCATCGCGGGCGGAAAGTTCGCCGTGATGAAAAGGTCGGAGCCCCTCTTCGAGAGCAGCGCGCGAAGCAGGTCATACATGAATTTGGTGGCCTGTTCTCTTTCCATGCCTTTCTCCTTTTCTTGCCGGGGAGCCCGCGTTTGCACGCTCCCCTGAGTCGACTCGCCCGATCAGCCCTGGAACGTTTCCTTGTTCGCCGCCTTGCCGCGCGCCTCGGCGACCGAGATCGAATTGCGCGCGACCATCTCCTGGAGGTTCTGGTCCAGCGTCTGCATGCCGAGCTGACGCCCGGTCTGGATCGCCGAATACATCTGCGCGATCTTGTTCTCGCGGATCAGGTTACGGATCGCCGGGGTGCCGATCATGATCTCATGCGCGGCGACGCGGCCCGATCCGTCCTTGGTCTTGCACAGCGTTTGCGAGATCACCGCGCGGATCGATTCCGACAGCATCGCGCGCACCATCTCCTTCTCCGCGGCCGGGAACACGTCGACGATCCGGTCAATCGTCTTGGCCGCAGACGACGTATGCAGCGTGCCGAATACCAGGTGGCCCGTCTCCGCGCCGGTCAGGGCGAGACGGATCGTCTCGAGGTCGCGCATCTCACCGACCAGAATCACGTCCGGGTCCTCGCGCAGCGCACTGCGCAGCGCGTTCGAGAACGAAAGCGTGTGTGGGCCGACCTCACGTTGGTTGATCAGACATTTCTTCGATTCATGCACGAATTCGATCGGGTCCTCGATCGTGAGGACGTGGCCGTACTCGTTCTCGTTGATATGGTTGACCATCGCGGCGAGGGTGGTACTCTTGCCCGACCCCGTCGGCCCCGTGACCAGCACCAGCCCGCGGGGCTGATCCGCGATCTCGGCGAAAATCCGCGGGCACTTCAGCTCCTCGAGCGTGAGCACCTTCGAGGGCACCGTCCGCAGCACCGCCGCCGCGCCACGCTGCTGCACGAAGGCATTGACCCGAAAGCGCGCCAGATTGGGCACGGCGAAGGAAAAGTCGCATTCAAGGTTCTCTTCGTAGAACTTACGCTGCCCGTCGTTCATGATGTCGTAGATCATCGAGTGCACTTCCTTGTGCTCGAGTGCGGGCACGTTGATGCGCCGCACATCGCCGTGCACGCGGATCATGGGCGGCAGTCCCGCCGACAGGTGCAGGTCCGACGCCTTGTTCTTGACGCAGAAAGCGAGAAGTTCGGTGAGATCCATTACAATCCTTTCCGGTCGTCGCGCGTGACAAATTTCCGCGCCAATTCAAGAGTATGGCAACGATTGCCGATAATTTGCAAGCAGTCCGCGAACGGATCGCGCACGCCGCGCGCGCAGCGGGCCGCGAGGCGGAAAAAATCACGCTTCTCGCGGTATCAAAGACCCACCCCGCGCAGCGCGTGATCGAGGCCGTCGCAGCCGGGCAGCGGACATTCGGCGAGAACTACGTGCAAGAAGCGGTGCGCAAGATGGATGCGGTTGCCGCGGCGTCGGATCCCGGCATCGCACTCGAATGGCACCTGATCGGTCCGTTGCAGAGCAACAAGACACGCACTGTCGCCGAACGCTTCGATTGGGTTCAGACCATCGATCGGGAAAAAATTGCTGCGCGTCTTTCCGCGCAGCGCGCAGACACGCGCGCCCCGCTCAACGTACTGGTGCAGGTCAACGTTTCGGGCGAGGCCTCCAAAAGTGGCGTCGCGCCCGAATCCGTACTCGCGCTCGCGCAGGCCGTCGCCCGACTGCCGCGCCTGCGTCTGCGCGGGCTGATGACCATCCCCGAGCCGACCGATGATGTGGCGCTGCAGCGCGCGCGTTTCCGCCGCCTGCGCGAGTTGCTCGAGGCCGCACGGGCAAGCGGCCTCGCCCTGGATACACTGTCGATGGGCATGTCAGATGACATGGAGGCGGCGATTGCGGAGGGAGCAACGATGGTGAGAATCGGCACGGCGATCTTCGGCGCGCGCGAAATCGAGCGGGGCACCGCATGAAAATCGCATTTCTCGGCGGCGGCAACATGGCGAGCGCACTGATCGGCGGGCTCATCGCGCGCGGGTTTGACGCCTCGGCGATCCACGTCATCGAGGTCAACGCGCAGGCGCGCGAGCGGCTTGCGGCACGTTGCCCGGTGAGCGTGAGCGCGACGCCCGATGCGGCAACGCGCGCTTGCGATACGCTGGTGCTCGCCGTCAAGCCGCAGGACATGCGCGCCGCGCTGAGTTCACTTGGATCCGACATCGGTGGAATGCTCGTCGTCAGCATCGCGGCGGGACTGCGCCTCGAGGATCTGTCGCGGTGGGCGGGCGGTCATCGCCGGCTCGTGCGTTGCATGCCGAATACGCCCGCATTGATCGGCAAGGGCATTGCGGGCCTCTACGCACTGCCGGAGGTCAGCACGCAAGAGCGCGCGCGCGCCGAGCAGGTGCTCGCTGCCGTGGGCGAAGTGGTCTGGGTCGACGCGGAAGCGCTGCTCGACCCGGTGACCGCCGTCTCGGGCAGCGGCCCGGCGTACGTGTTCTGGTTCATCGAGCAGCTCGCGGCGGCGGGCGCGCATCTGGGGCTCGAACCTCGAACCGCGCTGCGCCTCGCGCTCGCCACGGTGCGCGGGGCGGCCGAGCTCGCCGCGCAGTCTGGCGAGTCGCCCGCGGTGCTGCGCGAGCGCGTCACTTCGAAGGGGGGAACCACGGAGGCCGCGCTCAAGGTCCTCGCCGAGGAGCGTGTGGGCGAGCGCCTGGAACGCGCGATCGAGGCCGCAAGCCGCCGCGGCGCGGAGCTCGGCGAGGCGCTGGGAGCGGACTGAGTGCTCGCCCAGATCGCCGAACTCCTGGTCGACACCGCGGCAGCGTTCGTCGTCTTTCTGCTGCTCGCGCGTTTTCATTTTCAGTGGCTGCGCGTGCCGTTCCGCAACCCGATCGGCGAGTTCGTCGTCGCCTGCACGAACTGGATCGTGTACCCCGCGCGCCGGTTGATCCCTTCGCTTGCCGGCCTCGATCTCGCAACTTGGCTTGCGGCGTGGCTGGTGCAGGGCTGTGCTTTGTACATGACGCTGGCTTTGCGCGGCTGGGACGCGGGCGGTCGGATCGGCGCCGCGATAGGCGTACTTGCCGCGATCGCGTTCCTCGATCTGCTGCGCTTCAGCGCCTACATCCTGATGTTCGCGATCATCGTGCAGGTCGTGATGTCCTGGGTGAATGCCTATCACCCCTTCGCCGCGATTTTCGACGCGATGACACGGCCGTTTCTGCGTCCGCTGCGGCGCGTCGTGCCGCCGATCGCGAATTTCGATCTGTCCCCCCTCGTACTCATCGTGCTCGTTCAGGTCCTGCTGATTCCGCTCGCGCACCTGCGCGCTCAGCTTGGCGGGCTGTTGTGAGCGGCTGGTTTCGCCACGCCGGCGAGCGCCTGCTTCTCGAGGTGCAGGTGCAGCCGGGGGCGGCACGCACCGAGGTGGCCGGGCTGCACGACGGGCGGCTCAAGATACGCCTCGGCGCGCGGGCAATCGACGGGCGGGCGAATGCTGCGCTGGTGCAATTCATTGCGGCACGGCTTGGCGTGGCGAAGCGTGACGTGACGATCGAAACCGGCGCAACCTCGCGGCGCAAGCGCGTGCAGGTAATCGGCGCGACCCGCGCGCCGGAGGCGCTGCTGTCGCGTAGCGACTGAGCGCGCCTTGGCGGCTCAGGCGCGTCGGGGTAAGCGCGCGTTTCCCGGGTAAGGAAAGACGTCCGCCTGAATCCCGGCGTGCAGCTGATCCTGGCGCGCCTGCCAGTACGCCGGATCCATCAGATCGGCATGGTATTCGAGGAAGATCTGACGCGCTTTCGGATCGGCGACGAGAAATTGCGCGAACTGCTCCGGAAACACGTCATGCGGGCCGACTGAGTAGTACGGCTCCGCCGACATCTCGTCCTCCCAGCTTCGCGGCGGGGGAATGCGACGAAAATTGCATTCGGTCATCGGTGCGATCTCGTCGTAGTCGTAGAACACGACCCGCTCGTGGCGTGTCACGCCGAAGTTCTTCAGCAGCATGTCGCCTGGAAAGATGCCCGCGCTGGCCAGCTCCTTAATCGCGTTGCCGTACTCGAGCAGCGCGTGGCGCACCCGGGGCAGATCGCCTTCCGAGTTTGCTTCTGCGAGGTACAGGTTGAGTGGCTGCATGCGTCTTTCGATGTACATGTGCCCGATGACGATCTTGTCGTCCTCGAACTCGACGCTGGAGCCGGCTTCGCTTTTCAGTTCCTCGACCAGCGCCGGATCGAAGCGATCGAGCGGCAGTGCGACCAGGGAGTACTCGAGCGTGTCAGCCATCCGTCCCACGCGATCGTGCATCTTCACGAGCAGGTACTTGTCTTTCACCGTCTGGCGGTCCAAGTCCTTTGGCGGCGCGAAGCGATCGCGGATCACTTTGAACACGTAGGGAAACGACGGCAGGGTGAAGACCAGCATCACCATTCCCTTAATCCCGGGCGCAATGACGAAGTTGTCGGAGGAATGCTTCAGGTGATAGTGCAGGTCTCGGTAGAAGAGGGTCTTGCCCTGCTTGTGCAGTCCGACGGCCATGTACGTCTCGGCGCGTGGCTTCCGCGGCATGAGCGTACGCAGAAACGAGACGTAGGCTGCAGGAACCTCCATGTCCACATGGAAGTACGCGCGCGCAAAGGAAAACAAGATCTGCAGCTCGTCCGCCTCGAACAGCAGCGCGTCGAGAAATAGCTCGCGTCGTTCGTTCTGCAGGATCGGTACCGCGAAGGGAAACTCGCGGTGGCCATTGATAACCTTGCCGATGATGTAAGCCGCCTTGTTGCGGAAAAAGAGCGTGCTGAGCACCTGGATCTGCAAGCTCGGGCGCGCGCGCACCGGTCGCGGGAAATGCCGACGCAGCGCGCGCACGATGCTGCGCAGATCGCGCGCGAGGTTCTCGAAGGGATTGGCGAGTCCGAAGCTCGTCGCGATCTCGGCCAGAGTTGCGCGCAGCCCTCGTTTCAGCGGGTAATAGCAGCGGTACGTCGGCGCGTCGCCTTCCAGATGCTCGGTGGCGACCGCCGGCCGCCAGAAGATGAACTCGTTATGGTAGTAGCGCCGGTGCAGGACCTGGCAGGCAACCGAGTTGTAAAAGGTCTCCGCGCATTCGGGCTGCCGATGCTCTGGCAGCAGGCCGATATAGGCGAGCTTAATGGCGGGCCACAGCGACTCGTCGGTCGCGGCCTGCGGGAATTCCCCGAGCACCGCATCGACCGCCTCGGAGACCCGCTGGTCGTAGAGGTGAATGCGCTCGCGCGCGAGCGCTGCCATCGTGCGCCAGTCCGCGCGCTCGAACAGTGTCTTCGCGCGCTGCGCAGTTTCGCGAAACAGGCGATAGTGCCGGTCGAATCCGGCGAGGATCCGCCGCGCGATCGCCCCGGCCGTCTCCGCCCGCTCGGCCACCCCGGGCGAAAGCGGCGCGACCGATGCGGAGCGGGGCGAGGGCGCGCTCATCGCATCAGGCGACCTTGCGTGCGGCTGCCTTGGCGTCGAAGAACTGCTCGTCCTCCGTCGAGCCCTTGAGCGCGGTGGTCGACGCGGTGCCGCCGGCGACGATCTGGGTCACCTGATCGAAGTAGCCGGTGCCGACCTCGCGCTGGTGCTTCACCGCGGTAAAACCCTTTTCGGCGGCCGCAAATTCCTTTTGCTGCAGCGCGACGAACGCGGTCATGTTCTCGCGCGCGTAGCCGTAGGCCAGCTCGAACATCGAGTAGTTGAGCGCGTGGAAGCCGGCAAGGGTGATGAACTGGAACTTGTAGCCCATCGCGCCGAGTTCGCGCTGGAATTTCGCGATCGTCGCGTCGTCGAGGTTGCGCTTCCAATTGAACGACGGCGAACAGTTGTAGGCGAGCATCTTGTCGGGAAACTGCTTGCGAATGCCCTCGGCAAAGCGCTTGGCAAACTCGAGATCGGGCGTGCCGGTCTCGCACCACACCATGTCGGCAACCGTAGCGTAGGCGAGTCCGCGCGCGAGCGCTTGCTCGAAGCCTTTCTTGGAGCGGTAGAACCCTTCGGCAGTGCGCTCGCCGGTGAGGAAAGGCCGGTCGCGCTCGTCGATGTCCGAGGTCACCAGATCAGCGGCTTCCGCATCGGTTCGCGCAAGCAGCAGGGTGGGCACACCCATCACATCGGCCGCGAGCCGCGCCGCGTTGAGCTTCTGCACGTGCTCCTGGGTCGGCACGAGCACCTTGCCGCCCATGTGGCCGCATTTCTTGACGCTCGCGAGCTGGTCCTCGAAGTGCACGCCAGCTGCGCCTGCCTCGATCATCGAGCGCATGAGCTCGTAGGCGTTCAGGACCCCGCCAAAACCGGCTTCGGCGTCGGCCACGATCGGCGCGTAGTAATCGACGTCGCCCGAGCCTTCCATCCACTGAATTTGGTCGGCGCGCGCGAGCGCGTTGTTGATCCGGCGCACGACTGTCGGTACCGACGACACCGCGTAGAGCGACTGATCGGGGTACATCTGCAGCGAATCGTTCGCATCGGCCGCCACCTGCCAGCCCGAAAGGTAGATCGCCGGAACGCCGGCCTTCACCTGTTGTACGGCCTGATTGCCGGTCAGCGCGCCGAGCGAGTTTACGAACGGCTTTTCCTTGGCCATTGCCCAGAGTTTTTCCGCACCGCGCCGCGCGAGCGTGTACTCGACGCGCAGGCTGCCCCGGAGTCGAACGACGTCCTCGGCGCTGTAATTGCGGGTGATGCCTTTCCAACGCGGGTTCTCTGCCCATTCCTTCTTGAGTGCGGCAACTTCCTGGCTACGCTGATCCACGAACGGTTCCTTTCGGTTGGCTGGGTGACGAAATGCCGCGCGACGCGATGGCGCTCGCGGCGGCTGACCCAAGCAAGGTAACCGACCCCCATGGCGCGCAGCAATAACCGGACGGTCAGGCTTTGAGCAGAGCTAAAACAAGTATTTACAATAGGTTACTTGCCCCCCGTTTCATGATGCGAGAGCCCATTTCAAAAGTTTGATGCGACGCAAAACGCGCTGCTACGCGACCGCTCAGGTGCGTACCAGCTTGCGTTGCTTCTGGATGTTCATCAGCAGGCCGATTGCGATGAACAGGGTCAACAGCGCGGTCCCGCCGTACGACAGGAACGGCAGGGGCACCCCGACCACGGGCAGCACACCGGACACCATGCCCATGTTGACGAAGGCGTAGGTGAAGAAGATCAGGCTGATCGCGCCCGCGAGCAGGCGCCCGAACAGCGTGGCCGCCTGCGCGGCGATCGCCAGGCCGCGCGCGATCAGCAACGCGTAGAGCACGAGCAGGACGCAGTTGCCGATCAGACCGAATTCCTCCGAGTAAACCGCGAAGATGAAGTCGGTGTGCCGCTCCGGAATGAACTCGAGGTGCGCCTGGGTCCCCTTCAGCCAGCCCTTGCCCGAAAGTCCGCCCGCGCCGATCGCGATCGTCGACTGGATGATGTGGTAGCCCGCGCCGAGCGGATCCTGCGACGGGTCGAGCAGAGTCAGAATTCGGCGTCGCTGATAGTCGTGCAGCAGGCTCCAGATCGGAGGCAGGCTGGCAAGCGCCAGCGCGACGAGCCCGCCCATCGCTTTCCAGCTCAGGCCAGCGAAGAAGATCACGTAGAACCCGGCCGCGGCGACGAGGAGCGCGGTTCCCAGATCGGGCTGCCGCGCGATGAGCATCGCCGGTACCGCGACCAGAATGCCGGCGATGACGAACTCACGCGGTCGCAGATTGCCTTCGTTGCGATGAAAAAACCAGGCGAGCATCAGCGGCATCGCGATCTTCATCATCTCGGAGGGCTGAAAACGCATCACGCCGACGCTCAACCAGCGTCGCGCACCGTTGACGACATCGCCGAACAGGGCGACCGCGATCAGGAGGAGCAGGCCAGCGACGTACACCGGAAACGCGGAGCGCATGATCACCTGCGGCGGCATTCGCGCCACCAGCCACATTGCGCCGAGCGCGACCGCGAGGTGGCGCAGCTGCCAGATGACGCGCTCGGGACTCTCCTGGCTCGCCGAGTACAGCGTGGCCAGGCCGAGCGCCATGAGCAGCAAGGCCACCGTCAGCAGGGTGGCGTCGATGCCGTCGACGCTCGAGCGGGCAAACCTGCGAATCATGCCGCGCGTCAGCTCCATTCAGGGGCGTTCTCCATCTCGCGCGGCGCTTGCCTGAGAGGTGGTCTCGGGCCGTTTGCCGAGCAGGAAATAGTCAAGCACGGTGCGGGCGATCGGCGCGGCGGTGCGCGAGCCGAATCCACCATTCTCGACGATCACTGCGAGCGCGATTTTCGGGCTTTCGACCGGGGCGAACGCGATGAACAGCGAGTGGTCGCGCAGGCGTTCGTCGATTTTGGTCTCGTCGTACTTTTCGTTCTGCTTGATCCCGACGACCTGCGCGGTGCCGGTCTTGCCGGCACTCGTGTACTCGGCGCCGGCGAAGGCGCGAGCGCCGGTGCCCTCCGAGTTGACGCCGGCCATCGCGTCCTGCACGAAGGCGACATGCTCGGGCTTCAGGGGAATCTGACGGATGAGCTGCGGCACGATCGTCTCGCGCTTGCTGGTGCGCGCGTCCTCGATATAGGACACGACATGCGGCCGGTACAAGGCACCGCCGTTGGCGATCGCCGCGGTCGCGGCGGCGAGCTGTAGCGGCGTATACGCGTTGTAGCCCTGGCCGATGCCGATCGAGATCGTTTCACCGGCGTACCAGTGCTGCTGCTCGCGGCGCGCAAAACGCTTCATCTTCCATTGCGGCGAGGGCAATACGCCCGAGGCCTCGCCTTCCAGGTCGATACCGGTGCGCGCGCCGAATCCGAACTGCTGCATGAAACCGGCAATGGCCTCGATCCCCATATCGTGCGCCAGCTGGTAGTAGTACACGTCCGACGAAACCACGATCGATTTGCGTAGATTCACCGTGCCGTGGCCTCCGACGTGCGAGTCGCGAAAACGGCGCTCGCCGAGGATGAAATAGCCCGGGTCCTGAATCGTGCTCTCCGGCGTGCGTTCGCCCAGGGTGAGTGCCGCCAAGGCCATGAACGGCTTGAACGTCGAGCCTGGCGGGTACACGCCGGCGATCGCGCGATTGTTGAGCGGGCGGTCTGGCGAGCTGTTCAGCGCTTTCCAGCTCTGCACGTCGATTCCGTCGACGAACAGGTTCGGGTCGTAATTCGGCATCGATACGAACGCAAGGACGGCGCCGCTCGAAGGATCGAGGGCGACCAACGCGCCGCGCCGACCCTCGAACGCCGCCTCGGCCACCTGCTGCAAGCGGATATCGAGCGTCAGGATCACGTTGTGCCCGGGACGCGCCGGCGTCTCCGAAAGGGAACGGATACCTCTGCCGGCGGCATCGATCTCGACCTGCTCGAAGCCCGTCTCGCCGTGCAGCGACTGCTGGTAGCTCGCCTCCACACCGCGCTTGCCGATGTACTCCGTGCCCCGGTAATTTGCCTCCACGCCGAGTTCTTCGAGGCGTTCGACATCACGCGCATCGATGCGTCCGATATAGCCGAGCACGTGAGACGCCGTGGCACCGAAGGGGTACTGTCGAAAGTGCCGCGCCTTGATCTCGACGCCCGGGAAGCGGTAGCGGCTCACCGCAAAGCGCGCCACCTCCTCGTCGGACAGGCGTGTCCGAATCGGCAGGCTTTCCGCATTGCGCGCTTCCACCAGATGCTTGGCGAAGCGGCTGCGGTCGCGCGACCCGATCGCGACGATGTTCGAGAGCATCTTGATCGTGCCGTCCAAGTCACTCACCTTGCGCGGCGCGATCTCGAGCGTGTATGCGGAGTAGTTTCGCGCCAGAACCACGCCATTGCGGTCGAAGATCAGGCCGCGGCGCGGCGGCAACGGAACGATCGCGATTCTGTTGTCCTCGGCGCGCGTGTGGTAGTACTCGTGCTGAACGAGCTGCAGCCACACGAAGCGGGCGCCGAGCAGCCCGAAGGTCACGAGCACCACGGCGGCGGCGACCAGCACGCGGGTGCGGAACGCATGCAGCTCACGCTCGGTGTTGCGCAGTTCGGTCAGGCCGATCACCGTCGGTTCCCCGTGCTAGAGCGAGCCGGCTTCGAGGGCCCGGCGCTGGGGCAGCAAGAGCAGCCAAGACAGGAATGGCCAAAGCGCCGCGCCGAGCAGGGGGCCGACCAGGATCTGCCAGCCCGGCAGCGCGGCGCCGTTCACAAGCCGCACCAGCAGGACGACGCTCTGTGCGAGCACGAGCAGCGGCAGGATGTGAAGCGCCTGATACCAGGAACCAAACCACAGGATGCGGCGCGAAAAGCTGATGGAGAAGAATGCGAGCAGCACGTACGCGAGCGCATGCTGTCCGAGAAGTACGCCATTGCCCGCGTCCGCGACGAGGCCGATCACCCAGCCGATGCCGAGCCCAATCATGCGCGGCTGGTGCACGCACCAGAAAACGAGCACCAGCGCGACGAAATCCGGGACATAGCGCATATCAGGCCACGGCAGGAACATGAGCAGCAGCGCCACGGCAAACGAGGCGACGATCGTCCTCGAGCGCGCCGGCAGAAGGATGTGCTGAGGCTTATTCGGCGCCACTGCGACCTCCAGCGCGCGCCGCCGCCTTGGTCCCGCGCCGTGGGCTTTCGGTGACCGGATAGGGCGGACGCGATTCTGCCCCGGAGAGCACCAGCACATAGCGGCTGCGGTCGACGCCCGCCAGCGGCCGGCACACGACGCGTGCGAACGCCTGAGTTGCGTCGCGTTCTACGCGCACGACCTTCGCGACGGCCACGCCGGGAGGATAGCTGCCGTCGATGCCCGAAGTGACCAGCTCGTCGCCGTTGCGCACATCCGCATTGGCCGGCAGGAAGCGCAGCTCGAGCATTCCCGAGGCGCCTGCGCCGAATCCGACCGCGCGCAAACCGTTGCGCACCACCTGCACCGGGATCGCCTGCGCCTTGTCCGTGATCAGCGTGACTTCAGACACCAGATCGTGCGCCCGCGTGACCTGACCAATGGCGCCGTCCTCGTCGACGACCAGGCTGCCGGCAAGTACGCCCTGCTGCCGCCCCTTGTCGAGGATCACCTTGTAGTCGTATGGGTCGCGCCCGGTATAGAGCACTTCCGCGGGAATGGTCTGACGATCGAACCGTGCACGCATTTCGGTGACGCGACGCAGCTGCTCCAGCTCGGCGGACGCGGTCCGATAGCGCTGCGCATCGCGCGCCGCATCAAGCAGCTCGGCACGCAATGCCGTGTTCTCGCTGCGCAGCCGTTCCTGTGTGACGAAGAACTCGGCGACACGCCGCGCAGCGGTGATCGGCGCGGTCGCGGCCTTCTGAAACGGGTAGGCCGCGAGGGCGAGCACGTCACGCAGCCCGTCTACGTAGCGGAACCTTGCGTCGAGAATGAGCAGCGCGATGGACAGCGATGCGAAGAACGCGAGCCGCACCACCGGCGCCGGGCCACGCTTGAAGAACGGCGGCGGCGTGTGCTCCATCTGCACCTAGCGGGCAGGTGCTGTGACGTACTTACTCGTTGATGAAAATCGGACCGAAATGATCGACCTTCTCGAGCGCCTTACCCGAACCCCGCACGACGCAGGTCAGGGGATCCTCGGCGACGATGACCGGCAGCCCGGTTTCCTCCATCAGCAGCCGGTCGAGATCACGCAGCAATGCGCCGCCGCCGGTGATCACCATGCCCTTCTCGGCGATGTCGGCACCGAGTTCCGGCGGCGTCTGCTCGAGCGCGCTCTTTACCGCCGACACGATCTGGTTCAGCGGCTCGGTCAGCGCTTCGAGAATCTCGTTCGACGAAATCGTGAAGCTGCGCGGGATGCCTTCGGCGAGGTTGCGTCCCTTGACGTCGATTTCGCGCACTTCTGAGCCGGGGAACGCCGAGCCGATTTCCTTCTTGATCATTTCCGCGGTCGACTCGCCGATCAGCATGCCGTAATTGCGGCGAATGTAATTGATGATCGCCTCGTCGAACTTGTCGCCGCCGACTCGCACGCTGCCCGAGTAGACCATTCCGCCGAGGGAGATGACGCCCACCTCGGTCGTGCCACCGCCGACGTCGACCACCATCGAGCCGGTCGCATCGGCGACAGGCAGGTCCGCACCGATCGCCGCGGCCATGGGTTCCTCGATCAAATAAACCTGACCCGCGCCGGCACCGATCGCGCTCTCGCGGATCGCGCGGCGTTCGACCTGCGTCGAGCCGCAGGGCACGCAGATGATGATGCGTGGACTCGGCGAAAACAGCTTGTTGTCGTGGACCTTCTTGATGAACTGCTTGAGCATCTGCTCGGTGACCGTGAAGTCGGCGATCACGCCGTCCTTCATGGGCCGAATCGCGACGATGTTGCCGGGCGTCTTGCCCAACATCAGCTTCGCCTCGCGCCCGACCGCCTGAATCGTCTTCTTCGCGTTCGGCCCGCTTTCCTGGCGAATCGCGACTACCGACGGCTCGTCCAACACGATCCCCTTGCCGCGCACGTAGATCAGCGTGTTCGCGGTGCCGAGGTCAATCGCAAGATCGTTCGAAAAATAGCTGCGCAGGAATCCCAACATTTGCCTTCCGGTTCGGCCGCTTTCCGCGACTCGCTGCTGTCGTACCTTAAGTTCGGCTCCTAACACCGTGTCTGAGCAAGCCCTTCACCACGTTCGCCACGGGCGGGAGGTGCTTCGTATGATACCCTAACGCAACCCTCTGTACAGGCGTACAGAGGGAGTTGTTGCGCCGCACCAATCCATGTCCCTGTCCAAAGACGAGGTCGATCGAATCGCCCGCCTGGCGCGACTCGCTGTGCGCCCCGAAGAATCCGCGGCCGTCATCGAACGGCTGAACCGCGTACTCGGCATGATCGAGACCATGCGCGCGGTCGATACCCGCCAGGTCGAGCCGATGGCGCATGCGCTCGACGTTGTCCAGCGCCTGCGCGCCGATGAAGTCACCGAAGTCGATCAGCATGTGCTGTTTCAGTCGATTGCGCCTGCGGTCGAGCGGGATCTTTATCTCGTTCCGAAGGTGATCGAGTAGCGCTGCTCGCGCGCGGCCTTGCCCGCGCGCGCCCCACATGCTGAACGCCACCGTTGCAGAACTGTCCTCCGCGCTCGCTGCGCGCCAGGTCTCGAGCGTCGAGCTTGCGCAGCTCTTTCTGGAGCGGATTGACCGGCTGAACGGTTCGCTTAACGCGTTCATCACGGTCGACGCCGAGCGCGCGCTCGAGCAGGCGCGTCGCGCCGACGCGCAGCGCGCAGGCAACGCGGTCGTGGGACCGCTGACCGGCGTTCCAATCGCCCACAAGGACATTTACTGCACCAAGGGCATGCGCACGACCTGCGGCTCGCGCATGCTCGAGAACTTCGTCAGCCCGTACGACGCGCATGTGATCGAGCGCCTGGAAAGCGCCGGCACAGTCACGCTCGGCAAGACGAACATGGACGAGTTCGCGATGGGCTCGTCGAACGAAACCTCGTATTACGGGCCGGTGCGCAACTGCTGGAATCGCGGCTGCGTGCCCGGAGGTTCGTCGGGCGGTTCGGCGGTCGCAGTCGCGGCACGAATGGCGCCGGCGGCGACGGGAACCGATACCGGCGGATCGATACGCCAGCCCGCCGCGCTCACTGGCACCTGCGGCCTCAAGCCCACCTACGGCTTGGTCTCGCGCTATGGAATGATTGCGTTCGCCTCGTCGCTCGACCAGGGCGGACCGATGGCGCGCAGCGCGCAGGACCTTGCCTTGCTGCTAAACGCGATGGCCGGCTTCGACCGACGCGACTCGACCAGCGTCGAGCGTGCCCCGGAGGACTACGCGCGCATGCTCGATCTGAGCCTGGATGGACTCCGTATCGGCGTGCCCGAGCAGTTCTTCGGCGAGGGCCTGGATGCGGACGTGCGCGCCCGGGTCGAAGAGGCGCTGCACTGGTTCCTCGCGCAGGGCGCGCGCCGCGTGCCGCTCCGGCTGCCCAACGCGGAGCTTGCGCTGCCGGTGTATTACGTGCTGGCACCGGCCGAGGCGTCTTCCAACCTTTCGCGCTACGACGGCGTGCGTTACGGCCACCGCGCCACCGAGTACGAAGACCTGCTCGACATGTACGTGCGTAGCCGCACCGAGGGCTTCGGCGAAGAGGTCAAGCGCCGGATCCTGGTCGGCACCTACGTGCTGTCGCACGGTTATTACGATGCCTATTACCTTCAGGCACAGAAGCTGCGTCGGCTGATCGCGCAGGATTTCGTGCAGGCCTACCGCGATTGCGACGTGATCCTGGGACCAACGACGCCCACGACGGCGTTCGCGCTCGGCTCGAAAGTCGACGATCCGCTGCAGATGTATCTAAACGACATCTATACGATTCCGGCGCCCCTTGCCGGGCTTCCGGCGCTGTCGATTCCCTGCGGGTTCGACGCGCAGGGCCTGCCGGTCGGACTGCAGCTCACCGGGAATTACTTCGCCGAGGCCCGGTTGCTGGGCATCGCGCAGCGCTATCAGCTGGCGACCGACTGGCATCTGCGCGTCCCGCGGGAGGCGCCGCTATGAGGCCGGCACAGCAGCAGCTCGATGCGCCGCGCGCTCCCGCGCGGATCCGCCGATGACCTGGGAAATCGTTGTCGGCATCGAGACCCACGCGCAGCTGCGAACGCGCAGCAAGATCTTTTCGGGCGCGTCGACCGCGTTTGGCGCTGATCCGAACGCGCAAGCCTGCGCGGTCGACGTTGCGTTGCCTGGCGTCCTTCCGGTGCTTAATCAGGCTGCGGTGGAGCTGGCGATCCGCTTCGGCCTGGCGGTCGGCGCCACGATCAACCGCAGATCGGTGTTCGCGCGCAAAAACTACTTCTATCCGGATCTCCCGAAGGGCTACCAGATCAGCCAGTACGAGCTTCCGATCGTCCAGGGCGGTACGGTGCCGATTGCGTTGCCCGAGGGCGAGAAGCGCATCGCGCTGACGCGCGCGCACCTCGAGGAAGACGCCGGCAAGTCCCTGCACGAGGACTTTCACGGCATGTCGGGGATCGACCTCAATCGTGCCGGCACACCGCTGCTCGAGATCGTTTCGGAGCCCGACATGCGCGGCGCCCGGGAGGCGGTGGCCTATGCGCGTGCGCTGCATGCGCTCGTGGTCTGGATCGGCGTGTGCGATGGCAACATGCAGGAGGGTTCGTTTCGCTGTGACGCCAATGTTTCGGTGCGCCGGACCGGTGCGGACGCATACGGGACGCGCTGCGAGATCAAGAACCTCAACTCGTTCCGTTTCATGGAACGTGCAATCGAGTACGAGGCGCGGCGTCAGATCGCAATTCTCGAGGACGGCGGACGCATCGATCAGGAAACCCGGCTCTACGACCCGGAGCGCGACGAAACGCGTTCGATGCGCTCCAAGGAGGAAGCCCACGACTACCGCTACTTCCCCGACCCGGATCTGTTGCCGCTCGTCGTGCGCGAGGAAAATATTGAGCGCATACGCGCGGCCATGCCCGAGCTGCCGATCCAGCGCCTGCAGCGGTTCACGCAGACCTTTGCGCTGTCGCCTGCGACCGCAGCCATCGTGACCAGCAGTCGCGCGACCGCGGACTATTTCGAGCAGGCGACCGCCGGCGCGAGCGCCGAGGCTGCGCAACAGACTGCAAACTGGATCGCGGTCAACACGAACGCAAAGCTCAACGAGCGCGGCATCGGGATCGAGGAATGTCCGGTTGGGCCACGACAGCTGCGCGAACTGATTGCACGCCTGATCGACGGAACGCTTTCCGCGAAGCTCGCAAAGGAGGTCGACGACGCGATGTGGGCGGGCGAGGGCAGTGCGGACGAGATCATCGAGCGGCGCGGGCTGAAGCAGATTTCCGACGTGGGCGCGCTGGAGAAAGTCGTGGACGAAGTGCTCGCCGCCAACGCGCGACAGGTCGAGGACTATCGTGCGGGCAAGCAAAAGGCATTCAACTCGCTCGTCGGCCAGGTCATGAAAGCAACGCGCGGCAAGGCCAACCCGGCCCAGGTCAACGAAATTCTGCGCCGCCGGCTGGGCTAAACGTCGCCGGTCGCCGGCGCTCTACTCTTCTTTCGCTTTGGCTCTCGGTTGCGTCAACTCGACGTAGCGCCTGCGGTCCTCGTCGTACTTGGTGTTGATCGCCTGCGCCTCCTTGAGCTTCGCATCGCGCAGGCCTTCCTGCGCCTGGAGGTTAAAGCGCGCATTTTCGGCTTCTCGCTTGAGTTCGATCGGCACCGGCTTCGACTCGTACGACTCGACTTCCTTGGCGAGTTCTTCCTGGCGCGCCCTGATTTCCGCGATGCGCTGGTTGACGTCCTTGAGCGTGCGCGCATTGCCCTCGAGCGCGCGCGCGCGCGCACTTTCGATGTCATCGACGCTCGTGTAGGTCGCGAGCAGTGCGCGGTTGCGGCGCAGCTCCTCGCGCCGCGCAAGCTCTTCCTCACGCCGCTTCTTCTCCTCGGCAGCCTTCGCTTCGCGCTCGTCTGCCGAGCTGCGCGGCTCGATCCGCCGGATCACCAATCCCTGTGGATTGAGCTGCTCCACGACCTGGCCGATGCAGGGCCGTGGGATCGTCTGCCCGTAATACCTCTTGCCGTCCGTACCCGTGCAGCGATACGACTGCGCCTGCGCGAGCAAAGGCACGGCGCCGAGCGCTGAACAGAAAAAGATTGCGGCCAGCGAGGTATAGCGACGCATTTACCCTCCTGCGCGTGCGTTCGATGGCGCGGATTTTAACGCCTCCCGGCGGCGTTGGGCCGAACTGCTAGAATCGGCGACCGCTTGCACAACCTCAGCCAGATGCAGTCCGCCGATCGCGCTTTCATCGCCGAAACGACCGCCAAGATGCTGCTCGAGGTGAAAGCCGTCTTGTTCTGGGAGGACAAGCCTTTCATCTTCACCTCGGGATGGGCGAGCCCGGTTTACATCGACTGCCGGAAGCTGATTTTCTATCCGCGCATCCGTGCGCAGCTGGTCGACTTCGCCGAGTCCACGCTCGCGCGCGACGCCGGTTTCGAGCAGTTCGATGTGGTCGCGGGCGGCGAGACGGCCGGCATTCCCTACGCCGCGTGGATCGCGGATCGGTTCAACCTGCCCATGCAGTACGTGCGCAAGAAGCCGAAGGGCTTCGGGCGCAACGCGCAGATCGAAGGCGACGTGCGAGAGGGCGCGCGCACCCTGCTGGTGGAAGACCTGACCACCGACGGACGCTCCAAAATCAATTTCTGCAAGGCGCTGCGCGACGCGGGCGCGGTGGTCGAGCATGTGTTCGTCAACTTTTACTACGACATCTTCCCGGAATCGAAGAAGGTCATGGCCGACCTGAACGTGCGCTTGCACTATCTCGCGACCTGGTGGGACGTGCTCGCGGTCGTCAAGAAAGAGCGCTACCTGGCCGCCAAGCAGGTCGGAGAGGTCGAACGCTTCCTCAAGGCGCCGGCCGAATGGTCGGCCGCGCACGGCGGGGTGTCGAGCTTTCCGTCGTCCTGAGCGGCCCGCGTGCGGGTCGTCACGCTCAACGTCAACGGCATCCGCGCGGCGGCGAAGAAGGGCCTGTTCCGCTGGCTTGCCGCGCAGGCCGCGGATGTCGTCTGCCTGCAGGAGATCAAGGCGCAGGAGATCGACCTGGACGCCACGATGCGCGCGCCGAAGGGATACGTGGCCGCGTTCTCGCACGGGGAAAGGAAGGGCTACGCCGGCGTCGCGCTTTACAGCCGCAGGACACCGGACCGTGTCATCGAGGGTTTTGGCGTGCGCGAGTTCGATGCCGAAGGGCGCTACTTGGAGGCGCGCTTTGGCAGCCTGTCGGTGATTTCGCTCTACGTGCCTTCGGGCTCGAGCGGACCGCATCGCCAGGCGTCGAAGTTTCGGTTCATGGATGCGTTTCTGCCGTGGCTGCGCAGGCTGCGGCGCTCGCGGCGCGAGGTGATCCTGTGCGGCGACTGGAACATCGCGCACCGCGAGATCGACCTCAAGAACTGGCGCGCCAACCAGAAGAATTCCGGGTTTCTCCCCGAGGAACGCGCTTGGCTGACGCGCGTGTTCGACCAGGTCGGCTTCGTGGACGTGTTCCGACGGATCAATCCGCGCCCGGAGCAGTACACCTGGTGGTCGAATCGCGGCCAGGCCTGGGCGAAGAACGTTGGCTGGCGCATCGACTACCAGGTCGCTACCCCCGGCATCGCCGCGCGCGCGCTGCGCGAGTCGATCTTCAAGCGTCGACGTTTTTCGGATCACGCGCCCCTCACGATCGAATACGACTGGACCCTCGACTCACACGCAGGCCGTGCGGCCAAACGAGCCTAGGAGATCTCCGCGTTGCGGCGCTCGACCGGAATGAGCTTCAGCCGCTGACGCCGCCGGTCGAGCCACCAGGCGAGCGCCGGAAGCAGGGCGAGGCCGCCCGGCATGACGAAGCACATCAGGTAGGGTGAGATCGACGACAGGCGCTTCATGTGCCCGCGCAGTTCGGCGCGCTCGGATGGGGTCCAGGGCAGCTGGTTGCGGCGTTTCATGACCAGCGGAATCAGCCCTCTGACCTGTGCCATCTCGGAGAGCAGGTGCTGGCGTTCGCGTGCGGCGAGCTCGAAGGGACGGAACACGAGACGTGACCTTCGTGGCGTGGTCGTCAGAGCGTTCATAAAGGTGCGTCGCCTCGCGTTGTGCCTGTTGGTTCGAACTGTCTGCGAGGCTACCGAGCCGGGACCCCGGCAGCAATTAAAGCAACGTCAGCGACGGTTAGAATTCGTCAGGAAGTAGCCACCGCATGCCGACAGACGCGCCAACGGGCATTTCCGCGGTGTTCCGCGGCCGCAAGATGCCGCTCCTGCTGCTGCTGGGATTTGCCTCCGGCCTTCCGCTGGCGCTGACCGCCGGCACGCTGCAAGCCTGGCTGGCGGTCGAGCGCATCGAGCTGACCACGATCGGGCTGTTCGCGCTGGTCGGGCAGCCCTACACCTACAAATTCCTCTGGGCGCCGCTCATGGACCGCTTCCGGATACCGCTCTTCGGGCGGCGGCGCGGCTGGCTCGCCCTGACGCAACTCGGTCTGCTCGCTGCGATCGCTTGGATGGGCAGCCTGTCGCCCCAGACCTCCCCCTGGATGCTCGCGGGTGTCGCGCTGGGTGTCGCGTTTCTCTCGGCCTCGCAGGACATCGTGTTCGACGCCTACCGTGCCGACGTGCTCGAGGCCGACGAGCGCGGCGCCGGAGCCGCGGTGTCGGTGCTCGGTTACCGGATCGCGATGCTCGTCTCGGGCGGCCTCGCGCTGATTCTGGCGGACAGCTGGCTCGGCTGGCACGGCACCTACTTCCTGATGGCCGCTCTGATGCTTGTCGGTCTCGCTGCGACCTGGCGCGCCGAGGAGCCGCCGCCGCCGCCGCATGCGCCGCATTCGATACTCGAGGCGGTGCGCGAGCCGCTGGCCGAATACTTCTCGAGGCACGGCGCCTGGGTGATGCTGATCCTGGTGATTCTCTACAAGCTGGGCGACGCCTTCGCCGGCAGCCTGACCACCGCCTTCCTGCTGCGCGGGCCGGGTTTTTCTCTCACCGAGGTGGGCCTGGTCAACAAATGGCTCGGCATCGGGGCGACGATCGTCGGCGCCTTGGCGGGCGGTGCGCTGATGGCACGTTTGCGCCTGTACCGCGCGCTGCTTCTCTTCGGGCTGCTGCAGGCGCTCACCAACCTTGGCTTCATGCTGTTGGCCAGCGCCGGCAAAAGTCACCTGCTGATGATCCTGGTCATCGCCCTGGAGAACCTCTGTGGCGGGATGGGGACCGCCGCATTCGTCGCCCTGCTGATGGCGATGTGCGACCGGCGCTTTTCAGCCACCCAATATGCCTTGCTCTCGGCGCTGGCTGCATTTGGCCGGGTCTACGTTGGCCCTGCCGCCGGTGCACTCGCGGCAAGCGTCGGCTGGGTGGTGTTTTTCCTATTCACCTTCGTCGTCGCGCTGCCGGGTGTGCTGATGCTGGTCGCGCTGCGCAGACGCATCGAGGCGCTCGACGTCGCTCCGCACGGCGGCTGACACGCCGCCTGCAGAGGGGCACAGGGGTAACGGCTGGTAACATCGTTCGCCATGCCAGCCGCTCAAGCCGCGCTCGAGATCGAGGAGCCATCGGGCGCCGCGCCGGGCGGGCTGGTCCGCGTGACCGGCGAATGGACCTTCGGCGCGCTGACCAAGCGGCGCCGTCGTCTGGCCAGGATCGCCGCCGACCTTCAGAAGCGGCCCCGAAAGACGCTGCGCTGGGATCTGACCGGTATTACGGCGCTCGACGACGCCGGTGCGGTCTGGCTTGCGCGCGCGCTGAGGAGTGCCGAGCAGGTGGATATCGACCCGCACTTTGGCGCGATGCTCAACCAGGTCAGCCAGGGCCTGCTCGTCGAGCGCGCCGAACATCGCCTCGACCCGCTCGCCGGGGTCGTGACCATCGGCCGGGGCGGGATCAACTTCTGGTACCACGTGCGCGACGGCACCGCGCTACTCGGTCAGCTGGTGCTCGACCTCTTTCGCTCGGTGCGGCAGTGGCGCGATTTCCCGATGCTCGAGCTGTCCGCGAATGTGCACCGCGCTGGTGTCACCGCCCTCCCGGTGACGATGCTCGTCGGATTCCTGATCGGTGTCGTGCTGACCTATCTTTCGGCGTTGCAGCTCAAGCGCTACGGAGCCGACCTGCTGGTGATCAACATCGTCGGCATCGGCGTGGTGCGCGAGCTTGGGCCGCTGCTCGCCTCGATCATCGCGGCCGGACGCTCCGGATCTGCGATGACCGCCCAGCTCGGGGTCATGCGGGTCACCGAAGAGATCGAGGCGCTCTCGGTCATGGGCGTGTCGGTGTCCGCGCGTCTGGTGCTGCCCAAAGTGCTGGGTCTGGCGATCGCACTGCCGATGGTCGCGTTTTGCACTGACGTCGCCGCGCTGGCCGGCGGCGTGTTGATCGCAAAGCTCACGCTTGGCATCGAGCCGGCGGCATTTCTCGAAGCCCTGCCGCGCGCGGTCAAGGTGGTGAACTTCTGGCTCGGGGTTGGCAAGTCGGTCGCCTTCGGTTTCGCGGTCGCCTTCGTCGCCTGCCACTATGGACTGCGCGTGCTGCCCAACACCGACAGCCTGGCGGCGGGCGTGACGCGCTCGGTGGTCGCATCGATCACCGCGGTGATTCTGCTCGATGCGATGTTCGCGATCGTGTTCCGCGATGTCGGCTGATCAGCAAACGGCAGTCGAAACCGGCGTCGAGACGGTTGTCGAGGTGCGCAAGCTCCTCAACACGATCGACAGCGTGGTGCTGCACCGCGATCTGGATTTCGAAGTCCGCGCCGGCGAGGTCATGACGCTGGTCGGAGGCTCGGGCAGCGGAAAGACCCAGCTAGTGCGCGTGATTCTGGGCCTCAAGCAGCCGAGTGCGGGTATCGTGCGGGTGTTTGGCGTGTCCTGGAACGACCCAAACTACCGCCGCGTGCGTGCGGCGCGCGAACGCATGGGCATGCTTTTCCAGAATGGCGCCCTCTACTCCGCGTTTACCGTTTATCAGAACGTCGCGTTTCCATTGCGTGAGCGGGGCGGTCTGGACGAGGACGCAATCCGCGCGATCGTCTTTGCGAAGCTGGCCCAGGTCGAGCTCGAGCCCGCGCATGCGGATCTTCTTCCGGCGAATCTTTCCGGCGGCATGGTGAAGCGCGTCTCGCTCGCGCGCGCGCTGGCGCTCTCGCCCGAATTGCTGATCCTGGACGAGCCCACTGCCGGGCTCGACCCGGATCGCTCGGACGCTTTTGTCCGGCTGATCAAGCGAATGCGCAGCGAGTACCAGTTCGCTGTGCTGATGGTGACGCACGACCTCGACACGCTGCATGATCTGTCCGACCGCGTTTCGGTGCTGGCAGACCAGCATATAATCGCCTGCGGCACGATAGAAGAGGTGCGCAAGGTGCCGCACCGATTCATCGAAAACTTTTTTGGAGGGGAACGCGGCCGGCGCGCATTCACGAGCGCCTGAGCGCGGAACGCGGCCTTGGAAAATCGTGCGTATGCGCTGATTACGGGCGTCTTCGTGATCGCGATTGCTGCGGGCGTCGTGCTCTGGGCAAACTGGCTCGCGGGCAGCCCGGTGCAACGCGCGAAATATCGCATCGTTGCCTTGTATCCGGTCACCGGGCTGAACGAGCAGGCACAGGTTCGCTACCGCGGCATCGACGCCGGCCGCGTCACCGGCATCCGGCTCGACAAAGACAACCCGAATCGAATCCTGATCGACATCGAGGTCGACAAGGACGTTCCGATCATGCGCGGCACCTATGCGCAGCTCGGCATGGAAGGCATCACTGGCATCGCCTACGTGCATCTGCTGAACGACTACGTCTCGCGCGAGCCGCCGCCCAAAGGCAAAGACGGCGTGCCCGAGATCCGTCTGCGGCCGTCGTTTCTCGACGTGCTGACGGACAACGCCGAGGCCGTCCTGCGCGATGGCCGGACGCTGATCGCGGAGTTGACGAAGCTGGTGAATGAGGAGAACCGCGAGCGCATCGGGCGCTCACTGGCGCATCTCGACACGCTGCTCGGCAAGCTCGAGACGCAGCTGCCCGGTTTTCTCGAGCATGCCGACGAGCGCGTCCAGGCATGGTTGAACGAAAAGAACCGCCAGAACGTCGAGGCAACGCTTGCGAACATGAAGAATGCCACCCAGAACCTGCCGGCGCTGGTCGAGGAAACCCGCGCGCTGGTACGCGACGCGCGTGCGCTGTCGGCGCAGGCGAGCAAGCTTGCCACAGAGGCCACCGCGCTCGCGCAGGACTCGCGTGGCGTGGTGCACGATGTGCGGGATACCACATTGCCTAAGGTGAACGCGCTCGCCGATTCGGTCGAACGCAGCGCGCGGCGCGTGGGCGAGCTGGCCGAGGAGCTCGAGCGGAAGCCCGACAGTCTTATCTGGGGGCACGAGAAGACGCCCCCGGGTCCCGGCGAGGAAGGATTTCAATGAGCGGATCGCGGTTTGGCGGTGGCCTTGCTTTTGTGTTCTCCCTAGTACTCGCGAGCTGCGCGGGTGGCGGCGCCTCGAGCGTGCCGCCGCACAGCTACGACCTCGGCATCGAGACCCCCGCGACGAACATGCCGGCGGTCGAGCTGCGCGGCGTGCGCGCGGTGCGGCCATTCGACAGTACCGCGATGTACTACAGACTGGCCTACCGTGACGCCGAGGAGCTCGTGCTGTTCGCCCAATCGCGTTGGGCGGCACCGCCAGGGGAACTCGTGCGCAAGCAGCTCGCGCGCGCAACGCGAGCTGGGACGCCGCGCTGCGCGCTGGAAATCGAGCTGCAGGAATTCAGCCAGGTGTTCAGCGCGTCAGACGCGAGTAGCGCGCATCTCGAGCTCGTCGCCACGCTCAAGGTGCCTTCCGGCAATGTCGAAACGCGTGCGCTGCGACTTTCGGAGGCGGGCGCCGGATCCACGGCCGCGCAGGGCGTGAAGGCCATGCAGCGCGTGGTCACGCGCGCAATCACCGAGCTCGTGCAATGGATCGACGGCGTCGCTGCCTGCCGCAGCTGACGCGGCGGGACGCCGCGGCCCTCAACCTCGCGTGCAGCGGTAGACCGCGAGGCTGCCGAACAGGTTCGGCAGCAGGCTGACCGCGCGCCCGGCGTGCAGCACGAGCCGCTCTTCGATCCGGGTTCCCAGGCGCCGGCACAGATCCTCGAAATCGGTCAGCGTGCACAGGTGCACGTTGGGCGTCTCGTACCACGCGTAGGGCAGCTCTTCCGAGACCGGCATTCTTCCGAGGAGTAGTTGCAAGCGCGCCTGCCAGTGGCCGAAGTTCGGAAACGAGACGATCGCTTCGCGACCCACGCGCAGCATTTCGCGCATCAGCTGCTCGGTCCGATGGATGGTCTGCAGCGTCTCCGAGAGCAGCACGTAGTCGAAAGAGCCGTCGCGAAACACCGAGAGCCCGTCCTCGAGGTTCATCTGCAGGACATTGACGTCGTTCTTCACGCAGGCAACGACTTCGGCGTCGTCGATCTCGACGCCGTAGCCCGGCGCCTGGCGCGCTTCCCAGAGATAGCGCAGCAGTGCGCCATCACCGCAACCCAGGTCGAGCACCCGCGCGCCGGGGGTGACCCAGCGCGCTATGGCGGCGAAATCCGGCCGCGCGGCGAGCAGCGCCTGTTCGTTCGCGGTCATGCGTTCAGCGCTCGATATTGTCGAAGTAGGCGCGCAAGGCGGCGTGGTACCGGGGGTCTTCCATCAGAAACGCATCGTGGCCGCCCGGCGCATCGAGTTCGAGGTAGGAGACGATGCGCCGGTTGTCGAGCAGCGCGCGCACGATCTCGCGCGCGCGCGCCGGCGCGAAGCGCCAGTCCGATTTGAAGGAAACGACGAGAAACGCGGCCTGCGCGCGCGCCAGTGCGGCCGACAGGTTTCCGCCGAACTCGGCCGCCGGGTCGAAGTAGTCGAGCGCCTTGGTGATGCGCAGGTAGGTGTTGGCGTCGAAGTACGAGGAGAACTTGTCGCCCTGGTAGCGTAGGTAGGATTCGACTTCGAAATCGATGTCGAAGTCGAAGCCCGGTACCCCGCGGCGCAGCAGGCGGCCGAACTTGGCCATCATGGCTTCGTCCGACAGGTAGGTGATGTGCCCGATCATGCGCGCGATGCGCAGCCCGCGGGTGGGAACCACGCCCTTGTCGTAGTAGTGCCCGCCGTGGAAATCAGGGTCGGTCGTGATCGCCTGGCGTGCGACCTCGTTGAACGCGATGTTCTGTGCCGACAAGCGCGGCGTCGAGGCGATCACGAGCGAATGGCGGATGCGCTCGGGGTACGCGAGCGCCCAGTGCAGGGCCTGCATCGCTCCGAGGCTGCCGCCCATCACCGCCGCGAAGCAGTCGATGCCCAGCCGATCGGCAAGGCGCGCCTGCGCATCGACCCAGTCCTCGACCGTGACCACCGGAAAGTCCCCCCCCCAGGGCCGCCCCGTCTGGGGGTTCGTGCTCATCGGGCCGGTGGAGCCGTGGCAGCCGCCGAGATTGTTGACGCCGATGACGAAAAAGCGCTCGGTGTCGAGCGGCTTGCCAGGCCCCACGAGGTTGTCCCACCAGCCGACCTCGTCCGGGCGGTCGGCGTACAAGCCGGCGACGTGGTGCGAGGCATTGAGCGCGTGGCAGACGAGCACTGCGTTCGAGCGCGCGGCATTGAGCGTGCCGTAGGTCTCGTAGGCCAGCTCGAACGCGGGCAGCGTGGCGCCACTGCGCAGCTGCAGCGGCGCATCGAAACGGGCCTTTTGCGGGGTAACGACTCCGACCGAGCCGGACGGATGTTGCGGTGCGTTCACGTCTTCATCAGGCACAAAAAAACCCGCTCAGCTTGCGCAGAAACGGGTCTTCCGGGACCGTCTCTTTAGCTGGATTTGTTACGCGCCCGCAAGCTGAACGTCAAATCGGCGCAAGCGGAAGTATAACCGACTACGCGGCGCGCGCCGCCCCGCTCGCGACGAGCGCATCGATGGCCGCCTCGCCGAGCCCCGCTTCGCCCAGCACCTCGCGCGTGTGCTCGCCGAGGCGCGGCGCATGGCGCCGGACCTCGGGCACCGAGTCAGACCACTCCGAGGGCACCTTGAGCGAGCGCAGCCGGCCCTCGCTCGGGTGCTCGACGGTCTCGAAGTAGCCGATCGCGGCGAGATGCGGGTCGCGCATGATGTCGTCGATGCTGTTCATGCGCTGCACGGGGATATCGGCACGCTCGAGCAGCTCGAGCCATTCATCGGTGCTGCGCTTGCGCATCTCGTCCGAGACGAAGGCATAGGCCGCATCGAAATTCTGGGCGCGCGCCTCGTGCGTGGCAAAGCGCGCATCGTCGCGCAGCAGGTCGCCGCGGCCGACCAGCTCCAGAAACGCGCGCCACTGCTTGTCGTTGTAAATGAGCGCGCAGACGTAACCGTCCCGGGTCGCGTAGGGCCGTCGATCGCGCGAGAGCAGGCGCACGTAACCAGGCCCACCCATTGGCGGCTCGAAGGTGTAGCCGCCAAGGTGCTCGCCGAGGACGACCTGGAGCATGCCTTCGAACATTGGCACGTCGATGCGCTGTCCCCGGCCGGAGCGCTCGCGCCAAAACAGCGCGGCCATCACCGCGTTCGCGAGCTGCAGGCCGATGGTTCGGTCCGCGGTGATTAACGGCGTATAGCGCGGCGACTCGTTGCCCGCTGCCTGGTGCAGCCAGGGAATTCCGACCGCGCCCTGAATGAGGTCGTCGTACGCCGGTCGCGCCGCATACGGACCGCGCTGGCTGTAGCCGAACGCGCCGACGTAAAGGATTCGCTCGTTGACCGCACGCAGGTCCTCATAAGCCAGGCGCAGCCGCCCCATCGCCTGGGGGCGGATGTTGTACACGAGCACGTCGGCCCCGCGCGCCAAGGCGAGCAGGGCGTCGCGCGCTTCGGCCCGCTTGAGGTCGAGCGCGACGGAGCGCTTGTTGCGATTGACGTTGAGGAAGATATAGCCCATTCCCGGGTGACGCTGCGGCCAGGCGCTGCGCATCACGTCGCCCTCGAGCGGCTCCACCTTGATCACGTCCGCCCCCAGGTCGCCGAGGATCTGGGTTGCATAGGGACCCATTACGACCGTGGTGAGGTCGATGACGCGCACGCCGTCGAGCGGTCCAGGCATTTGCGCGGTCCGTCTAGGCGTTGAGCTTCGCGATCAGCTCGCGAATCCGTCCCGGGTCGTCGCTGCGCAGCACGCGCTGCGCGAGAGTCCGGGTCTGCGCGAGGTCGGTCCTCAGCACGCGCTCCTTGATGGTAAGCACCTGCGTCGGATGCATGGAGAAATTGCGCAGCCCGAAGCCAAGCAGCAGACGGGTCAGCATCAGGTCACCAGCCATCTCGCCGCATACCGCCACCGGCGCACCGGCTCGTGTCGCCATCTGGATCGTTCGCGCGACCAGGTGCAACACCGCCGGGTGCATCGGATCGTAAAGATGCGCGACCGCGTCGTCGGCACGATCGATCGCCAGCGTGTACTGGATCAGGTCGTTCGTGCCGAGCGACAAGAAGCTGAGCCGCCGCATGAAGGCAGGCAGCGCAAGCGCCGCGGCCGGGATTTCGATCATGCCACCGACCGGGATCGCGGCGCTGTAGCGCTCGCCGCGCTCGTCGAGCTGCTGTTTCGCCTGACGCAGGAGCGCAAGCGCCTGCTCGACCTCGTGCGGATGCACCAGCATCGGAAGCAGGATGCGCAGTTGGCCGTAGGTCGAGGCGCGCAGGATCGCTCTGAGCTGGGTGAGGAACATCTGCGGCTCGGCGAGGCAATAGCGGATCGCACGTAACCCCATCGCCGGGTTCGGCATGATGTTCCCATCGCCATGCAGCGCCTTGTCGGCGCCGACATCGAGCGTGCGCAGAACTACCGGGCGTCCGTCCATGGCCTGGGCGACGTCTCGATAGGCCTCGAACTGCTCGTCCTCGCTCGGCAGGTCCCTGCGGTTCATGAACAGGAACTCGGTGCGGAACAGTCCAACGCCCTCGGCACCCGCCTCGAGCACCTGGGCGATGTCCTGCGGCAGCTCGATGTTCGCGAAGAGCTCGACCGCGGTGCCGTCCAGAGTCGCGGCGCGCGTTGTGCGCAGGCGCTTGAGCTTCTGGCGCTCGATCTCGAGCTGCGACTGGCGCAGCTGATATTCCCGCAGAACGAGCGGATCCGGATCGACGATCATCACGCCCTGCGTGCCATCCACGATCACCAGCTCGCCCTCGCGAATCATGTGACGGGCGTGATGCAGTCCGGCCAGCGCAGGGATGCCGAGACTTCGCGCCAGGATCGCCGAATGCGATGTGACCCCGCCGACGTCGGTCACGAAGCCGCCGAAATGGTGGCGCTTGAACAGGATCATGTCCGCCGGCGCGAGGTCGTGCGCCACGACGATCAGGTTCTGTTCCTCCGCAAGCTGCGGGGCCGGCGGCGTGTCGGTCCCCATCAAAGCCTTGAGTACGCGCTCGACGACCTGCTCGACGTCGGCTTTGCGTTCGCGCAAGTAGGGATCGTCGATCGAGTCGAACTGCTCGACGAGGCGCTCCATCTGTTGCACGAGCGCCCATTCGGCGTTGCAGCGGCGCTCGCGGATCAAAGCCTGCGGCACCTGCGAGAGGGTCGAGTCCTCGAGAATCATGCGGTGCACGTTCACCAGCGCGCCGAACTCGGCGGGCGACCCCGGTGGGATATGCGCCTCGATTGCGGCGAACTCGTCGCGCACCCGCCCAACCGCGAGATTGAAGCGTGCAACCTCGTCTTCGATCGCGGCTTCGGCGATCTCGTAGTGGCCGACCTCGAGCCGGGCGGTCGACACCAGATGGGCGTGTCCGATCGTAATGCCGGACGATACGCTCGCGCCATGCAGGACAAAGTTCATGCGCGCACCGCCCAAATGCGGCCCCTCACTCGCCCTCGCCGAATTTGTTCGCGATCAGCTCGCGGATCGCAGTGAGCGCCGCCTCGGCATCGGCGCCCTCGGTCTCGATGGTCACGGTCGAGCCTTTGCCGGCGGCCAGCATCATCACGCCCATAATGCTCTTCGCGTTGACGCGCCGGCCGCTGCGCGAGAGCCAGACCTCGGACTGGAACCGGCTCGCGAGTTCGGTCAGCTTCGCCGAGGCGCGCGCGTGCAGTCCGAGCTTGTTGTCGATGGTCGCTTCAGCGCTCGGCATTGGAGCAGCAGTCGTCATGCAGGTGCACCACGCCCTCGGTTCCGCCGGAGCGTGCCTTTTCAACGAGCGCATCGAGGCCGCCGCCAGAATAGGTGAGCACGCGCAGCAGCATCGGCAGGCTCACGCCGGAGACGCCCTCCACCTGTCCGCGCTTGAGCAGGCGCGAGGCGACGTTGCACGGGGTGGCGCCGTAGATATCGGTCAGCACGAGTACGCCATTGCCCGTATCGAGTTCGCGCAGCGCTGCACGACCGCGCGCGAGGATCGATTCCGGAGCGTCGCTGGCGGACACCCCGATCGCGCGCACGTTTTCCGGCTCCCGACCCAGCATGTGGCTCGCCGAGGCCAGCAGCGCGGTGCCCAGGTTGCCGTGCGCGAGAATCAGAACGCCGATCATGCTCGGGCTAGCCGCGCCGACCGGTGGCCGCTGACTCGACCGCGCGCACGAACATGTCCGCGACGTCGAATCCTGTCTGGTCCTGGATCTCCCGGAAGCAGGTCGGACTGGTTACGTTGATCTCCGTGATCCAGTCGCCGATCACGTCGAGGCCGACCAGCACGAGGCCGCGCGCGGCGAGTTGCGGCCCGATCGTCTCTGCAATCTCCCGCTCGCGCGCGGTCACCGGTTTTGCGACGCCGCGCGCGCCGGCCGCGAGATTGCCGCGGAACTCGCCAGGACGCGGGATTCGCGCCAGGACATGCGGAACCAGCTCGCCGTTGATCAGGATCACGCGCCGGTCGCCTTCGGTGATCTCGGGAATGTAGCGCTGGGCCATCACCGAGCGTGCACCGCCCTGCGACATGACTTCGACGATGACGTTGCGATTTGCGTCGTCAGCGCGCACGCGAAAGACGTTTTCTCCGCCCATCACATCGAGGCGCTTGACGACGACGTCCTGGTGCTCATCGACGAACGCGTGGATGCGCGCCGTATCGCGCGACACCAGCGTCGGCACAACGAACTGCGGAAATTCGGCGATCGCCAGCTTCTCGTTGTGGTCGCGCACGGCGTCGGGCGCATTGATCACGCAGGCGCCTTCGCGTACGGCGGCCGAGAGCAGCCAGGTGCTGACCACGTACTCCAGATCGAAGGGCGGGTCCTTGCGCATGAGCACCGCGTCGAACTCGGCCAGCCGCCGCTCGGCGGATTCGTGCGCCCGGTACCAGTCGGCGTCGTCGCCGGACAGCACGATATGCGTCGCCTCTGCGACGACGCCGCCAGGGCGCCAGGCGAGGCTGGTCTGCTCGCAGATCGAGATGCTGTGACCGAGCGCCTGCGCGGCGCGCATCATCGCCACGGACGTGTCCTTGTACGCCTTGAGCGTGTCGGCCGGGTCGATGATGAAGAGGAAATCCATCGATGCCAGGTGAGGAGGGGGCGGCTCGGGCCGCGCGCGGCCGTCGCGCGACAGGTGGTGCTATTTGACCTGCGACGCCATGTACTCGATGGCGGCCCGGAGCTCCGCATCCGTCAGGTTCGGGTTGCCGCCCCTGGGCGGCATGGCACCCTTGCCGGCGATCGCGAATTTCAGCATGCCGTCGATGCCGACTTCCATGCGTGGCGCCCAGGCGGCCTTGTCGCCAAGCTTCGGCGCGTTCGCGACCCCGGTGCCATGGCAGGCGACGCAAACCTTGCTGTATATCGCCTTGCCGTCGACCGGCCCGGACGCGGCGGCGGGCTTGGCCGGCGCCGCAGGCGCAGCCGGTGCTCCGGCCGCCGCCATGCGCGCCTGGTAAGCGGGATCGTCGGCGAATTCGATGCGGCCGACCGGGTGAATGCGCTCGGCAACCGCCTCGGGCGCAAGCAGCTGCGGGTCAGCGCTCGGGCGGTTGACCACCAGCTGGAGCAACAGCACGATGCCTGTAATCGGCACGAGGAAAGCCAGCAGCACGATCACAATGAGCTGCTGCGGGGTCTTGATGAAGGAGGAATGCTCGTCGTGCTCGCTCATGCCTGCGTCCTGGCTGCGTCTCAATTGGCGAAGGGCTGGATTTTAGCGTCAAAGCCTCGCCCCACGGTACCGCGCGGGACGGCGGCGCAGCGACGCGGGTAAAATGCGCCCGGGCGGCGCCTGTGCGCCGCCACCGCGCGCCCGTAGCTCAGCTGGATAGAGTACTGCCCTCCGAAGGCAGGGGTCGGACGTTCGAATCGTCTCGGGCGCGCCAGTTCACCTTTCTGGGGGAGCCCATGCCCGACAGGCCCGTGAGCCGCTTTCCGGTGCCCAAGCTCGACGACCTGCCCGAAGACATCCGTTCGCGCATCGTCGAAGTGCAAGAAAAGTCGGGCTTCGTGCCGAACGTCTTTCTCGCGCTTGCGCACCGGCCGGAGGAATTCCGCGCCTTCTTTGCCTATCACGATGCACTCATGGACAAGGAAAGCGGCCTGAGCAAGGCCGAGCGCGAGATGATCGTGGTGGCAACCAGCGGCGCCAACGAATGCCAGTATTGCGTCGTGGCGCACGGCGCGATACTGCGCGTGCGGGCCAAGAATCCCTTGATCGCGGACCAGGTCGCGACCAACTACCGAAAGGCGGATATCACCTCGCGCCAGCGCGCGATGCTCGATTTCGCCCTCAAGGTGGCGCTCGCTGCGCAGGAAATCGGCGACGGCGATTTCGAGACCCTGCGCGCGCACGGCTTTTCGGATGAGGATGCCTGGGACATCGGTGCGATCGCCGCGTTCTTCGCGCTCTCCAACCGCATGGCCAACCTGACCAATATGCGCCCGAACGACGAGTTCTACCTGCTCGGGCGCGTGCCGCG
>JAJDNJ010000203.1 GCA_022340705.1 Betaproteobacteria bacterium
ACTTCCCGCTCGGCTTCTACATGGCTGCGCAGGGGTCGCTGATCGTCTTCGTCGTGCAGCTGTTCGTATTCGCGAAGCAGCAGGACAAGATCGATCGCGAATGCGGCATGGCCGAAGAACAATAAGAGGGGGAGAACGCCATGAGCTTTTTCAGAATGCAGGGGTCGTTCGTCGACAACCTGCCAAAGATCTACGGCTTCTACACGGGCGGCTTCGTCATCTTCATCGGCCTGATGGCCCTGGCCGAGAAGGCCGGCCTGGGCGCGGACACGATCGGCATCATGTTCGTCGCGTTCACGGTGGTGATCTATGCCGTCATCGGGTGGCTGTCCCGCACGATGCAGCTCGACGCCTACTACGTCGCCGGACGCCAGGTGCCGCCGGTATTCAACGGCATGGCAACCGCCGCGGACTGGATGTCGGGGGCGTCGTTCGTCGCGATGGCCGGTGGCATCTACATGGGCGGACATGCCTACCTTGCCTTCGTGGTCGGCTGGACCGGCGGCTACGTGCTGGTCGCCACGCTGATGGCGCCGTACCTGCGCAAGTTCGGCTGCTACACAGTGCCGGACTTCATCGGCACGCGCTACGGCGGCAACCTGGCGCGCTTCTGCGCGGTGGTGGTGCTGGTGGTCGCGTCGTTCACTTATGTGACCGCGCAGATCAACGCCACCGGGACGATCGCTTCGCGCGCGCTGCTGATCCCGTTCAACTATGGTGTCTGGTTCGGTCTGGCCGGGATCCTGATCTGCTCCATGCTCGGCGGGATGCGCGCGGTGACCTGGACCCAGGTGGCGCAGTACATCGTGCTGATCATCGCCTACCTGGTGCCGGTGATCTGGATGTCGAACAAGCAGGGCTTCGGCCTGATCCCGCAGCTGGTGTACGGCGACGCAGTGGCGAGGATCAAGGAGCTCGAGGTCCTGCAGCAGGTGGGCGTGCTGAAGCCGAGCGCCGCGGTTCTCGCCGAGGTGCCGAAGGGCACGCGGGCGCTGACCGTGCCGTTCTCCGCAGCGGCCGAAGGCTTCGTCCCGCAGGTGCGCTTCGTCACCCTGGTGGCCTGCATGATGCTCGGCACGGCGTCTCTGCCGCACATCCTGATGCGCTACTTCACCACGCCTTCGGTGCGTGCGGCGCGGATGTCGGTGGCCTGGTCGCTGCTCTTCATCTTCCTGCTGTACTTCACCGCGCCAGCGCTGGCTACGTTCACCAAGCTTCAGGTGCTCGATCCAAGTTTGCCGACTAGCATCATCGGCAAGCCGATCGCCGACGTCATGTCGCTAGACTGGGTGCGAAAATGGCATGACGTGAACTTCCTTGCGATCGTCGACGCCAACAAGGACGGCATTCTGCAGATCAACGAGTTCTTCATGCGCGGCGACATTGTCGTGTTGGCGACACCCGAGATTGCGGGCCTGCCGTACGTGATCTCGGGCCTGGTCGCAGCTGGCGGCATGGCGGCTGCGATGTCGACCGCGGATGGTCTGCTGCTGGCGATCGCCAACGCGCTTTCGCACGATCTGTACTACAAGATGATCGACCCGAAAGCGGACGTGCGGCACCGGCTGATCGTGGCGCGCGTGCTGCTCATCGTGATCGGGGCGGCGGGCGCTGCCGTGGCGAGCTTGCGACTGACTGGCATTCTCGGCGCGGTGGCCTGGGCCTTCGATTTCGCGATGTCCGGGCTGTTTTTCCCGCTGGTTCTGGGCGTGTGGTGGAAGCGCGCGAACCGGGCGGGCGCGATCGCCGGTATGGTCATCGGGTTCGCGGTCGGCACCTGGTATCTGTACATGGTCTACGCGGGCGGCATGAAGCCCTGGTGGGGCATCGACCACCTGCGCTTCGGGATCATCGGCGCGGGCGCGAGCCTGATCTCGATGGTGGTGGTTTCGCTGCTGACGCCGGCGCCGGACAAGGAGACCCAGGACATGGTCGACGAGATCCGGATTCCGAAAGGCGAAACCTACCTCGGCGCGACGCACTAACCGCGGCAGGAGGAGATCGACCGGGGCGCATTGCGCCCCGGTTTTTTTTTGTACCGTACGGTCGCCTAGAATGCCCGCTGATGGAGCGTGCACAGCATGATTGAGGGGTTTCCGATCTGGGTCGTGGCCATCGACTATGCGCTCGGCATGGTGATGTGGACGCTGATCGGCCGCTTCGGGATGGGAATTTTTCTTCCCGAGAACAGCAACTTCTTCTTCATGCGCTTTTTCGTGCGCGTGACCAATCCGCTGATCAAGCTGTTTGCTCCGATCACGCCGGCCTTTCTCATTCCGCCGCTGATCCCGCTGTACGTGGCCTGGTTTTTTTTCATGGCGCGCTTCTACGTCATGCCCTGGCTGCTGGGCTACTCGGTGATGGGCATGCTGTCCTTTCCGCTCGAGAGCGAGATCGGGCACGGCGTGGCCCGTCTGTTCGGGATGCTGCTGAACTAGGACCGCGCAAGGTCGATGCAGAGCACCCTGCCGCCGCCGAGTCACACCGCTCTTAATGCACTGCCGATCGCAGTGCTCGACCTCGAAACCACGGGGCTCGACGTGCGTCGCGACCGGGTGGTGCAGGTTGGGGCGATCGCGATGCTCGGAGCGCGCATTCTGGACGCGCCGCGCATCGAGCAGTTGGTGAATCCGGGCGTTCCGATGCCCGAGACCGCCGAGCGCATTCATGGTCTGGGCGATGCCGACGTCGCTGGGGCGCCGCGCTTCGCCGCGGTCTATCCTGCATTGCACGCGATGCTGGCCGGGCGCGTGATCGTCGGGCACAACGTCGCCTTCGATCTTGCAGTGCTCAGGCACGAGGCCGCGCGCGAGGGAATCGCCTGGCAGGATCCGCCGGCGCTCGACATTGCGATGCTCGTCGGGGCGCTGGAGCCGGCGCTGCCCGATCTCGGTCTGGAGACCATCGCCTCGGACTTCGACGTCCAGATCGACCATCGACACAGCGCACTCGGCGACAGCCTGGCCGCCGCAGAGGTCTTCGCGCGCCTGATACCGAAACTGCGCGAGGCCGACGTACGTACGCTCGGGGAGGCGCAGGCGCTTGCCGAGAAACGTGACGACCTCGTCCGACGACAGGCCGAGGCTGGATGGTACGCGGTGCCCGGCGAAGCGCCGCCCGCGCGACCGACGCTGCCCGTCGCGCGCATCGACAGCTATCTGTACGAGCGGCGGCTCAAGGACTTGATCGGCAGGCCCCCGCTGTTTATTTCGCATGAGGCGACGCTGCGCGACGCGATTCGCGAAATGCACGCGAATCGCGTCGGCGCGATCCTGATCGGCCGCGCGGGCGCGCAGCCCGAGGGAATTCTCACGGAACGCGACGTGCTGCGCGAAAGCGCGGAGGCCAAACTGGATTTCGATCGCACGCCGGTGCGCAGCGTGATGACGTCGCCGGTCGAGGTCATGCCGAGCGACGAACTGGTCTACCGAGCGCTCGGGCGCATGGATCGGCTCGGTTTTCGGCACTTGTGTGTTGTCGACGAGCACGGTATTGCGATCGGCGTGCTGTCGCAGCGCGACGTGCTGCATCACCGAGTGAGCGCAGCGATGGTGCTCGGCGACGCGCTGCAGGCGGCGGACGACGCTGCTTCGATGGCCGCCAGTCACAGTCAGGTGCCGGAAGTCGCGCGCCGCCTCGTCGCCGAAGGGATGGGGGGCACGGAGGTTGCGGCAGTCGTCTCACACGAGGTGCGCGCGCTGACCGCGCGCGCGACCGAACTCACCCTCGCGCGCATGGCGAACGACGGACGCGGCGCGCCGCCGGCCGACTGGTGTGTACTCGTGCTCGGCTCGGGCGGGCGCGGGGAAAGCTTGCTGGTCGCGGACCAGGACAATGCCATCGTGCACGCAGGCGGTGCGCAGGACGATGCCTGGTTCGCGGAGCTCGGGGCGGGAATCGCGACCCTGCTCGACGAGGCGGGGATTCCGCGCTGCAAGGGCGGCGTCATGGGCGCGAATGCGGAATGGCGTGGGACGCTCGCCGACTGGAAGAGCCGCGTGGACGGCTGGCTGCGGCGCGCGAAACCCGACGACCTGATGAACATCGATATCTTTTTCGACTTCCTGCCGGTCGCAGGCGATTCGCAGCTCGGTCACCGGCTGCACGCCGACGCGGTCGCCGCGGCTTCGCACAGCCCGACGTTTCTCGCCTTGCTCGCGGAATGGGTCGACCGCCTGCGTCCACCCCTCGGCATGTTCGGCCGCTTGCGTTCGAAAGAGGGGCGCGTCGATCTGAAGCGCGGCGGGCTGATGCCGATCGTCAGCATTGCGCGCACGCTCGCGCTGCGCGTTGGATCGACCGCGCGCACGACCGCGGACCGTCTGCGCGACGCGGCGGCCGGCGGACGCCTGTCGGAATCCGACGCGTCCACGCTGGCCGGCATTCACGCCGATCTGATGAGCCGCGTGCTGCGCCAGCAGTTGATCGATCTGGGCGAGGGCGTGCGGCCCTCGAGCCGGGTGGCCGTGAACGGCGAGCCGCGCAACGCGGTACGCAGCCTCGCGCGGCAGCTGCGCACGCTGGACGAGATCATGAACGGGCTGCGCGGCGCGGTCGCCGGATAGGGGGTAATCGCGGAGTCGCATGAACGCGACGCGCGACAAGCTACAATACCCTGGCTTCGGAGAGATGGCCGAGCGGCTTAAGGCGCACGCTTGGAAAGCGTGTATACGTTAATAGCGTATCGAGGGTTCGAATCCCTCTCTCTCCGCCAGTAGCAGTATCGCGACGCATTTGAACGACGGCGGGCCTCCCCGCACTGCAGCCTGGTGAATCTGGTCAGGTCCGGAAGGAAGCAGCCACAGCCGGTCACTGCAGGTGCCGGGGGTTAGGCTCGCCACCCATGCGATCGAGGGAGGCCGTGGCAGCGGCTTCCCTCGATCGCGCTGATAAAATCGCCCGCATGTCCTATCAGGTGCTCGCCCGCAAGTGGAGGCCGCGCGATTTCGCGAGCCTCGTGGGGCAGGAGCATGTCGTACGCGCGTTGCGCCATGCGCTCGAGGAGCAGCGCCTGCATCATGCCTATCTGTTCACCGGCACCCGCGGCGTCGGCAAGACGACGCTCGCGCGGATCCTCGCCAAGTGCCTCAACTGCGAGCGCGGCGTGACCCCGGAGCCCTGCGGCGAGTGCAGCGCCTGCATGGAGATCGACGCGGGCCGCTTCGTCGATCTGCTCGAAGTCGATGCCGCAACCAATACGCGGGTCGACGAGATGCGCCAGCTCCTCGATACCGCCCAGTACGCGCCGACCCGCGCGCGCTACAAGGTGTACGTGATCGACGAGGTGCACATGTTGTCCACCTCGGCGTTCAACGCGATGCTGAAGACGCTCGAGGAGCCGCCCGATCACCTCAAGTTCATCCTCGCGACGACCGATCCGCAAAAGATCCCGGTTACCGTGCTCAGTCGCTGCCTGCAGTTCAATCTCAAGCAGATGCCGCCGGCGGCGATTGCCGCACATCTGGCCAAGCTGCTCGATGCCGAAGGGATCGTGTTCGAGCCCGAGGCGCTCGCGCCGATCGGTCGCGCGGCGGCCGGCAGCATGCGCGACGCGCTCTCGCTTCTCGACCAGGCAATCGCGCATGGCGCGGGACAGGTTTCGCTGGCGAGCGTGCAGGACATGCTCGGCGCGATCGATCGCGGCGTGCTACTCGCGCTGCTGGAGGCGGTCGCTGATGAGAATGGTGCGGAGGTCATGCGCATCGCCGACGAGATGCAGAGCCGCAGCCTGTCGTTTGACACGGCGCTCGCTGACCTCGCCGGAGTGCTGCTGCAGATTGCTCTGACGCAGACCGTGCCGGGGGCGCTGGAGGAGGACTTGCCGGAGCGCGCGCGGATCGAGGAACTCGCGCGCAGAATCGATGCGGAGCTGGTGCAGCTCGACTACCAGATCGTGCTCCAGGGTCGCTCAGATCTGCCACTCGCGCCGGACGAGTTCGCCGGTTTCGTCATGACGCTGTTGCGCATGATCGCGTTCCGCATCGACGCGCCCGGGGATGCCGTTTCGGTGGCACCCGGCGGCGCTGCGCGGCCCGCGCCGCGCGGCCCGGGTGGCGATGGGTCGAAAGGATCGACAGCGCAGGTCGCGCCGCCGTCGGCTGCGGGGCGCGCTCTGGCGCAGGCCAAGGACTGGACGACCTTGGTCGGCCAGCTTCGCGTGACCGGGGCGACGCGCGAGCTTGCGCGCCACGCGGCCTTGCGTCGGACCGACGGCCGGACTTACGAGCTCGCGGTGCCGAAATCGAAGGCCTCTCTCGCCGATCGTGCCTACCAGGACAAGCTCAAGGCGGCGCTCGAAGCGCACCTCGGGCGCGACATCGTGCTGAAAGTGAGCGTCGGCGAGGCGGGCGGCGCGTCCGTCGCGGCGCGCGAGGCCGAGGCGCGTGAAGCGCGTCAGGCTGACGCGACACGCGCGGTCGAGCAAGACGCCTTCGTCCAGGAGCTCGTCGAGCTGTTCGATGGGAAGGTGGTTGCATCGACGATCCGCTCGGCGTCGGGTAACGGCAAGTAGAAATCCCGGCCCCTGGCCGGACAGGAGCGCATGGCATGAAAGGCAATATCGGACAGTTGATGAAGCAGGCGCAAGCGATGCAGGAAGGCATGCGCCGCGTGCAGGAGGAGCTCGCGACGCTCGAGGTCGAAGGGCAGTCCGGCGCCGGCCTGGTGAAGATCACCCTGACCTGCAAATACGACGTGAAGCGCGTGTCGATCGATCCTTCCCTGGTCGGCGACGATCGCGAGATGCTCGAGGACCTCGTTGCGGCGGCGTTCAACGATGCGTCTCGGCGCGTCGAAGCGACCGTGGCGGAGCGCATGGGTGGGCTGACGGCGGGTATGGGACTGCCGCCCGGCCTCAAACTCTTTTGATGGCGTCGGGCGAGGCGCGGCCGAGCGCGGGCGCCCGGCCGCCTCTCCCGACGGAGTAAGAAATGTCAGCAGAGAGCGTCCAGACCGCGAAGGGGCTGGAGCGCCTGATCGAGGCGCTGCGCGTGCTGCCCGGCGTCGGACCGCGATCGGCCCAACGCATGGCCTACCATCTGCTACAGCACGAGCGCCAGGGCGCGACGCAGCTCGCGCAGGCGCTTGAGGCCGCACTCGCGCGGGTGCGGCACTGCGCGCGCTGCAACAACTTCACCGAGGACGAAATCTGCGGCCTTTGCCGCTCGCCGCGCCGGGATCCTTCCCTGCTGTGCGTGATTGAAACGCCCGCCGACCTGGCGATGGTCGAGCAGACGGTCAGCTACTCGGGCCTGTATTTCGTCCTGATGGGGCGCCTGTCGCCGCTCGACGGCATCGGGCCGCGGGAAATCGGGCTCGACCGCCTGATCGCGCGCGCCACCGACGGGCAGGTGCAGGAGGTGATTCTGGCGACCAACTTCACCAACGAGGGCGAAGCCACCGCGCACTACATCGCCGAGATGCTGCGCGCGCGCGGCATCCGCACCAGCCGGATCGCGCGCGGGGTGCCGCTCGGCGGGGAGCTGGAGTACGTCGACGTGGGGACGATTTCCCAGGCTCTGATCGATCGGCGCGGCCTGTAAGGAGCCCGTTCGGCCGACGCCGCCGAGCCGGCCTGCGACACGGCGCCGCCCGCGGAAAAATATTCGCGCACGAGCGTTGACACCGGATTCCGCAGCCGCTTAAAATCTCACCTCTTCGGACGCGGGGTGGAGCAGTCTGGCAGCTCGTCGGGCTCATAACCCGAAGGTCAGAGGTTCAAATCCTCTCCCCGCAACCAGCTCTTTAAAAATTCGCAGCCGATAAGTGTGGGCGCTTGATTGGACGGCGCGCATCGGTCGATGGAATCGATAAAACGATTCGTCGCTCGATGTGAACTCCAGAAATACAAAGTGCTCACACAGAAGTAACTCCGTTTACTTTTGAGTGAGAAGTAGGTGCGTCCGCGGTCACGCGGAGGCGCTTGCGGCTGACAGTCAACTGTCAGGATTTGGATTGAACTGAAGAGTTTGATCCTGGCTCAGATTGAACGCTGGCGGCATGCCTTACACATGCAAGTCGAACGGCAGCACGGGAAGGGGCAACCCTTCCTGGTGGCGAGTGGCGAACGGGTGAGTAATGCATCGGAACGTGTCCTCTTGTGGGGGATAACCAGTCGAAAGACTGGCTAATACCGCATGAGCCCGAGAGGGGAAAGCGGGGGATTCGAAAGAACCTCGCGCGAGTGGAGCGGCCGATGGCCGATTAGCTAGTTGGTGGGGTAATAGCCCACCAAGGCGACGATCGGTAGCTGGTCTGAGAGGATGATCAGCCACACTGGGACTGAGACACGGCCCAGACTCCTACGGGAGGCAGCAGTGGGGAATTTTGGACAATGGGCGCAAGCCTGATCCAGCCATGCCGCGTGTGTGAAGAAGGCCTTCGGGT
>JAJDNJ010000204.1 GCA_022340705.1 Betaproteobacteria bacterium
ACCACGTAGTCGCCCGCGCGCGAGGCGAGGTAGATCGCCGCGCCTGCCATGTCCTCGTCGCGCCCGATGCGGCGCAGCGGCGTGCGCGCCGCCACGGCGTCCGGCTGATCGCGCGCGGCGCGGTTCATGTCCGAAGCGAAAGGTCCGGGCGCAATACCGCTCACGACGATCTTGTCTTGCACCAGGCGTGCCGCGACGCGCCGCGTCAGATAGATCAATGCCGCCTTGGAGGCGTGGTACGAGTAGGTCTCGAGCGGGTTGAGCTTGATGCCGTCGATCGAAGAGATGTTGATCACCTTGGCTGGTCGCGCGTCGCTCGCCGCCGCCTTGAGCATCGGGTGCAGCATCTGCGTCAGGAAGAACGGGGACTTGAGGTTGATGTTCATCACCTTGTCCCAGCCCTGTTCGGGGAATTCGTCGAAGTCCGCGCCCCAGGCCGCGCCGGCGTTGTTGACCAGCACGTGCAATGCGCGCTCACGCTTGCCGAGCGCAGCGACGAATGCGCGGCAGCCGTCGAGCGTCGACAGATCGTGCGGCATCGAAATGCAGCTGCCGAGCGCCGACAGCTCCTTGGCCGCGGCGTCGCAGGCCTCGGCTTTTCGTGCGGTGATGTAGACCTTGGCGCCGTACTCGAGAAAGCCGCGCGCGATCATCTTGCCGATCCCGCGCGAGCCGCCGGTGATTACGGCGACGCGGCCTTCGAGTGAGAACAGATCCTTCATCGTCATCACTTCACCTCTTGGTCGGGGGCTTGTGGATATCCGCTGCCGTGCGCTCTGCGCTGCGTCGCGGCGATTCAAGCGATCTAACGGCAGTCTTCGCGCGTGTTCTTGCTTCCGGGGGCTGTCCTTTTGACGAGCTCGACGGGTTTCAGCTTGCTGCCCGCGCGTCCCGTCCCCTCGTATACCCTAATCACGCATTTGTTGTCGGTTCGATGAAACGCGGCTACGTAGTCGACGTTGCGGCGCGGCACAAATGTCGCGGGCACCATGCACCGGCTTCTGATGATGACGCCCCAAAAAGTCTGAACGACCAGCGTGAATTGGTGTTCGGCAGGTATCGGAACCGTGACGGATTGGTGGCTATCCAGCTCCGCTTCGACCTGGGTGCCCGGCTTACTCAGCGTGAGGTACTGGTTGCCGCAGCCCACATAACCTACAGAGGGCAAAATGGCATTGTCGCTGTCGTTGCGGACGGTCAGATTGGCAGCGATGCCGTCGGTTGGAGGTACGTATTGCTGTGCGCCGCAACTCGCGAGGAGGAGTATCGAACCCAGCGCAAGGGAACGGAGAAGCATTGCCCTAGGAGAGACGCAGCCCAAACCGTTATATCCGGCAACTGTATGCGTGCGCTGGATCCCATGTGCGTTAGGAGAGACTGCCATGATCCTCCCGCGAGGGTCGTGAGCAAAAACCTTGGCTCGCATTATCTTCCTATTGAATGCCGGCTCAATATCTGTCCGGGCGGGTTCGCGCCGACCTCGACCGGCCCGAAGCGACCCTTAGCGGTCGATTTATCTATGGGATTGGCGGCGCCTAAGGGTCGTGATATTACGGCGTGGCTACCGAGTAGATTGCGTCACAGACCCTCGCAGCTGCAGAGGCCGTTACGACTCAGCCACTAAACTGATCAGCCAATAGTTGGCCAAAAGGGGAATTGGCGTGAATGTTAGCCCGCAGGGTATCGAGTCATCACAGACCGAAGCGAACTCCTGCACGAAGTGTGGCGCGGTGGTAATTCCTGGTTCGGTGCACTGCGTCAAATGCGGCAATTTGCTGGGTGCAACCGAGGCAGACCCCGATCGCCCGCTGAGAAAGGTATTTACGTGGTGGCTGTTGTGCTATGGTTTCTGGAGGATTGTCGGAATCGTCTCAAACGGACTTGCCGCGCATCGAAGTACCTTGGGCAGTGATGCATGGCTTTTCTCCACCGTTATGTGTGTGATCTGCGCTGTATCGCTTTCTGCCATCGCCACGCTTTGGACAGGCCGCAAATGGGGGCTGTTCCTATTTATCGCAGCAGAGGTCACCGCGGGATTGTGGGCCTTTCTCTTTGTCAATCTATTCGCGCCAGTCTTCGCTATTCTTCCCATTGCGATAATGTGGTTCGTAAGCAAGCGCGCCAATTTTAGACGGTCATAGGCTATTCTCACGCGCGAGTTAGGATCGAAGGCGCTCGCGCCAGGTGCGTCGTGATGCGCGAGATGGAGTTTGTCCGGGTGGGGTGCCACGACTGGAAATTGGGGATCCCGAGGCGAAGGGGTTTTTGACGCTCAGTCAGTGTGGAACGGTTTCGCAGCGGACTCATGGTTTGGCTGCCGAAATTCTGTGCGAAATTTTGCGTTGGGAAACTCGACGATGCTGGTTACATTTCGCAGCGATGCATGGGGCAACGTCACAATGTTCGGTGACGTTGCTGTGGCGCTGCTGAAAATGATGGGGCATAGTGGCACCGTGCCGAGCGCGCTGCTTGCGCGCGACGTGCCTGCGGCGCTTGCACGGCTCAAGAAGGAGTTGGCGCGCCACCCCGCGGAAGAGGACGTTGGAACGCCGTCGGGCGACGACGAGGACGCCGAAAAGCCTGTGGGACTCGCGTTGCGCGCCTATCCGCTGATCGAAATGCTCTCCGCGGCGGTCGAGCAAGACGCCGACGTCATGTGGCAGGCGGGCGACCCGCCGCTCTGAAGCTTGGCCCGGTTGCGCCCTCAGCTCACTTCCACAAATCGACCACCTTGCCTTCTTCCCGCATGCGCTCCCCGCGCGCCTGCAGGAAGCGCTGAAACGAGGGCTCCTTCAGATACGCGCCGCTCGCGACGTAGGCGAACGATCCGGCCAGATGAAACGGCCGCAGATAGGCCTCGGCGCGGAATACCTCATGTCCCTTGGCGTCGAAAAATACGATGCTCGGTGTGTAGAGGATCTTCAACTCGCGCGCCCAGGCGTCGACCGGTAGTTTCCTTCCGTCCGGTGTGGTGACGGGTTCGCGCTCGCCGACGGCAAAACGGACCACGTCGAACGCGGCAAGCTCGGCACGAACCTCAGGGCGCTGAAATCCTTCTCGATGCATCTCGTCGCAGCCAGCACAAAAAGGCGCTTCGAACACGACGGCGAGCGGCTTCGAACCTGGCCCGCGCGTCAGATCCCGAGTCGACAGAAAAAAGGGCTCGGCGTGCAACGTGGCGCTCGCCTCATCCTTGACGGCGCCCTTCAGGTATTCGCCGAACGCAATCTTTGATTCCATATGACCGGCGACGTAGTCGAGCGCCGCCTCGAAGCGGCGCGGCGGGTAATAGCCATTGACCCGCAGCGCGATATTGCCCTTTTCGTCGAAGAACAGAAGTGTCGGCGTGAACTGGACGCGGAGCAGTTTGGCGAACGCCTTCTCGCCGAGGCGTGTTCCGTCGACCCAGGTCACCTCCCGGTCACCCCAGATATTGATCGCAATCACGACGAAGTGGCGTCGCGTCTTGTCGACGATCGCCTTCTGGGTGAAGTTGGTCTGCATCAGGCGGGCGCAGTAGGGGCAGCCGTCCTGGCCGAAGTACACCAGGAGCCGTTTCCCGTCGGCAGCGGCATCGGCGATGTCCTCACGAAAGTCGAGAAAGGACTGGGCGAACCAGGGCGGAAGCTCGACCGCGTGGGGACTGGTGACCTGCGCGCTGGCGACGAAGGGCAGGGCGGATAGGACGATTGCGACAAGGGCGCGCAACACGATCCCAGTATAGTAACGGCAAGTTCTCGCAGCCATGTGGCGTCTCCTCCTGGTACTCAATGTCCGCCTTGCGCATCAGCGCGCGCGGGCGCTGCTCTCGGTCATCGGAATCGCGCTCGGCGTCGCGCTCGGCTTCGGCGTGCATCTGATGAATCGCGCGGCGACCGACGAGCTCGCGGCGGCGGTGCGCGCGCTCGCGGGGGACGCCGATCTGGAGGTTCTCGGCGGACGGAGCGGCTTCGATGAGTCGGTATACGTGGCGATTGCGCGCCTGCCGGGCGTGGCAGTCGCGAGCCCGGTGCTTGAGCTGCAGGCCGGCATTGCGGGCGCGCCCGCACCGAGCGACGCGCGCGCAACGCGATCGACGCCCGCCTCGATCCGGGTGATCGGCATCGACGTGCTGCGCGCCGCGCTGCTCCAGCCGGAGCTGTTCGCATTCGATCCGGCGCTGCGCTACGCGCTGCTCGAGCCGGACACGGCGCTGCTCTCGCAGGAGGCCGCCGAGGCGCTCGGCCTCGGCAAGGGCGATACGCTGGTGCTGGTCGTCGGGCTGCACCGGGTGCGGCTGCGCGTTGCCGGTGTGACGGACTCGGCGTTGCGCGGCATCGCCGCGCTGACCGACGTTTCGACCGCGCAATGGCGCCTCGATCGCCTGGGAAACCTGAATCGGATCGACCTGCGCCTGAGACCCGGCGAGAACCGCGCGGCGCTGCAGCGAAGCGTCGCCGCGCTGCTCCCGCCCGGAGTCGCGGTGCGCGCGGTGCAGGCCGTGGCCGAGGCGAGCGCCGGTCCGTCGCGCGCCTATCGCGTCAACCTGAACGTGCTCGCGCTGGTGGCGCTGTTCACCGGCGGCTTTCTGGTGTTTTCCGCGCAGGCGCTGGAGGTGGCGCGACGCAGGGGAGAGCATGCGTTACTGCGCGTTCTCGGGCTCGAGCGCAAAGGGATCCTGCGCCTGGTGCTGGCCGAAGCGGCCGCGATCGGGGTGCTCGGCAGCCTGCTCGGCATCGCGCTCGGCATGCTGCTCGCGACGCTCGCGGTGCGCAGCTTCGGCGCCGATCTCGGCGCCGGCATGTTTCGCGGTCTTGCGCCGCAAATCGAGTTTCCGCCTCTGATGGCGCTGGTCTACGGTTTGGCGGGGGTGGCGATCGCGCTGATCGGCGCGCTGCTGCCGGCGCTCGACGCCGCGCGCCACCCTCCGGCGCGCGCGCTCAAGGCGGGTGACGAGCAGGCGATGTTCGCCTCGGTCGCCAGGTTGTGGCCGGGCATCGGCATGCTCCTGCTCGGCGCGGTGTTGTCCACACTCGGACCGGTTGGCGGGGTGCCGCTGTTCGGCTACCTGGCGATCGCCTGCCTGCTGATCGGCAGCATCGCGCTCATGCCGCGTGCCGCGCAGTTCGCCTTTGCCCTCCTGCCGCGCCGTACCGACCCGGTGCTTACGCTCGCGCTCAACCAATTGCGTGGGGCACCCGGCCAGGCGATGGTCAGCCTGGCGGCGATCGTGGCGAGCTTCGGCCTGATGGCGGCGATGGCGATCATGGTGGCGTCGTTTCGCGATTCGGTGGACCGCTGGCTGGACGACGTGTTGCCCGCAGACCTCTATTTGCGCACCACCCACGCCGGAGAGACCGCCTATCTCGAGCCGGCGTTCGAACAACAGCTGCGCAAGCTGCCGATGATCGCGCGGGTGGAATTCCTGCGCAGCGCGCGTGTCTCGCTCGCCGCGGATCGACCGGAGGTGTCGCTGCTAGCACGCGACCTGCCGCCCGGCGAAATGCGCCGCTATCCGGTCGTTGGCCGGCAGTACGCGCCGAAGCCGG
>JAJDNJ010000191.1 GCA_022340705.1 Betaproteobacteria bacterium
CGCCCTGCGCAAGGGATTCGATGCGACCATCTACACCTACAACCTGACGGTGTTCGACCCGACCTGGTTCCGGCCCGGGGTCGACATCGCCGACCGGCTGCGGCGCCAGCGCGACCGGAAGCACGATCCGGTTCTCGGGCGTGCGACCGAGGGCTACCTCGAGTTCCTCGCGCTCGGCGGGCGCCTACGGCTGGCAGATCTGACGCGCGGGCTGGTGCGCGGCGTCCTGCGCCGGCGCCTGCCGATCCTGACCGGTCTGTCTTCGACCTTCCTCTACCGCAGCGCGCGCGAGTACGGGCCGAACGACACGCCCGACGACGTGCGTGGCAACCCGGCGGGACACTTCGTTGTGCTGGCAGGCTACGACCGTCGCGCGCGGAGCGTGCTCGTGGTCGATCCCTACGGCCCGCATCCCTACGGTTCGAGCCGGCGCTACTGGATCAACATCGACCGCGTGCTCGGCGCCGTGCTGCTCGGCATCGTGACCCACGACGCCAACCTGCTGGTCATCAATCCGCGCGGGCCGCTGCGCAGACGATGAGCATCCTGATCGTCGTCGACGAGCCGCGCCAGTGGCCGTTGCAAATCGCAGGAGTGACGCTGGTATCCGCGCGCGCCTATCTCACCGATCCTGCGTACAACGAGGCGCACAGCGGCAAGGTGTTCAATCTGTGCCGCTCTTACCGCTACCAAAGCCTCGGTTACTACGTGTCGCTGCTTGCGGAGGCGCGCGGGCACAAGCCGTTGCCGCGTGTGAGCACGATCGAGGATCTGCAGTCGCGCAACCTGGTACGGCTGCTGACCGAGGGTCTCGAGGACCTCGTGCAGCGCTCGCTCGCGCCGATCAAGTCGGACGAGTTCGAGCTCAGCATCTATTTCGGACGCAACGTCGCTGCGCGCTACGATTCGCTCTGCCAGCATCTGTTTCATCTGGTGCCGGCGCCGCTGCTGCGCGCGACCTTCCGCCGCCGGCGCGGCGAGTGGCGCGTGCAGGGCATCCGCCCGATCGCGGCGAACGACATCCCCGACGCGCACAAGACCTTCGTCATCGAAGCGGCCTCGAACTATTTCGAGGGCCGCTACCGGCGTGCACGACGACGTGCAGAACCGCGATTCGACCTCGCCATCCTGCACGATCCGGAGAATGCCGAGCCGCCGTCGAATGCCAAGGCGCTGGAGAAATTCGAGCGCGCCGCCGAGGCAGTCGGCATGGCGACCGAGCTGATCACGCGCGAGGACCTCAGCCGTCTCGCGGAGTTCGACGCCCTGTTCATCCGCGACACGACATTCGTCAACCATTACACCTATCGCTTCGCGCGCCGCGCCGCGGCCGAAGGTCTCGTGGTAATCGACGACCCGGAGTCAATCCTGCGCTGCAGCAACAAGGTCTATCTCGCCGAACTGTTCGACCGCCACGACGTGCCGATGCCCAAGACGCTGCTCGTGCACAAGGGCAACACTGACCAGATCGTCTCGACGCTCGCGCTGCCTTGCGTGCTCAAGCGTCCGGACGGGGCGTTTTCGCTCGGCGTCAAGAAAGTCGAGACCGCGGGGCAACTCAAGCAGGAAGTGCAGGCGATGCTAGAGAACTCCGAGCTGGTCGTGGCGCAGGAATGGCTGCCGACCGACTTCGACTGGCGCGTCGGCATCCTCGACCGGCGGATCCTCTACGTCTGCAAGTACTACATGGCACGCGGCCACTGGCAGGTGGTGCGCAGAGAGGGTGGCGGCAAGCCGGTCGAGGGGCGCTCGGTCACGCTGTCGGTCGGCGAAGCGCCCGCCGAGCTGCTCAAGATCGCGCTCAAAGCGGCCAATCTGATCGGCGACGGCTTCTACGGCGTCGATCTGAAGCAGGTCGGCGAGCGCTACTACGTCGTCGAGGTAAACGACAATCCGAGCGTCGACGCGGGCGTCGAGGACGAGGTGCTGAAGGACGCACTCTACCGGGAGATCATGGGCACCATCGTGCGGCGCATCGAAGAGCGCAAGCGTACGCGCTGATGAACGCGAAAGCGCTGCACGCCTTTGCCGGCGCCGGCATCGAGCTGGAGTATGTGCTCGTCGACAGGCAGACGCTCGGAGTGCGCCCGATCGCGGACGCCGTGCTGCGCGACGCTTCCGGCGCGGTGGTCAACGCGCTGAGCGGCGATCGGTTCGGCTGGTCGAACGAACTGGTGCTGCACCTGCTCGAGCTGAAAAGCGAGCGTCCGGAAGCCGGGCTCGAGTCGCTTGCGGAAGGCTTCCAGGCCGAAGTGCGTGCGATGAACGCGCGGCTCGCGCCGCTCGGCGCGCGGCTGATGCCGACCGGCATGCACCCGTGGATGAATCCGCACCAGGAGACGCGGCTCTGGCCGCATGAGTACGCGGAAATCTACGCGACCTATGACCGGGTGTTCGACTGCCGGCGCCACGCCTGGGCGAACGTGCAGAGCATGCACCTCAATCTGCCGTTCGCCGGCGACGCGGAGCTCGCCCGGCTGATCACGGCGACGCGGCGCGTGCTGCCGATTCTTCCCGCGCTTGCCGCGAGCTCGCCGATCGCGGACGGCTCGCGCCAGACGGTGCTCGACTACCGCATGCAGTGCTACGTGACGCACGCGGCGCGGGTGCCTTCGATGCTCGGCGATATCGTGCCCGAGCCGGTGCGCAGCGAAGTCGCTTACCGCACGGAGATTCTCGCCCCGATGTACCGCGAGATGGCGCCCTTCGACCACGAAGGCGTGATGCAGGACGAGTGGCTCAACGCGCGCGGCGCGATCGCGCGCTTCGATCGCAGCGCGCTCGAGCTGCGCGTGCTGGACACGCAGGAGTGCCCGGCGATGGACCTCGCGGTGGCCGCCGCCGCGATCGGCGCGCTGCGCGCCTGCTACGACGGGCGTCTGGCGAACGAGGATCCCGCGGCACCGTTTCCGACCGCGCGCCTGGTGAAGATTTTGCAGGCCTGCATCGCCGACGCCGACGCGGCGATCATCGACGACCCTGAGTACCTCGCGGGGTTCGGGCTGCGCGCGCGTCGTTCGACGGCAGGGGAGCTATGGCGCCACCTGATCGCGACCACGCTGCCGCTCGTCGGCAGCGCGGAGGAGCGCGTGCTGTGGAACGAGCGGCTTGGGCTCATTCTGGACGAGGGCCCGCTCGCGCGCCGGATCCTGCACGCGATCGGGCCTGGCATGGTGCGCGAGCGCCTCGAGGCGGTCTACGCCGAGCTGTGTGACTGCCTGGAGGCCGGTCGCCCGTTCATGGCGGAGGGCTGAGCAGCGCGATGCGCGCGCGCTACGCGCTCGTCATCAGCTGCGAGCACGGCGGCAACGCGGTGCCGGCGCGCTATCGGCCGCTGTTCGCGGAGCACCGCAGGCTGCTCGCCAGTCATCGCGGCTACGACCGCGGCGCGCTTGGCATGGCGCGGGCGCTGGCGCAGGCCTTCCACGCACCCTTGGTCGCGGCGACGACCACGCGGCTGCTGGTCGATCTGAACCGTTCGATCGGGCATCCTCAGCTCTATTCCCAGGTTACGCGCGGCGCTCATGCGGCGCTGCGCAGTGAGATTCTCGAGCGGCATTACCATCCGCATCGCCGGCGCGTCGAAGGCCTGGTCTCCGGCGCGATCGCGAGCGGTCGGCCGGCACTGCACCTGTCCTGCCACAGCTTCACGGCACGGCTCGGCGACGTGGAGCGCAACGCCGACGTCGGGCTGCTGTACGACCCCGCACGAGAGGCGGAGGCGGCGCTCTGCCGGGCCTGGCAGCGGGAGCTGACGATTCTCGCGCCGGACTTGCGCGTGCGGCGCAACTATCCGTATCTTGGCAAGACCGACGGCTTTACATCCTGGTGGCGGCGACGCCATCCCGACGGCGTGTATCTCGGTATCGAACT
>JAJDNJ010000220.1 GCA_022340705.1 Betaproteobacteria bacterium
GGCTACCACTGGGCGCGCATGATCGAGATGCTGTTCGCCGCCGAGGAGATCAAGATCCTGCTGCAGGACGACGACATCGTCGGCAGCGAGCTGATGACGCAGGGCGAGCGCCGGCGCCGCGGCGTGGGAGTGATCGAGGCACCGCGCGGCACGCTGATTCACCACTACCGCGTCGACGAGAACGACATGGTGATCCGCGCCAACCTCATCGTGTCGACCACGCACAACAACCAGGCGATGAACGAGGCGATCCGCCAGGTGGCGCAGCGCTACCTCGACGGCCGCACGCTCACCGAAGGGCTGCTCAACCACATCGAGGTCGCGATCCGCGCCTTCGATCCCTGCCTGTCCTGCGCGACCCACGCGCTCGGCAAGATGCCGCTCGCGGTCGAGCTGGTCGATCCCGACGGCACGCTCGTCGATCGGCTGGTGCGCGACGACCCGGACGCATGCTGACGCTCGAGACGGCGGCGCAGGTCGCACCGCGACTGGTAATCGCGCTCGGCAACCCGAGCCGGGGCGACGACGCGCTCGGCCCGCTGATCGCCGAGCGCCTCGCGGCGCTCGGGCTGCCCGGGGTCGAGGTGCTCGTCGATTACCAGCTCCAGATCGAGTACGCGCTCGACCTGCGCGGGCGGGAGGAGGTGATCTTCGTCGATGCGACGGTTGCGGGAGACGGACCGTTCACGCTGGAGCCGGTCGCGGCGTCTGGCGACCGGAGTGTCACCACGCACGCGCTCTCGCCGCAGGCATTATTGGAGGGCTATTCGACGCTGACGGGCGAGGCGCCGCCGTCGGCCTGCGTGCTCGCGGTGCGCGGCTACGAATTCGAGCTCGGCGCGGCGCTCAGCGCGCAAGCGAGAGCGAACCTCGAGCGCGCGTTTGCCGCGCTCGAATCGCAACTGCGCGGTTGAAGCACCACGCGCGGAACGGCGCCGCGGGGCCATGTGATAAGTTGACCTCCTCCGCGCGCACCCGGACGACAAAATCGGCATGGCGAAGATCGCGATCTTCAACCAGAAAGGCGGGGTCGGGAAAACGACCACCTCGCTCAACGTGACGGCGGCGCTCGCCCGCCGCGGCTACAACCCGTTGTCGATCGATCTCGATCCCCAGGCCCATTTGTCCTTCGTGTGCGGCGCCACCGTGGAGCGCCCGGACGAATCGATGTTCGGGTTCTACCACCGTTCCAAGCCGCTGACCCAGCTCATTCGGGCCTCGATCGGCGGCTGGCTGGTCATTCCGGCCCATGTCGAGCTGTCGAAGGTTGATACGCAGTTCGGCAAGGGAGTGAACGTGCTGAACCGTCTGAACCACGGCATCGTGCGCGAGAACCTCAACACCGGACGGCCGATCGTGATCGACTGCTGTCCGATGCTCGGCGTGCTGTCGCTGTCGGCGATCTTTGCTGCCGACCGGGTGCTGATCCCGGTGTCGACCGACTACCTTGCGGTCAAGGGCGTGCAGCAGAGCGAAAAGACCCTCAAGGCGCTCGAGCACGTGCTCAAGAAGCGCGTTGCGCGCCGCTATGTCATCACGCGCTTCGATGCACGGCGCAAGCTCTCGCACCAGATTCACAAGGCATTGCTCGAGCGCTATGGCGACGAAATCTGTCGCACGCGCATCTCGGAGAACGTCGCGCTCGCCGAGAGCCCGGCGGTGCGCAAGGACGTGTTCACGCACGCCCCGCGAAGCAAGGGCGCGCAGAACTACGACGCGCTGGTGGACGAGCTGGTGCAGACCGGCTTCGTCGAAGCGCGACCCGTCTAGTCCCCGGATTTCTCGTCCGGCTGGCTCGCGATGAGCGAGATGATGCGATCGAGGTTGATGGCGTCGTCGCCGATCGCCGACTGGATCTGCCGGCACTCGAGGATCTCGCAGCCCGGGTACATCTGGCTGATCTTGCGCTCGGCCTCGGCCTGGTCGCGTGCCTGCACCGCGAGGTGATCGACCGGCGTCCCGCTGCGGGTGCGGACGCGGAGGCCGAACTTGATCATCGGCGTCGAGTCGGCTGTGGTCATGGCGGCCATTCTGTCACCGATTTCTGCTTGCCGCGCGGCACGACTGCAGGTTTTCTCAGTCGAGCGGCCAGGGAAGCGTCTTCGCGATACGCACGGTCTCCGGCGCCGCTGCCGGCGCGCGCACAGCGCCAGCTTCTCTCCACCACGGCGTGGGTGGCTCGAGCTGCGCCGGTTCGGTCGCCTCACCCAGGCGCGGCATGATGAGCGGTGCGTTGCGCGCCTGGCTCAAGGCCAGAAGCGTCTCGGCCGGCTCGTCCCAGTCGTGCATCGCCAGGCAGAAGGTGCCCCAGTGCACCGGCAGCAGCGCGCGTCCGCCGAGGAGTTCGTACGCCTTGATCGCGTTGCGCGGGCCGAGGTGCATGTCGCCCCAGGCCGCATTGAAGGCGCCGATCTCGAGCATGACCAGATCGAAAGGGCCGAAGCGCGCGCGAATCGACTCGTATTCCATCGTCAACCCGGTATCGCCGCTGAAAAAGACCGTGTGACGGTCGGAGCGGATCACGAGCGACGACCAAAGCGTGGCGTTGCGGTCCTGGAATCCCCGGCCGGAGAAATGCTGCGAGGGCGCCGCACTGATCGTGAGCCCCGTGCCCGGCACGCGGTGCGACTCCCACCAGTCGAGCTCGGTGATGCGCTGTGGCGCGATGCCCCAGGCTTCGAGATGCGCGCCGACGCCGAGCGAAACGACGAAGGGAATGTTGCTGTCGTGCGCCAGGGCGCGAATCGTCGGATAGTCGAGGTGATCGTAGTGATCGTGCGATATCACCACGACGTCGACCGCGGGCATCTCGCGCAGGCGCAGCGGCACGGGCTGAAAGCGCTTGGGGCCGATGAGGCGAAACGGCGATGCGCGCGCGCCCCAGACCGGGTCGGTGAGGACACGGTCGCCGTCGATCTCGATCAGCACGGTCGAATGCCCGAGCCAGGTCGCGCGCAGGCCGCTCTGCGGCGCGCGGCGCCATGCCTCGCGCGGGTCGACCGCGGGCAGCGGACCGCGCGGGACACGTCGCCCGTCGTTGCGCAGGAACTCCCTCAGCGTCGGCCGGGGCGCCGACAGATCGCGCAGACCCGGGAGGATCGGCTGGACGTTGCGGAATCCGTCGCCCGCCCAGCGCGGGGAGGCACGCATGCGTTCCAGGCGCTCGCCGCGCGCGCGCTCGCCGAAGGACATCATGTTCGCGGCCAGGGTCGAAAGCTCGCAGTATGCCGCTGCCGCCGCATGTCAGCGCCCCGCCCGGCGCACGAACGGCGTGAGCAGCAGCGGCGCAAAGTACATGGGGATCTGGGCGAGGCCGACGTAAAGCGAAAACGCCTCGCCCGCCGTGCCCGCGGTGATCGCGAGCATCAGCCCCATATTGCGGTTGCCGGATAGCACGGCGGCGTTGAACGCGCTGCGCGCGCCGGTCCAGCGGAACGCGAAATACCCCGCCGCGTGGAGCAACAGGGCGGCGATGCAGCTGACGCCGAGCAGACCCAGGATATAGCTCGGCTCGGCAAGCAGGCGCGCGGTCACCCCGTCCATCACCGCGATCGCGAACACCACGAGCAGCAGCACGTTGAGCCCGCCGACCAGCGCGTCGTTCCTCCGCAGCCGCTCGCGCCCGAGCGCCGCGCGCAGCACCACCGCGACGACGAAGGGGGCGACCACGACGAGCGTGACGCGCAGGGCGAACACGCTCAGATCGACGCGCAGCCCGGTGTCGGCGAGCAGCCAGACGAGCGGGGTGAGCGTGAGCGGCAGCAGCAGCGTGCAGGTCACCGTGCCCACGGCGGCGAGCGCGCCGTCGAGCCCGAGGATCAGGGCGAACACCGGCGCCGAGCCGATCGGCGGCGCCGCCGCCTGGAGCACGAGCAGCAGGTGCAGTGCCGGCGGCAGCCCGATGAGCGCGCTCGCCGCCCAGACGAGCGCCGGAGAAAGGACGAGCTGCCACAGGGCGAACAGCAGGGGCAGCCCCGGCCGACGCAGCGCCGCGCCCATGCGCGCCCAGTCGAGACGCAGGAGCGCAAGGGTCAGCGTGCTCATCACCACCGGGGTGAGCGCCGGTCGCAGCAACGCGGCGAGATCCGGCAGCACGATGCCGGCGAACACCCCCGCGGGCAGCGCCCAGCGCGCGTAGACACCGAGGAGATCGAGCAGCCGGCGCATGACGAACCGCAGCATGCCGCAAAGACGCCGCGCGCGCGCTTTCGGCTAAGATCGGTTCGCTATGACCGACCGTGACGAGCAGGCACCGAAAGGGCTGGGGCGCGGGCTGACCAACTACGGCGACGCCGGGTTTTCGCTCTACCTGCGCCGCTCGTTCGCGAAGAGCATGGGCTACTCGGGCGAGATGCTCGCGCGCCCGATCGTCGGCATCGCCGACTCGAAAAGCGGCTTCAACAACTGCCACCGCCACTTTCCCGAGCTGATCGAGGCGGTGAAGCGCGGCGTGATCGCCGCCGGCGGGCTGCCGCTCGACTTCCCCACGGTGTCGCTCGGCGAGGTGTTTCTCAACCCGACCTCGATGATGTTCAGGAACCTCATGTCGATCGACGTCGAGGAGATGATCCGCGCGCAGCCGATGGACGCGGTGGTGCTGGTCGGCGGCTGCGACAAGACGGTGCCGGCGCAGCTGATGGGCGCGGCGAGCGCGGACCGCCCCGCGGTGCAGCTGCTCGCTGGGCCGATGATGCCGACCTCGTTTCGCGGCGAGCGCCTCGGCGCCTGCACCGACTGCCGCCGCTTCTGGGCGATGCACCGCGCGGGCACGGTCGATGCGCGCGGCATCGAGGAGATCGAGGGCAATCTCGCGACGACCGCAGGCACCTGCGCGGTGATGGGCACGGCCTCCACCATGGCCGCGATTGCGGAAGCGCTCGGCATGGCGCTGCCCGGTACTGCGGCGATTCCCGCGGTGCACGCCGATCGCCTGCGCGCGGCCGAGGCGAGCGGTGCGCGCGCAGTCGCGCTGGCGCGTGCGCCGATCCGGCCTTCGCAGGTCATCACGCAGGCCGCCGTGGAGAACGCGCTGCGCGTGCTGCTCGCGATCGGCGGTTCGACCAACGCGATCGTGCACCTCACCGCGATCGCGGGACGCGTCGGCGTCGAGCTGTCGCTCGAGCGGCTGAACGCGCTGTCCGACGCGACGCCGGTGCTCGTCAACCTCAAGCCGACCGGCGCGCACTACATGTCGGACCTCTACGCCGCGGGCGGATTGTCGGCGGTGCTGCGCGAGCTGAAGCCGCTGCTCGCGCTCGATGCGCTGACGGTGACCGGCGAGACGCTCGGCGAGCGGCTCGCGCGCGAAGAAGCCGAGGGCGCGACCTGGGTCGACCGCGAGGTGGTGCGCCCGCTAGACGATCCGATCGAGCCGGTCGGCGGGCTGGTCGCGCTGTTTGGCTCGCTCGCGCCGAACGGCGCGATCCTCAAGCGCTCGGCGGCCGACCCGAAGCTGTTCGAGCGCGAGGGACGCGCGGTGGTGTTCCGCTCGCTCGACGATCTCGCGGCACGCATCGATACGCCCGAGCTCGACGTGCGCCCGGAGGATTTCCTCGTCCTGCAGAACGCGGGCCCGAAGTCGGGCTACGCGATGCCCGAGGCCGGCTACCTGCCGATTCCCGCCAAGCTGGCGCGCGCCGGGGTCAAGGACATGGTGCGCATCTCGGATGCGCGCATGAGCGGCACCGCCTACGGCACGATCGTGCTGCACGTCTCGCCCGAGGCGGCGGTCGGTGGCCCGCTTGCGCTCGTGCACGACGGCGATCGCATCCGGCTCTCGGTGAAGGAGAGGCGCATTGACCTGCTGGTCGGCGACGCCGAGCTCGCGCGCCGCAAGGCGCAGTGGGCGCCTCCGCTCGGGCGACCGGCGCGCGGCTACGCGCAGCTCTACATGGATCACGTGCTGCAGGCCGAAAACGGCTGCGATTTCGACTTTCTGCGGCGCCAGGCCGACGTGTAGCGACAGGGCTCGCGTCGCGCATGCCTGAAGACTACTCGCATGAAGTCCGCACGCACGACTCGCCGGCAATGCGCGCGCTGTTCGTGCTGCTCGGCTTTCTGTTCGTCGGCCTCGGCGTCGCCGGCGCGGTGCTCCCGGTGCTGCCTGCGACGCCGTTCTTTCTGCTTGCCGCAGCCTGTTTCGCGCGCGCCTCGGCGCGGTTCTACAACTGGCTGCTCAACAACCCGACCTTCGGGCCGACCATCGTCGAGTGGCGCCGTTACCGCAGCATTCGATTTCGAACGAAGGTCAGCGCGATCCTGCTGATGGCGTCGATGCTCACGATTTCGACGCTGTTCTTCGTCAAGGACCGCAACGTGCAGATCGGGCTCGCCGCGCTCGGCGTGCTGCTCGCGATCTGGATGTGGCGGATTCCCTCGCGCGATCGCAGCGGGCCGGCGGCGTCCTGATCGCCGCCGCACGATTGCGCGTCGGGCCGACCCGGCGGCGGGCCTACTGCTTCTTTTTCGCTTTCGCCGCGGGCGGCGCCTTGCTCTCGTCGACCGGCTCGTAGCCGTATTTCAGCTCGAATTTGCCGTCGGGCATATAGCGCAGCGTCGCGCTCGTCCAGTAGCGCTGCTTCTGGTCCGGAAGGTTGCGATTGAGCCCGTAGACCTTTTCGAACACCGTCTTGCGGTCACAGCCCGTAATCGGCTTGCCGGCGGCATCGCCGCCCGGCTCGCGATACATGCAATCGACCAGGTAATCGCGCGCGCCGCCGGCCTGGCGGACTTCGCGCACCACGACCCAGGCGCTTTCCCACTTCTCGGGCAGGCCGGGGGCGAAGGCGTCGAAGACGGTCTGCAGCACTTTCGGGTCGGGCGGCTGGGGCTCGTCGGCTTTCGCCTTGTCCTGCGCCCGAACTGCCGCCGTGAGCAGCATCAGCACCGCAAGCAGCGTGGCGGCTACGAATGATCGATTCATGCGTTTGACTCCGGTGGAAGGTGGCATTCTAGCCTGCCGCGGATTGCCTGCCGGCCGCAGGCTGGCTAGCATCCGCATCCTATGGACCGCCCGACGCCGCGAAGGTTTCATGCCACGACCGACGTCGAGTCGGAACTGCTCGACGCGGTGCGCCGCGCGCGCGAGGGCGACTGGCACGGCGCGCACGAGATCGTCCAGCGGCACGAGGGCGACGCGCGCGCGGATTGGATACACGCCGTGCTCCACCGCATCGAGGGCGATTCGGGCAACGCCGAGTACTGGTACCGGCGCTGCGCTTCGGTTGCGTCGCGCGCGGCTTCGCCCCAGGCGGAGCTGGCGCTGATCGCGGAAGTCCTGAGCGCAAGCACGACGCGCCCTGCGGCGGACGCGCGCGGCACGGCGCCGTGAAACGCGCAGCCCGTGTCCCCGGTTAGCCCGCGTACGCCCGATTTCGACGGGCGGCTCTCCGTGGTGGTGCCGGTGCGCGACGAAGCGGGCAGCATCGAGGCGCTGGTGAACGAAATCGGCGCGGCGCTCGCCGGGCTCGCCGATTACGAGATCGTGTACGTGGACGACGGCAGCCGCGACGCCACGCCCGAAGCCCTCGCGCGGGCGCAGCGTGCGAACCCCCGGCTGCGCGTGGTACGCCACGCCGAGTCCTGCGGCCAGAGCGCGGCGATCCGCAGCGGTGTGGCGGCGGCGCGCTTTCCCTGGATTGCGACGCTCGACGGCGACGGACAGAACGATCCCGCGGACATTCCGCGCCTGCTCGAGGCGATTTCGCCGGGGCGGCGCACCCCCGGCCTCGAGCTGGTCGCCGGCTGGCGCGCCGCGCGGCGCGACAGCTGGCTGCGGCGCCTGTCCTCGCGCGTCGCCAACGCCGTGCGCGCAACGCTGCTCGGCGACCGCACGCCCGACACCGGCTGCGGGCTGAAACTGTTCGGGCGCGAGCTGTTCCTCGCGCTGCCCTGGTTCGACCACATGCATCGCTTCCTGCCGGCGCTGGTGCTGCGCGAGGGCGCTGCGCTGCGCTCGGTCACCGTGAACCACCGCGAGCGCAGAACCGGGCGCTCGAAGTACGGCGTGCACAATCGGCTCTGGGTCGGCATCGTCGATCTGTTCGGCGTCATGTGGCTGATACGGCGCGCGCGCCGCCCGACGCTCGTTTCCAAGGATCCCTCTGATGAGACTGTTCAACGTTGACCTGATCTGGCTTGCCGTCGGCCTGTTCGGCCAGGCGATGTTTTCGGCACGCTTCCTGGTGCAGTGGATCGCGAGCGAGATGCAGCGCCGCAGCGTCGTGCCGCAGCTGTTCTGGTACTTCAGCCTGGCGGGCGGGGCCACACTGTTCGTGTACGCGATTCATCGCGAAGACCCGGTGTTCATCATCGGGCAGGGCGCGGGTCTGTTCATCTACGCGCGCAACCTGTGGCTGATCCGCGCCGCGCGCCAGCGCGCCGAGGCGGAGCGCGCGCAGTCCGGGCAATGAGCGCAGAGCGCCGCGCCCTGGCGCTGGCCGGGGCGCTCGTCGTGCTGCTCGCGGCGGCCGCGATGGCGCGCCCCTTTCTCGCGGTCGACGAAACCCGCTACCTCGCGGTGGCCTGGGAAATGTGGCAGCGCGACGGGTTCCTCGTGCCGTATTTGAACGGCGAGCCGTACCCGCACAAGCCGCCGCTGCTGTTCTGGCTGCTGCAGGCGGGCTGGTCCGTGTTCGGCGTCAACGATCTGTGGGTGCGCGTCGTGCCGATGCTCGCCGCGCTCGCCAGTCTCGCGCTCGTGGCGGCGCTCGCGCGCGCGCTGTGGCCCGAACGGCCGGCGGTCGCCGCCGCGGCGCCGCTCGCGCTCGCGCCGATGCCGCTGTGGACCTACTTCACCGGTGCCGTGATGTTCGACATGCTGCTCGCGGCCTGCGCTCTGCTCGGCTGGCTGGGGATTGCGCTCGCCTGGCGCGGTGCAATGCGCCGCGGCTTCGCACTCGCGGCGCTCGGACTGGGCCTCGGCCTGCTCGCCAAGGGGCCGGTGATCCTGCTGCACGTCCTGCCGCTCGCCGTGTTCGCCCCGTTGTGGATGCGCGAGGCGCGCCCGCGCTGGGGGCGCTGGGCGCTGGGCACGCTGCTCGCGCTGCTCGGCGGCGCCGCACTGGTGCTTGCCTGGGCCGTGCCCGCCGCGCTCGCCGGCGGCGACGAGTACGGTCGTGCGATCTTCTGGGGCCAGACCGCCGGGCGCATGGCGAAGTCGTTCGCCCATCGCGCGCCATTCTGGTTCTACCTTCCCTTTCTCCCGCTGCTGACCGCGCCCTGGGTGTTCTGGC
>JAJDNJ010000231.1 GCA_022340705.1 Betaproteobacteria bacterium
CCGCGCCGCGCGACGGGCGCGCTGTCGACCAGCAGCCAGCCCTCGCTGCTCGATACCGCGGTGCGCGCCGAAGTGCTCGCGCCGGCGGAGGTCCGCACCCGGGTCGCGGACGCGGCGGCGCCGACCGTCGACACCACCAGCCCCGTGCACGGGCTCGCGCGCGGCTTCGATTCGGACGAGGCCACCCAGCGCATCGCCTCGCTCGACGCGACAATGCCCACCGAGGACCAGCTCTCGACGACCCAGGTGCTGCGCTCGGCGCCGGCGCGACCCTCGCGCCGCTGGCGCCGGCGCGACTGGATCCTGGTCGGCGCGCTCGGCCTGCTCGGCCTGCTCGTCGCGCGCCGCGTGCGGCGTCGGCCGAGCGAGCCGCAATGAGCGGGCCGTACCCGGCGGACACGCACAGCAAGCTGATTGGCTACCTGTTGTGGATTTTCGGGTTTCTCGGTGCGCACCGCTTCTATTTCGGCCGTCCGGTCTCGGGCACGATCTGGTTCTTCACCCTCGGCCTGCTCGGCATCGGCTGGCTGATCGACCTGTTCCTGATTCCCTGGATGGAGCGCACTGCGGAAGCGCGCTACACGCCCGGTCCGATCGACTACTCGGTGGCCTGGATCCTGCTGACCTTCCTCGGGATATTCGGCGTGCATCGCTTTTACATGGGTAAGTGGGGCACCGGCCTCGTCTACCTGCTGACCGCCGGCCTGTTGCTGATCGGCGTGCTCTACGACTACTGGACCCTGAACTCGCAGATCAGCGAAGAGAACCGGGCACGAGGAGGAGGCTAGGCGCGCGGTGGGTGGCCGATTGAAGGACAAGGTGGCCCTGGTGCTCGGCGCCGGCACCGTTGGCACCGGTGCCGGGATGGGCAACGGGCGCGCGATCTGCCTGGTGTTCGCGCGCGAGGGCGCGCGCCTGGCCGGGGTCGACGTACGCGAGGTCGCCGCAGCGGAGACCGCGGCGCTGGTCGCCGAGCAAGGCGGCACGATGCGCGCGCTCGCCGCCGACGTCACCAACGAGCGCGAGTTGCAGCGCGTGGTGGACGAGACGCTGCGCGCGTTCGGCCGTATCGACATTCTCGTCAACAACGTCGGTGGCAGCATCGCCGGCGGGCCCGAGGACATCACGCCGGAGGCCTGGCACGCGCAGTTCCATCACAACCTGCACTACGTGCATCTGTCGACGCGTATCGTCGCGCCGCTGATGATCAGGCAGGGCGGCGGCGCGATCGTCAACATCTCGTCGATCGCGGGCCTGCGCCACCTCGGCAACGAACTCGCCGCATATGCCGCTTCGAAGGCGGGACTGCAACATTTCTCGCGGGTGTGCGCGGTGCACTACGCGCCGCATCAGCTGCGCGTCAATACCGTCATTCCCGGGCTGATGTTCACGCCGCTGGTCACCGAGCGGCTCGCCGCGCAGCAGGCGGGCGGCGACGCAGAGGCCTTGATCGCGCGGCGCCACGCGCGCCCGCCGCTCGGGCGCATGGGCGACGCCTGGGACGTAGCGCATGCCGCGCTGTACCTCGCCTCGGACGAGGCGAAGTACGTGACCGGCGCGGAGATCGTGGTCGACGGCGGATTGAGCGCCACGGTCCGTTGAGCGCCACGGACGGACAGGGGCGCCTGCGCGGCGCCTGGCGCGACGGGCTCGAGCGGCTGCGGCTCCGCCTGTCGCGCGCCGAAGCGCTGCCCCAGCTCGGCGTGCTCGGAATTCTCACCGGCCTGATCGTGGGCGTGGTGATGATCGCCTTCCGCCTGCTCATCGAGACCGCGCAGGGCGCGTTCCTGCCCGGCGCCAATCCCGAAAACTACGAGGGTCTCGCACTCGAGCTGCGCCTGCTGCTTCCCCTGGCCGGCGGGCTCGCGATCGGGCTGATCTTCCAGTGGCTGCCCGAGGCCGCGCGCCAGGTCGGCGTGACGCATGTGATGGAGCGCCTCGCTTACCACCAGGGGCGACTGCCGCTGCGCAACGCGCTCGCGCAGTTCTTCGGCGGCGCCCTGTCGATCGTCTGCGGCCACTCGGTCGGTCGCGAGGGGCCGGCGGTGCATCTCGGTGCGGCGAGCGGCAGCCTCGCCGGGCAGCGCTTCGGCCTGCCGAACAACAGCCTGCGCGTGCTCTCGGGCTGCGGCGTCGCCGCGGCGATCGCCGCCGCGTTCAACACGCCGCTCGCCGGCGTGATCTTCGCCATGGAAGTGGTGCTGATGGAGTACACGGTGGTCGGCTTTGCGCCGGTCATTCTCGCGGCGGTGAGCGCGACGGCACTCACCCGCTTCGCCTTCGGCGCTGAGCCCGCCTTCGCCGTGCCGCCGATGCACCTCGGCACGCTGTGGGAGCTGCCCTTCGTGCTCGGCATGGGCGTCGCGATCGGCCTGGTTGCCGCCGCGTTCATCGCGCTGATCCGGGTGAGCGCCGAGCAGGGCGAGAAGATCCCCTTCTGGTTGCGTGCCACGCTTGCCGGCCTGATCGTCGGCGCCTGCGCGCTCGCCGCGCCGCAGGTCATGGGCATCGGCTACGACACGGTGAACGACGCCCTGATCGGAAAGCTCGCCTTCGGCACGCTGGCTCTCGTCCTCGCCTTCAAGCTCGCCGCGACCGCGGCGAGCGTCGGGCTGGGCCTGCCGGGCGGCCTGATCGGACCGGCGCTGGTGATGGGCGCTTGCGCGGGCGGCGCGCTGGGGCTGATCGGGCATTGGATCGTTCCCGAGAACACCGCGTCGGCCGGCTTTTACGCGCTCGTCGGCATGGGCGCAATGATGGGCGGCGCACTGCACGCGCCGCTCGCCGCGCTCACCGCGATCCTCGAGCTCACCGCCAACCCGAACATTCTCTGGCCCGACATGCTCGCGGTGATCGCGGCCTACGGCGTGTCGCGCGCGCTGTTCCGCCAGGAATCGGTGTTCGTGACCTTGCTGCGCGCGCGCGGCCTCGATTTTCGCCATGAGCCGCTCGGCCAGCCGTTGCACAGGATCGGCGTGGGCGCGGCGATGGACACGCGCGTGGCGCGCCTCGCCCGGGTCAGCGGGCGCGACGCGATCGCCGAGAGCCTCGCGCGCAAGCCGCAGTGGATCCTCGCGCTGGAAGGCGATCGGCCGGTCACGCTGCTGCCCGCCGCTGACCTCGCGCGGCAGATGGCCGAGTCCGCCGAGCAGGCCGAGCCCTCCGGGGCGACCACTCTCGATCTTCTCGAGATACCGGCCGATCGATTGCAGGTCGCGCCGATCGCACTGCAAGCGACGCTGCAGGAAGCGCTCGAATCGATGGATGCGAGCGGAGCGGAGGCGCTCTACGTGACGATGCGCACCGGCGACGTCTCGCGCATCTACGGCATCCTGCGCCGCACCGACATCGAGCGCAGCTACCGCTAGCGAAAGTCCGACGTTCCTTAGGGCCGATCCGCGATCGCCAGCGCCCTCGGCTGGCCGGCTTTCGCTGCCTCGAGCGCGCGCCACAGGCGCAGCGGCGTCGCCGGCATGTCGAAGTGCGTGACGCCCGCGCCGCGCAGCGCGTCCATGATGGCGTTCATTAGGCAGGGCATCGAGCCGGTTACCCCCGCCTCGCCCACGCCCTTCGCGCCGAGCGGATTGGTCTGCGTCGGCACCGGATGCTCGAGCACGCGCAGGTTGTTCACCAGCACCGCGCGCGGCATCGGGTAGTCCATGAAGCTACCGGTCAGCAGCTGGCCGGTCTCCGCATCGTAGACCGCCTGCTCGCCGAGAATATGGCCGCAGCCCTGCGTAATGCCGCCCATCATCTGCCCTTCGACGATCTGCTGATTGACGATGTTGCCGGCATCGTCCATCGCGACGTAGGAGACGATCTCCAGCTCGCCGGTCTCGGGATCGATCTCGACCTCGGCGATATGGCAGCCGTTGGGGTAGGTCGAGGGCACCTTCGGCCGGTCCCTGTAATCGAGGTCGAGCTTGCCCGGATGCTTTTGCGCGAGCGCGGTGATCGAGATCTGGCGGTCGGTGCCCTTGATGCGGTAATTGCCTTCCTGGAACTCGATGTCGGCGGCCGCGCTTTCGAGCTCCTCGGCGGCGAGGTCGATCCCGTTCTTCACGATCTCCTTGGCGGCGAGGAACATCGCGCTGCCGAGGCCGTGCAGCGTCCTCGAGCCACCGGTCGGGTTCGAGGTCATGAAATGGTCCGCTTCGGAGGTGCGCAGCCGGATGCGCTCCATCGGGATGCCGAGCACGCCCGCGACGACCTGCGCGAACGTGGTCTCGTGTCCCTGCCCGTGATTGTGCGAAGCGGTGCGCAGGGTCACGCTGCCGTCCTTCTCCCAGGTGACCTGCGCCTGGTCGTAGGGGGCGAAGCCGCCCGCCGCGGTGGCTTCGATGTAGGTCGCGATGCCGCGCCCGCGCAGCCGGCCGCGCTTTGCGGCCTCCGCCTTGCGCGCCGCGAACCCCTTCCAGTCGGCCGCCGCGAGCGCATCGTCGAGCACGCCCTCGAAATCGCCGCAGTCGTATTCGAAGCCGGTGACGGTCTTGTAGGGAAACTTGCTCTTCGGCACCAGATTGCGACGGCGGAATTCCGCCGGGTCGATGCCGGACTCGAACGCGGCCTGGTCGATCAGGCGCTCCATCGCGTAGGACGCCACCGGGCGTCCGGCGCCGCGGTAGGCCGCGGTCGGCACGGTGTTGGTCACCACCAGCTTGGCCTGCACCGAAACCGCGGGCACGTCGTACACCCCGCTCACCACGTTGACCAGGTTCACGGTGTTGATGAACGATCCGGTGAACGCGAGGTAGGCGCCCAGGTTCGACACGTAGTCGAAGCGCATGCCGAGGATGCGGCCGTTCGCGTCGAGCGCGATCTCGCCGGTGTGCACGATGTCGCGCGCCTGCTCGTCGGCGAGGAAAATCTCCGAGCGCGTGCCGACCCACTTCACCGGCCGGCCGAGCGTCTTCGCGGCGAGCAGCAGCGCGCCGTACTCCGGGTAGGCATTGAAGCGCACGCCGAAGCCACCGCCGACTTCCTCGGCGACGATGCGCAGCCGCTCGGGCGGGACGCCGAGCATCGCGCCGACCTGCAGGCGCATCGGGCCGGCGCCCTGCGTGGTCGCGTACAGCGTGTACAGATCCTGCTTCGGATCGTAGACGCCCATCGCAGCGCGCGGCTCCATCGGGTTGCCGACCACGCGCGAGTGGTACGCCGAGAGCGTGACCACCTTCGCCGCCTTGGCGAACGCGGCGTCGGTCGCGGCTTCGTCGCCTCCGATGAAATCGAGCACCAGGTTGCCCGGCACTTCGTCGTGCAACTGCGGCGCCCCCGGGGCGAGCGCTTCGAGCGCCGTCGTCACCGCCGGTAGGTCCTCGTACTCGACGAACACGGCTTCGGCCGCGTCCTGCGCAATTGCCGCGCTCTGCGCAACCACCAACGCCACCGGCTCGCCGACGTAACGCACGCGCTTGGCGCTCAGCGCATAGCGCGGCGGCAGGATCTGATCCGACCCGCCCCGCCCCTTCATCGGCGCGGCCGCCGGCATCGGCTTCTGCCCTGCGGCGAGCACGTCCTCGCCGGTGAGCACGGCGATCACCCCGGGCATCGAAGTCGCCGCCGAAGTGTCGATCGATACGATCTTCGCGTGCGGCCGGTCCGAGCGCAGGAAATGGCCGTAGGCCTGTGCCTCGACGTTCCAGTCCGAGACGTAGCGCCCCGCGCCCTTGAGCATGCGCTCGTCTTCGAGTCTTCCTTTGATTCCGAATTTCATGCCAAAGCCCTCAGCCTCCCGCCTTTTTTCTGACCCAGTCGGCCAGCGCGCGCACGTCCGCGTTGTCCGGCTGCTTGCGCTGCATTTCCTCGACCACCACCGCCATCTCGTCGTACTTCGCGTACTCGTCGAGCGCCGCAGTGTAGTAGAGCTCGGGCGTGATGTCGTCCGCGGGCAGCGTGGCTCTCATCTTCTCGTAGTTGGCGCGCGCTTCGGCGAGCGCTCCCGGGGGTGGGGCGCCGGCGCTCGGCTTGAGCGCGCCGCCGCGCACCCGGATGCCGCCGAGTTTCGCGTTCTGCATCAAATCGGGAATGCGCGCGATGCGCTGCGGCGCGCCGGCGGGGAGCTGCGCCACCTCCAGCGCCGCGCCCGAAATCGCTTCGCTGTGCGCACGTGCGGCCCGAAAGCTCGCCGGGCCGACCCAGCGCTCGAGGCGCGAGCCCTCGAAGAACACGATGCGCAGCTGCGCGCCGGTCGGCAGATTGAAACGATCGCCCTCGCGCACGCGCATGAAGGGCTTGACCGGCGCGCTCGCCCCGCGCACCGGGGCGAAGCGCACCTCGCCCTGCACCAGGTTGACCAGGCCGACATCGCGCAGCTGCGCGCCGGCGGGCGCCGCGACAAACATCAGAACCGCGATCAAATAGCTGCGTCGCATCGCATTCCTCGTCGAAGATTCATTCAGGGCCGACTGCCGTCACCTCGAACACCCGGATCGGCTCGGCACGCCCCTTGACCTGCAGAGTCTCCATCTTACCCGTTCGGATCCCCGCGCCGGCAGCGCGCAGTGTCGCTTCGCTCGCCGCGATCACGCAGGCCAGCTGCTTGGTCGCGCCCTCGAGGCGCGAGGCCGCGTTCACGGTGTCCCCGATCGCGGTGAAATCGCTGCGCTTGGGCGTGCCGATGTCGCCGATCACCGCCTCGCCAGTGTGCAGGCCCACGCCGATCGCGAACTCCGGCAGACCGCGGTCCGGAAAGCGGCGCCGCATCCATTCGCGAAACGCCTGTGCCTGCTCGGCCATGGCGAGCGCTGCGCGCAGCGCGCGCCGCGCGTGATCGGGATGCGCGGCCGGCGCGCCGAACAACGCCATCACCGCGTCGCCGATGAACTTGTCGACCGAGCCGCCCTCGGCAAGGATCGGCTCGCAAGCGCGGGTGAAATAGGCGTTCAGCATCTCGACGACCTCGTGTGCGGAGAGCTTCTCCGCGATCGTGGTGAAGTTGCGGATGTCGGAAAACAGCACGGTCACCGTCAACGTCTCGCCCCCGAGGTCCGGCCGGCGCTCCTCGGACAAGAGCTTTTCGACCACCTGGTCCGAAACGTAGCGTTCGAACAGTCCACGCATGCGCGCGCGCGCACGCTCCTCGCCCGTCAGGCGCAAGCCGAGCGTCATCAGATAGGCCGCGGCAAGCGCGGCCTGGGGTGCCGCGACCGGCAGCAGCCAGTCGAGGCGGAACGTCAGGCCGGCGAGCGCAGCGAGGCCGGCCGCGAACGCCAATCCGAGCAGCGCGCCGCGCCCCGGCGCGAGGCGCAGAAACGCGAAGCTCCCGGCCAGCGCCACCAGCAGCAGATATCCCCATTCGATCGCCGGAGGCAGTGCGCGCGGCGTGGGCGCGCCGAGCAGTGTCTCGACGATGTTGGCGTGCACCTCGCCGCCCGACATCTGCGCCGCCTGCGGCCCGTGCGAGTACGGCGTGAAATGGCGATCGGGCGTGCCGCTGTTGTCGGCCGCGAGGATGACCGCCTTGCCCTTCAGCGCCTGAACCTGCGGGTCCTCGAGCGCCTTCGGCGCCAGCAGCCGGGTCATCGAGACCGAAGGAATGGTGCCCGGGGGACCGGCGAAGCCGATCCGGCGCCAGTCCGGCGCGCGCGTCACGCGCTGCCCTCCCAGATCCCAGGCGCTCCGCGTCGGATCGGCATCGACCATGCGCAGGGCGAGCTGCAGACCGAGGCCGAGCCCCGGAAACCCGGGGTCGGCGGCCACCGAAGGGGTGAAGTGGCGCAGATACTTGTCGTCGTCGGCCTGAAGATTCGCGACGCCGAGGTCCTGGATTCCGTGCGGCAGCAGGACGAGCTGATCGCGCGGCGGCAGCAGAAGCTCGAGCTGCCCGTCGCGCAGCTCGGCGAGCTGCGAGATGAGCACGGTCCGGCCGCGGGCGAGCGCCGCGCGCAGCGGCGCGTCGTAGGCGCGGCTCGCCATGCTGTCGGGGAGGTCGAGCTTTTTCAGCCAGCCCTCGGCGCTGACCAGAATCAGGTAATCGAAGCCGACGACCTTTGCGCCCGCGGCCTCGAGCACGTCGAGAACGCGCGCAAAATGCGGCGCCCAGAACGCGATCGGATCGTCCTTCAGCGCGGCGAGCGTGTCATCGTCGATCACGACGAGCGCGGTATGGCGCGGCGTGTAACGCTCGCCCGCGAGCACCGTCCAGCTGTCGGCGTACAGGTTCTCGAGCGTGCGCAGCCAGCCGGTACGCCCAAGCGTCGCCGCCAGCGCGCAGGCAACGAGCGCCACCGCGACCAGGCGCAGGCGCCGGGACTGCGTCTTCGTCAGCTGCGCGACAGCGCGATCAGCAGGCTGCAGGGCGCGTAGTCGGACAGCGTCGCACCGACCGAGCCCTTCCACCAGCGCGCTGCAAACGAGGTGTTCTGGTTGTGCCCGACGACGATCAGATCACAGCTCAGCTCCTTCGCCAGCCGGCAGATTTCCTCCACCGGTTCACCGACCGCGAGGTGGCCGGTTGCGTTAAAGCCTTTTTCGCGCAGTGTCCGAATGCCCTCGTCGAGCACCGCCTGGGTGCGCTTCTTTTCTTCCTCGAGCAGCTCTTCGGGAACGAAGCCTTCGGTCAGAAACAGGCTCGGCGGCATGCTCGCGACCGCGAGCAGGTGGGTCTCGGCCCCGAGGAAGTTGGCGAGCTCCCCGCACTCGACGAGCGCACGCTTGCCGTCCTCCGATCCGTTGTAGGCAAGCAGGATCTTCTGGTATTTCACGGGTCCTCCTACGCGTGCCGCGTCCCGGTCGACGTTATAGCCCGGCCCGTCGATGCCGGCAAGCAGGCCG
>JAJDNJ010000238.1 GCA_022340705.1 Betaproteobacteria bacterium
CGCGAGCTGATGACGCGCGCGGTCGAAGTGTTCGAGAAGGCCGCGAGCGATCCAGCGGTCCGCGTGCTTATCCTGACCGGCGCCGGCAAGGGCTTCTGCGCAGGCGGCGACCTCGCCGGCTTCGCGGGCGGCGAGTTCAAGCAGCCGCAGCCGATCGAGCAGCGCATCGCCGAGCTGCGCCGCAGCATGCGCACCTCGCAGATCCTGCGCGAATCCGACATGGTGACGATCGCCGCGATCAATGGCGCCTGTGCGGGTGCGGGCTTCTCCTGGGCGCTCGCCTGCGACCTGCGCTACGCCGCGGCCTCGGCGAAATTCAGCAGCGCCTTCCTGAATGCGGGGCTGTCGGGGGATTTTGGCGGCAGCTACAGCCTGACCCACATCGTCGGCACCGCCAAGGCGCGCGAACTCTACCTGCTCGCCGAGCGCTTCGATGCGGCGGAGGCCGAGCGCATCGGCCTGGTGTCGAAGACCCTGCCCGACACGGAGCTCATGAACCATGTGCGCGGCGTGGCGCGCAGGCTCGCCGAATCTGCCCCGATCGCGCTGCGTGAGATCAAGCGCAACCTGAACGACGCCATGCGCCTGTCGTTTTCCGAGGCGCTCGATCGCGAAGCCGACCGCCATTCGCGCTGTGGCACGACCGAGGACAACACCGAGGCTGCGAAGGCCTTCCTCGAGAAGCGCAAGCCGCTGTTCAAGGGGCGCTGAAGATGGGACTGCTCGAGCGCGTCGACCGCATGCAGCTCGCGGTGAACGACCGCACCGCGGCCGAGGATACCTTCGCGCGCCTGTTCGGCGCCGAGCGTGCGCGCCTGGACGAGAGCGCGTACCTGAACGCCTGGCGCACCGTTTTGTCGATCGGCGAGAGCGAGCTCGAGCTGTGCGAGGCGCGCGGACCCGGGATCGTGCGTGACTTCGTCGAGCGCTGGGGCGAGGGCCTGCTCTGCGCGGGCTACGCTGCGGCGCGGGTCGACGCGCTCGCCGCGCATCTCGACGCGATCGGCGCACCTTACCTGCGCGAAGGCGACCAGCTCTACCTGCCGGGCACGACGACCGCGGGCTTTCCGATGGTGATCTCGCCGCTGGCCGAGCGTGCGCGGGTGGGACCGGTCAGCTTCTTTTACGAAGCAACCAACACGCTCGACTCCGACTGGCGCGCGGTCGCCGACCTGTACACGAAGCTGTTTCAGCTCGACCCGACCAAGTTCTCGCCGATCTCGAGCGCGCGCTTCGGCTACGAAGGCACGCTGACGCTGTTCGATCCGCCGGCGCGCCTCGACCGTATCGAGCTCTCGCAGACTTTTGGTGACCGGCCGAGCGCGATGCGCCGCTTCGTCGAGAAGCGCGGCGGCGATTCGCTCTACATGTGCTACCTCGAGACCGACGACTACGACGCGCTACAGCGGCGCTTGCTCGAGGGCGGCGCGACCCTGATCCCGCGCGGCGCGTCGATCGAGACCGAGCGCGACGGCTGCTGGGTGCACCCGAAGAGCCTGCACGGCCTGCTGCTCGGCATCTCGCGCGAGAGCCTGGCCTGGGAGTGGTCGGGACGGCCGGAGCGGGTGCAGCCGCCGCCCGCGCGCTCGCGCTAGTCTCCCGGCGGAGCCGCGCCGGGAGAGACGGCGCGGTTGAGCGCCTCGTCGGCATGCAGCATATGCGCGACCGCGGCCTCGATGTGCGCGACCACCTGCGGGCTGATCGCGCGCATGTTCTCCCAGACCAGCGTCGCATTGATGCTTCTCAGAGTGTCGAGCATCTTGGCGTGCTCCGCGCGATGCGCGTCCGCCTGCGCGTAGCCGACCGCGCGCATCAGGGCGTCTTCCCGTGCGTAATGCTTCGCCTCGAGCATCTCGAGCCCCATGAGCAGCGATTTCATCGTCGCATGGTCGCCGCGCTCGGTCGCCGCGCGCAGCTGCGCGACAAGCTCGTTGATGTCGGCATGGTCGCGAACGATGTGGTCGATATGCTCTTCTGGCGTCACTACGCTCTCCGTCGCAAGTGGTCGGCTGAAAACCCGACGCAGGGTTTTATGGAAGAAATATGACGCGGGCGTGACAGGTACGCGCTGCGACCCGGAAAGCTTGCGCGCGGCTATTCACTTCGGGTTGATCTTGGTGATCTTATTCCCCTGGATGCCGATGCCGGCCATCAGGCCCTTCTGGCCGAAGATGAACGCGTAGATGTCGTCGTCCATCGTTTTGGTCGTGGTCTGCTTGGCCATGCCCTCATCGATGACCACCACGCTCGGGCCGACGCCGACCTCGAAGCCCTCGGCCTCGTTGATCCGGGCGAGTGCCTTTGCGTTCATTAGGAATAGCGCGTAGCCGTACTTCTGTGCGCCTGCCTGCAGTCCGTAGGAGGCCCCGCCCGTGTTGTAGTAGCCGATGGTCTTGCCGCCCTTGAGCAGCGCGCCCTCGCCGTACTGCCCGCCGACGATCAGGCCTGCCTTGACCACGTCGGGAAACACGAGAATCGCGTAGGCCTTGGGGCCGAGCGACTTCGCAAGCGGCACGCGCGCGTAGAGCTTCTGCAGCGCCGCGTGCGAGTCGCGGCTCAGCTGCGCTGCGGTGGAATTGCCTTCCTCCGCGGCGAGCGCTGCCGGTCCCGTGAAAAGCAGGGCCGACGTGGCCAGTATTCCGATAAGCGTCTGACGCATAAACCATTTCCTTTGTTCAACGATCCGCATGCAAGCCGCGGCCTCACGCGCGACTCGACCTGGCGTCGGTTTGCGGTGACGACCGGCCCGTCGGCGCATCCGAGGCAGAATATGTCGCAGTATCCCATTTGCGATCTGATGCAGGTCAAAATGACCACTCCGAGTTTCCGCAGGATCGCTCTAGCCAGTCCCTTTCAAGGAGAAGTACATGCGCACGCTATTGGCTGCACTGTTATTCGCGCTCGCGAGCCCCGCGTTCGCCGCCGGCCCTCCGCAGTTCCAGGTCCGCGACACCGCGGACTATGTCGCGCTCTGCTCGATGCCGCAGAGCGACGAGAACTACACCAGCGCGATCGCGTTCTGCCACGGTTTCGGCGTCGGCGCGTATCACTATTACCATCAGTCGACGCCGCAATCCGACCGGTTTGTATGTCCACCCAATCCGGCACCGAAACGCGGCGAGGTGATCGCCGGCTTCGTCGCCTGGGCGAAGACGCACCCCGAAATCATGAAGCAGCCGGCGGTCGATTCGATCTTCCGCTACCTGGGCGGCATGTGGCCCTGCAAGCAGTAGCGCATCGACTTTGAACGAGGAGCACACGATGAACCGCAATCTGATTCTTTCCTGCACCCTCGCAGGCACGCTTGCGCTCGGCGCCTGCGCCGACATGAGCGACACCGAGCGGCGCACCGGCACGGGTGCCGCGATCGGCGCCGCGGCCGGCGGCCTGATCACCGGCGACTGGGGTTGGGCGGCCGGCGGCGCCGCGATCGGCGCACTTGGCGGCTACCTCTACGATCAGGAGAAAAAGTCGCAGCAGAAAAAGCAGAACGAGGCTTACCAGGAGGGCTACAAGGCGGGTCAGAAAACCAAGTAGCCGCCCGGGCGTCACATCACCGGGTCGCGGCGCGACCCAGGCAGGGGCAATTGCTTCATAATCGCGGCCCATGACTCATTCCGGGCTGCTCGCCTGCCACGAATGTGACCTCTTGCAGCGCGAGGTTGCCCTGCCGCCCGGTGGCAAGGCGATCTGCCCGCGCTGCAAGGCGACGCTCTACACCCAGTCGAACAACTCCATCGACCGCGCGCTCGCGCTGATGCTCGCGGCGGCGGTCCTGTTTGCCATTGGCAACGCCTTTCCCGTCGTCACTATGGAGATTCAGGGTCGGCGTACGGCGGCGCTCGTCTGGGAGGGCGCCTGGCGCCTGCACGAAGAAGGTGAGACCGTGGTGGGCATCCTCGTGTTTCTCACCGCGCTGATCTTTCCGTTGCTGCAAATCGCGGGAATGCTTGCGATTCTGGTCCCGCTGCGCCTGGGCCTGACCCCGCGCTACCTCGTTCCGGCGTACCGCACGATCGAGGAGGTCAAGCCCTGGAGCATGGTCGAGGTCTTCATGCTCGGCGTTCTAGTCTCGCTCGTAAAGCTCGCGCACATGGCGACGGTCGTCCCCGGCATCGGCATGTGGGCGTTCTTCGGCCTGATCATCGCGCTCGCCTGGGCGAGCAGCACGCTCAATCCGCACGAGGTCTGGGCGCGACTCGAAGTGGGCGAACCCGAGCCGGCCCAATGAGCGCGCCGACCGCCGCGCGCCTGGGTTTCCTCGCCTGCCACGTCTGCGAACTGGTCTCGCGTCCGCCGACCGGTGCAGCCGAATGCGCCTGCCCGCGCTGCGGCGCCCAGCTGCATTCGCGCAAGCCGAACGCCGTGGCGCGCACCTGGGCACTGCTCATCGCCGCCGCGATCCTGTACCTTCCGGCGAACATCGAGCCCGTGATGATCACTTCGTCGTTTCTCGGTACGCAGTCCGACACCATCCTGAGCGGCGTCGCCTACCTCTACCACAGCGGCTCCTGGCCGCTTGCCGCGCTCGTGTTTCTGGCGAGTGTCCTGGTGCCGCTGCTCAAGCTGTTTGCGCTCAGCTATCTCGCGCTGTCCGTGCAGCGCCGCTCGCAGCTGCGCCTGCTGCCGCGTACGCGCCTGTACCGGTTGCTGGAATTCATCGGGCGCTGGTCGATGCTCGACGTGTTCGTAGTGATGGTTCTGGTCGCGCTCGTCAACATGGGCGCGCTGGCCAACATCCGGGCCGGCGCGGGCGCGATGTATTTCGGCGGCGTCGTCGTGCTGACCATGCTCGCCTCGATGAGCTTCGATCCGCGCATGATCTGGGATGCCACGGGAGACGCGGATGGCTGACCCGACCCCGGAACTCGAACCCTCGGCGCTGCCCCATGCGCAGGTCGCCGGCAGGCAGCGGTCGTTCTTTTCACTCGTCTGGATCGTCCCGCTCGTCGCGGCATTGATCGGAGGATGGCTTGCCTGGAAGACGATCAACGAGAAGGGCCCGGAGTTCGTGATCCGCTTCAAGACCGCGGAGGGGCTCGAGGCCGGCAAGACCAAGATCAAGTACAAGGCGGTCGATGTCGGGACGGTCGAGTCGATCGAACTCACACCCGATCGCAGCACCGTGCTCGTGCATGCGCGCCTCGAGAAATTCGCCGAGGATTACCTCGTCAAGGACAGCCGCTTCTGGGTGGTGCGCGCGCGGATCACCGGCGCCACGGTGCAGGGACTCGGCACCCTGCTCTCCGGCGCCTACATCGGCATGGATGTCGGCAAGAGCAAGGAGACGTTGCGTGACTTCACCGGCCTGGAGGATCAGCCGATCGTCACCGGGGATCTGCCCGGGCGGCATTTCGTCCTCAAGAGCCCGACGCTCGGCTCGTACAATCTCGGCTCGCCGGTGTATTTCCGCAAATTTGCGGTCGGCGAGGTCGAGTCCTACGCGCTCGACAAGGACGGCAGGGGCGTCACGGTAGACGTCTTCATCCGCGCACCGCACGATCAGTATGTGACCAACGCAACCCGCTTCTGGGAGGCGAGCGGCATCGACGTCAAGCTGAGCGCAAGCGGCGTCGACCTCGAGACCGAATCGCTCGCGAGCATCGTGATCGGCGGTATCGCGTTCCAGTCCCTGGACGAGGGCGTGGCTGCCGAGCCGGCTGACGACAACGCAGCGTTCCGTTTGTACAAGAACCGCGCGACGGCGCTCGCGCACCGCGACGTCGTCATAGTGCCGATGGCCTTTCGCTTCAACCAGTCGCTGCGCGGGCTGTCGGTCGGCGCGCCGGTCGACTTCCGCGGAGTGGTCGTCGGCGAGGTCACCGACATTCGCCCGCAGTACGAAAACCAGCACGTGTACATGGTCGCCCTCGCCAACACCTACCCTGAGCGCATGGCCGGACGCAACATCGGAACGACGCGCCAAGAGCTGGGGTTGAACCGTCAGCAGTCGATGGATCTCCTCGTGAAGGGCGGCATGCGCGCGCAGGTGCGCACCGGCAACCTGCTGACCGGACAGCTCTACATCGCGATCGATATCTTCAAGGATGCGAAGCCCGCGCAGATCGCTTGGAACGAGAAACCACCGCGCTTTCCGACCGTGGAAGGTGCCTTCAGCGGCATCGAAGAGAATATCTCGCAGATCACCAAGAAGATCGCGGCGATGCCGCTCGACGACATCGGCAAGGACACCAAGAAGGCGCTCGAGACGCTCGATACGACGCTCAAGACGATCGACGCGGCGGTCAAGCAAATCAATGCCAAGGTCACCCCGGAGCTCAGCGACGCGCTGGTCGACCTGCGCCGCTCGCTTGCCGACGTGAACAGCCTCCTCGCCCAGGACTCGCCGCTGCAGGAAGACCTTCGTAACGCGCTGCGCGACGTGTCACGCGCGGCAGCCTCGGCACGCGTGCTGCTCGATTACGTCGAGCAGCATCCGGAGTCGCTCATCCGCGGCAAGTCGGAGGAGAAACCATGAACCGCGTCGTTGCCCTTGCCACGCTCATGCTGCTTGCGGCCTGCTCGAGCACGCCGCCGCCGCACTATTACACGCTGAGTCCCGAAGCCCCGAAGACGGCCGCGGCGAGCGGACCCTCGGTTTCGGTGCATGCGACGGTCCCCGACAAGCTCGACCGGCCGCAACTCGTCGTCACAGTGAACACGAACGAAGTCGCGATCCTCGAGCAGCACCGCTGGGCCGAGTCGCTCGAGGGCGAGATCGGCCGGGTGATTGCGGGAAACCTTTCGCGCGCAACCGGCAATCCGCGCATCGCCGCCTATCCCCAGGGCACGAGCCTGAACGCCGACTACCGGGTGCTGGTCGACATCCAGCGCTTCAGCGGAAAGCTGGAGGGCGAAGTCGCCGTCGACGCGTTATGGAGCGTGCGCGCCGCAAAGGGCGGCGCGGAGCTGCACGCGGGTCGCTCGAGCGCGCAGGACAGCGCGGGCAAGAGCTACGACACACTGGTCGCCGCGTACAACCGCGCGCTCGCCAAGATCTCCGGCGAGATCGCGGCGCAGGTCAGGACCCTGCCTACCGTGAAGCGTTGAGCGCGGCGCTCAGCGCCCGGTCATCTCGAGCAGAATCTTGCCCGCGCGAGCCTCGCGTGCGGCGTGCACAACGGCGTCCTTGATCTGCGCGAGCGGATAGACCTTCTCCACCTCGATCTTGAGCGTACCGTCCTCGACGAGCGCGGCGAGCTTCGCATACAGCTTGCCGATCTCCGCCGGCTGGGTCTCGGAGAACCAGCGCCGCAGCCAGAAGCCGCGCAGCGTGACGTCTCTGAATACCGTGTCGCGCCCGTCGACCATGCAGGGCTCGCCCGACAGCAGCCCGTAGTTCACCACCACGCCTTTCTCGTCGACGCAGCGTGCCAGGCGCTGCGCAGCCGACCCGCCGACCGCGTCGATCGCGAGCGGCAGCGGCGCGCCGCCGGTCGCCGCGCGCGCACGGACATCCAGATCCGGACCGTCGACGAGCACGACGTCGGCACCGTAGGCCTCGAGCGGCGCGACAAGCGATTCGCGGCGCACGACATTGATCGTTTTCACGCCGGCCTGCTTCGCAAGCCGGATCAGGCAGTGGCCGACGCCCGAGTTGGCAGCGTTCTGGATCACCCAGTTTCCAGCCTCCGCTGGCACGTAGTCGTGCAGCATGAGATAGGCGGTCGCCGGATTGACGCGCAGCATCGCGAGTTGATGGAGATCCGCTTTGGACTTCAACGCCCAGACTGACTTGCCTGGCGCCGTCAAGCGTTCGCGCCAGGTGCCCGGTCCGGGTACCAGCACCAGGTCGCCCGGCTTGACGTGCTTGACGCCGGCCCCGGTCTGCGTGATCCGACCGATCCCCTCTGCGCCCGGGATGAGTGGCAGCTTGGGCGGTGCTGCGCCATAGCGGCCTTCGAGCATCAGAACGTCGGCTGGATTGATCGGGCAAGCGATGACTTCGAGCAGCACCTCACCCTCGCCCGGGGTACCCGGTTCGTCCAGATCGGCGAGCTCGATCACTTCGGCCGGCTTGCCGAAGCGGGACAGACGTGCGGCTTTCATCAGCACTTCCTTTCGAAGCTTGTTCAGAGGCAAAGTGTACGCAAGCCTGGCCTACGAATCTTGCTATGACCGACATGTTGCAGGGACTGATCGAGCACGCAGGCTACGCGCTGTTGTTCGTGGGCACTTTACTCGAAGGCGAGACGGTGCTCATACTCGGCGGCGCCGCGGCGCGGCTCGGGTATCTGCGCCTCGAATGGGTCGTCGCCTGCGCCTTTGCCGGCTCGCTGCTCGGCGATCAGATCTGGTTCTGGATCGGGCGACGCTACGGCACGCGCATACTTGCACGACGCGAAGCCTGGCGTGCGCGAATCGACCGCATTCACGCCCAGCTGGCACGCTACGAGATTCCGGTCCTGGTGGGGTTTCGGTTCGTGTACGGCATCCGCAATCTGACGCCCTTCGTGGTCGGAATGAGCCGTATCGGGGCCGGAAGATTTCTCGTTCTGAACGCGCTCGGGGCCCTGCTCTGGTCCGTCGCCGGCGCCCTCGTCGGCTACCTGCTGACCCAGGCGGCCGACGTGCTGCTCGGGGACATCAAGCGTTTCGAGCTCGTGTTTCTCGCCGGGATCGCGGCACTCGGCTTCGGCGTCTGGGGTGTTCGGGCACTTCGCGCGTGGCTCGCGCGCCGCGGCCGCAACGCGTGATACGCTCGTCGCTCCTCGCTTAGGGAGGGCCGACCCGATGAGCTACACCTTGCCCGAATTCCTCGCCCATGCCATCGCGATGGAAGACGAGGCGGCCGAGCGCTACCTCGAGCTCGCCGACATGATGGAAGCGCACCGCAACGACGAGGTCTCCGCCCTGTTTCGCGACATGCACCGCTTTTCGCTCATGCACCGCGACGCGATCCGCGCGCGGGTCGGCAGCATCGAGCTACCGCGTCTCAAGTCCTGGGAATTCCGCTGGCGCACGCCACCGGAAATGGGTGACGAGGACGCGTTCGACTACATGCTCGACGCGTACCACGCGCTCGGCTATGCGCGCGACAACGAAACCCGGGCGCTGCAGTACTACCGCTCGGTCGCCGAGGAATCCTCGGACGCGGACGTCAAGCGACTGGCCGGCGAATTCGCCACTGAGGAGGACGAGCACGTCGCGGCGCTCGAGCGCTGGATCGAGCGGATCCACCGTCCGTCCGAAACCTGGGCACAGGATCCCGCGCATCGCGCATGACGATTCGGTCCTTGCAGCGCAGCATCCCGTCGATCGCGACCTCGGACGGCGCGGGCGTCAAGCTGCGCCGTAGCGTCGGCGCGAATCCGTTCCAGCGCCATGACCCGTTCCTGATGCTCGACGAGTTCTACTCGGACAATCCGGACGATTACATCGCGGGCTTTCCGCCGCATCCGCACCGCGGCTTCGAGACCGTGACCTACATGCTCGACGGGCGCATGCAACACAAGGACAGTGGCGGTAACACGGGCGATCTCGGCCCGGGCGACGTGCAGTGGATGACCGCAGCGCGCGGCATCGTGCATTCGGAAATGCCACGGCAAACCGAAGGCCGCATGCGCGGGTTCCAGCTCTGGCTCAACCTTCCGGCGCGCGAGAAGATGAAGCCGGCCGCCTATTGCGACATTCCGTCAAGCCGAATTCCTGTCGTGCGACCGGCGGAAGGCGTCGAGGTCAAGGTCATCGCCGGCGCACTCGACGGCACGCGAGGTCCGATCCGAGGTCTGTCGACCGATCCATGGTACTTCGACGTCGGTCTCCAGGCCGGCGCCGTGTTCGACGCCGAGTTGCCGTGCTCGCATAACGGTTTCGTCTACGTCTACGAGGGCGAAGCCTTCGTGGGCGTGGCGCGCAGCATGCTCTCCCACCGCGCCGCGGGCCTGCTTTCCGACGGCGATGCGGTGCGCATTCAAGCCGGCGACGCGGGAGCCCGATTCCTGGTGCTCGCCGGAATTCCGATCGACGAGCCGATCGTGCAGTACGGACCATTCGTAATGAACACGCGCGAGGAAATCGAGCGCGCGATCGCCGACTATCAGTCGGGGGCGCTCGGGCGCGATCCGGTCGCGCGC
>JAJDNJ010000239.1 GCA_022340705.1 Betaproteobacteria bacterium
CATCACCTCCGCCGCGGCGTCCTCGTGGCACACGAGGCAGGCGCGCGTGACGTCTTGCCCTGATTTGAAGACCCCCTTGACGATGTCGCGATGATCGACATGCGCGCGCTTGACCGGGGCGCGTGCGGCTGCGTCGGGGCCCTGGGTCTTGCTCGGCTGCAGATAGAGGAACGGAATAACGACGAGCAGACCGATCGCAATCAGCCCGAAGATCCAGCGTGGAAATCGGCTCATTACTTTTTCTGAACCTATATAAGCATATGCTTATACTCCCCCAGGTATTGTTGGCATGGCTTGAGGTACGTCAAACGCGCCGGACATTGCCTGCCGTCGGCGCCCTGCGGCGCGCGTGTCGCCGTGCGAACTAGAAAGAAGAGGGTCGTGAGTCCGGACGCGACGCAAGATTCGCCGCTGCCGTTCGCGGCTGCTCAGGCGTAGTGCTTGCGCTCGGCGCGGCGGCGGCCCGCGCGCTGCACGACGCCACCGCGGATCGTATAGGGCGGGACGAGCTCGAAGCCGCCGTACTTCGGATTGAGCGGCTCGAGAAAGCGCCGTTCGCCGTCCACCACGAGGCGGCGGAAGAAGATGTCGCCGGCGTATTCGACGATCACGTATGAGCCGTGCTTCGCCGCATGGCCGGGGTCGACGATGATGATGCATCCGTCGGGGAACTCCGGCTCCATGCTGTCGCCGAGCACGCGCAGCGCGTAGGGCTCGAGCTGGCTGCAGGCGCTGTCAGTCATCTTTGTCTCCGGGTTTGCGCACCAGGCGTATGACCTTGTCTGTGCCCGATGGCTCGCCGGCAGTGCGCGGGCGCGCGGTCAGTTCGCGGCCTGCCGCTGCTGCCAGCTCGCGCTCGCGCGCACTGATCAGAGAAAGACACTGGCGCAAATCCTCGATCGTGGCGTCGGAAAGCGGATGGCGCATGCCGTGCGGGGTCGCGGTGTCGCGCACGACATTGGTGAGCGTGCGCTTCACCGCCTGCAGGATGCGCTCTTCCATCGACTGTTCGGTCTGGCTCATCGCGACCGCTTTACAGGTCCGACCACATGCGGATCAGGTTCGAATACGCGGCATTCACCTGCGCGGTCTCCTCGGCATCGGGTGCGTTCGCGAGCAGCTTCTCGCGCGCGAGGTTGAGGCCGTAGAGTAGCTCACGCCGCGCTGCATCGCGCACCACGCTCTGCACCCAGGTCACCGCCACGAGGCGCTCACCGCGCGTCACCGGGCTGACCCGGTGGATCGTGCCCGCCGGATAGAGCACCGCGTCGCCCGCCGGGAGCTTCACTGTCTGCTCGCCTGAAGCGCTGTGGATCACCAGCTCGCCGCCGTCGTATTCCTCGGGCGCGCTGAGAAACAGCGTCACCGCGACATCCGACCGATACAGCACGCCGCCGGCACCCATGATCGGGTCGTCGAGGTGGTCTCCATAGTCCATGCCCGCCCGGTAACGGATGTACAGGGGCGTCGCGGCGTGCAGCGGAAGCGCGCCGCCGCGATACGCGGGGTGGCGCGCCAGGCTGCCCATCACCATGTCGTCGAGTCGCTCGAGCCCGCCAGCGCCGCGCTCGGCTTCCTGGTTGCGCTTCACGCGCCGCGCGGCCGAGCCCGCCGAGGCCTTGCCGTCGACGAAGTGCACGCCTTCGAGCCAGCTGCGCGCGAGTGCGATCTCGTCAGGCTTAAGGACGCGGGGAACGGTGAGCAGCATGGGGTCTCAGGCGAAGAGAATCCAGGTCGTGGCAATGTACTTGACGCCCTGCTGCAGAGTGACGCCGCGATGCACATGCGTCCAGAACGGCGGAAACAGGATGAGCTTGCCTTCCTCCGGCCGCACCGTGACCTGCTGTAACGGGAACTCGGTCTCGCCGCCCGGTCCGGGCACATCATTCAGATACCAGATCGCGACCAGCTGGCGCTGGCTGAACTCGCCCGGCCCCGCGTCGACATGCCAGTGGTAGTACTCGCCCGGCAGCGTGCGCTGCAGGTTGTAGCCGAGGTCCTTGAAGGAATTGGCGGCGAAGAACGGAAACTCGAGCCCGAAGGCATTGACTGCGGCGGCGAGCTGCTGCGCCAAAGTCCGGTCGATGTCGCGCCAGTCCTCGCGCCCGCTGATGTGCAGGTCGGTGGAGCGCTTGACCTGCGGCGCCTCCTCGGCCGCGGCGCCGATGCGCCCGGCGACCTGCTCGCCCGGGCTCGCCTCGAAGCGCCGGATGGCCTCCCGGCAGACGTCGGTCGGGAGCGCTCGCTCGAGCGCATAGATGAAGCTCATCGGCTTCAGCTCGCGGATGCGCGTGCCGGCGAGCGTGGTCATCGGCTAGGCGTAGAGCACTTCGGTGTTCTGCATCTCGCCCTCGGTGTCGATGTCGACGCCGATTGCCCCCGGCATGCGCAGCGCAATGTATGAGGCCATCAGCATGGCTGTTGGCTCGTTGCCCTGGGAGAGGCTGGTGAGCAGCCGGTCGGCGACGATCTGGCAGCGTTGCAGGCGGTCGGGATGCGCGACAAACGCGCGGCTCATCTGCCAGCCGCGGTCCATGTCGGCATCGAGCTTGTCGTGGAAGGCACGTGCCTGCTCGAGGAGGTCCTCGGACACCTCCACGGCGTAGACCTGCTCGCCGACGATCACCTTGAAGCGCATTCCGCCCTCGCGGCCGTTGAAACTCCCGCGTCATTTATTACCATACGCGCCTCGGCAAACCGAAACATGGGCATCTCATGGACAAGCTCTACTACGAAACGATCGACCGCATGGAGAAGAAAGGGGTCGATCCCGAGTACATCAACGGCTGGGCCTCGGGCTTCCTGCACAACCCGAAGCGCGAGGAGCAGCGCGCGAACGAAGCCTACGAAGCCGGTTACGCCGCCGGCACGGAGAAGAACGCCGGCGGCTTCGAGGCCTGGATCAGGAAGTAGCGCCGGCGTCCGTCTCGGCGCGCTTGCGCCAGCTGGCCGCCTCGGCCGCGTCCTGCGCGACGCCCACGCCCTTCTCGTACATCGTCGCCAGCATCGCCTGCGATCCGGCGAGCCCCTGCTCGGCCGCCAGCCGAAACCATTTCGCGGCCTCCGCGGGATCGGCCTTGGTGCACTCGCCCTGGAAATACATGAACCCGAGCCCGTGCTGCGCGAGCGCGTAGCCCTGCTCGGCGGCGGCGCGCATCCACTTCACCGCGTTGGCGCAGTTCTTCACCACGCCGAGGCCCACCTGCGCCATCACCGCGACGCGGTACTGCGCCTGCGGATCGCCGCGCTCGGCGAGCGGCAACAGCAGCTGCATCGCGCGCGCGAACTCCTTCGCCTCGAAGGCGGCGACGCCGCTCGCCAACTCCATATCCAGTCCTGACATGTCTCGCTCCCGCCGTTATTATCCGTGAACATGGCCGTCATCAGCAGCCGTCCGACAATCGGGCTCATCAAGACGCGCTGGCGCAAGAAGGGTGCGCGCAGCCTCGCCGAGCGCGCCGGGGTGGTCGGCGCCAACGTCTGGAAGCTCGCGCTCGAGTTCTTCAAGCACATGGAGAAGGACGGCTTTCGCTTCGGCTCGGACCGGCTGGTCACCAACGTGCTGACCGAGTTCATCGCCTTCCTGGTGCAGATCGTCGACCGCAGGGTGTACGGACGGCTCTCAGAGGCGGACCGCGCGGCGCTCGTCGCCGAAGTCGTGCGCCATCTCGCGGCGACCATGGAGAATAACCAGCTCGACCTGTTCGGGCCGGGCGAATACCGCAAACCTTTCATCGACACTCTGAACGCGCGCTTTGGCGAGTACGCCGAGTTTGAATACCCGGACGGCGAGCCGGGCTATGCCTGCCTGCGCTACTTCGCCTCGCGCGTTGCCGACGTAATGGCCGAGAGCGACAACCGCTGGGTGACCGAGCAGATGATTGATGTCGAGGCGCCGGAAATGGTGCGCCTGGTGAACAAGCTGGTCGAGCAGACCGTGGCGCCGACGTCCGAATAAGTCGTCCCCGCGAAGGCGGGGATCCGAGGTCTCAACAAGTCGTCCCCGCAAAGGCGGGGACCCCGTTTGAAAAATCAGAACGCCTGCCCCGAAAGGTCTTTCCACTCGGGATTCATTTCCTCGATCAGCCTGATCTTCCATGCGCGGTTCCACTTCTTAAGTCTCTTCTCCCTTTGAATCGCCTCGTACATCTCGGCGTGCGCCTCGAAGTACACGAGCCTATGCACACGATATTGCCGGGTAAACCCGTCCACGCGGCCGTTCCGATGTGCTTCGACGCGACCGGCCAGATTGCTGGTGACACCGATGTACAGCGTTCCGTACGGTTTGCTGGCGAGGATATAGACCACGGGCTGCTTCACTCGCGGAGCAACGCGTCTGTACCGACTTACGTTGACTGCAAACAAACTGGATCCCCGCCTTCGCGGGGATGACGGCCTACTTCGCGGGGATGACGGCCTACTTCGCGGGGACGACGGTAGGCCTCGTCAAACTTTCCTAGAGCAGCGCGCGGGCCTCGGCCAGAAAGCGCTCGGCGCCGACCTGCGCGGCGCGTTCGAGCGCGGCGAGCGACCCGTCGCGCAGAAATTCCTCGTACGCCACCAGTGCCTCCGGGAAATGCTCGCGGCGCGGCGCATCGAAGGTGGCAAAGTAGAAATGCAGCGCCGGCAGGTTTTCGCGCGCGATGAGCGTCGGCAGCGTGGACAGGCAGTCGGCGAGCAGATCGCGCAGCGCGCGCGCGGCGACCTCGGCGGGACTGCGTGCCACGCGCGTGATCATCTCCTGCCATCCCGCGCCGAGCAGCTCGCCGGCGCGCGCTTCGCCGACCTCGTGCAGGATCATGCTCTCCATCTCGTTGTCGGCCATGCGCGTGAGCGCAGCTTCCGGGTCGGCGACGAAGTCGTAGCCGGCAAGGGCGCGCGCCATGCGGTTGTCGCTCTTGCGCCACTGCCATTCCTCGATCTTCTCCCAGAGGTAGCGGCGCACCGATTCGAGGCGCAGGTAGATGGTGCGCCCCTGCAGCATCGCGGGCGGCGCGGCGAGCTCGCGCGCGTACTCGCAGGAGGACACGATCACTCGGTAGCCTTCGCGCTCTTCCGCGCGCAGCAGCGCGCCGAGGAAGAACACCGGCTTGCCGAAGCGCCCGTAGCCCGCGCTGTAGACGAGGCCCCTGGGCAGGAGCTCGCGATTGGCGACGTCGGCGGCGAGCGGGTCGAGCGCGCCCGCCTCGAGCGGCAGCGGCCCGAAGTCTTCGGACTCGAGCGCGCCCCAGGCGGCTTCGCGCGCGCTCAGCCAGTCGCCGAGCTCGGCCCTGGGCAGCGCACGCGTGAACGGAAGCTCATGCTCCCAGCGGTAGTACTCGCGCATCTTGAGCAGGAAGGTGCACATCCCGTAGTCGCCCGCATAGCGCGCGTCCGAAAT
>JAJDNJ010000197.1 GCA_022340705.1 Betaproteobacteria bacterium
CCCCTGCACCTTCGCATTGCGCATTTCGGCGAATGCCGCTTCGAAGTCGTCGCCCGGGACGCGGTAGCTGAACAGCTCGAGGTTCGACGCGCGAATGAGCTTCTGAAGGTTTTCAAATTCCACTGTGCTGATCGGCTCGGCCGACGGCATGATCGCGCCCACCCGTTTCAGCCCCGGGACCACTTCCTTCAGCAGCTCCAGGCGCTTGCCACCCACCTCGAATTCGTCGAACGACAGACCGGTCAAATTCTTTCCGGGCCGCGCCAGGCTCTTCACAAGGCCGTGCGCGACCGGGTCCGTGCTCGCGGCCATCACGATCGGGATCTTGTCGGTCGCGCCCATCGCCGCCTTAGCCGAGATCTCGCAGGTCGCAACAATGACGTCCGGTTTTTCATCGACGATGTCCGAAGCCATCCAGCGGTAGGGTTTGATCGTCTCACCGCGCCAGCGGTACTCGATGACGACGTCCTCGTCCTCGCGGTAGCCAAGCTCGCGCAAGCCGCTGCGGAACGCCTCGACGTAGGCCCCGTGGCTCTCGGGCGCGCCGGCGGAAAACCAGATGATGCGCAGCGGCTTGCCGTCCGCGCGCACCGGGACCAGCGGTGCCGCGGCAAGCGCGGAGGCGGCGAGGAGGAACTGCCTGCGGCGAATCGGCTTCATTCGGCCCTCCTTGCGAGACATGCAAACCAAGGAGTCTACTGCGCCGCGAAGCGCATTGCAGCACTTTGGCCCGCGGCGGGCGCAAGATGATTGAGTGCAACGTCGAGCACGTCGAAATTGCGCAGCGGCGCGCGCCCCTCGACGCCCCTGACGGGACGATTGAACAGCAAGGGCACGGTCTGCTCCGAAATTCCGCCATGCGAACGCAGCGGCGCATCCAGCCCGGATAGATCGTGGCGCGCGACGCCCGTGCCGAGCACCACGTTGCGGCCGGATATCACCACGAGATCCCCCATGCGATCGCGCGGCAGCTCGAAGCGCGCGCAGGCGTCGGCGTTCGACAGCACCAGATCGATTCCTTCGAGCGCGGCCAGGCGCGCACGGACCAACTCGCACGCTCCCGCATCGAGATAGATCGTCGCGAACGAACCGAGCGCGCCGTGGTGCACGACATAGGGATCGGTAATCGGGAGGATCACTCGCGCGCGGCCCGCGCCGATCCAGGCGTCGAGCAAATCCTGCAGATAGACGACGTTCGGCGAGCCGTCGGCACGGGTCTTCGCGTTCATGCCATGGTCGGCAGTCAGCGCGAGCACTGCACCCGCCGCGTCGAGCCGCGCGAAGTAGCGGTCCATCATCGCGTAGAACGCGTTCGCGCCTTCACTGCCGGGTGCGAACTTGTGCTGAACGTAGTCGGTGGTCGACAGGTACATCAGATCCGGGCGCTGCGCCTCCATCAGCTTCACGCCTGCGGCGAGCACGAACTCCGAGAGCTCGGCGCTGTATACCGCAGGCACCGGTCGCCCGACGAGTCCGATTACGTTCTCGATACCGTGATCCGTTAGCGTCGCGTCAGCGGCTTTCTCTGCCGAGAAGCAGATGCCTTTCAGATCATGTCCCAGCAGCGCGCGCAGCTTGTCCTTGGCGGTGACCACCGCAACCCGCGCACCGGCCTTTGCGAACGCGGCGAGCACCGTGCCCGCGCGCAGGTAGCGCGGGTCGTTCATCATGACTTCCGCGTCCGCGGCACGGTCGTAGAAATAGTTGCCGCAGATGCCGTGCATCGCCGGCGCAACGCCCGTCACGATCGATAGGTTGTTGGGATTGGTGAAGCTGGGCACCACGCCCTCGCCCCTGAAGGCCCTGCCGTCGCGCAGCAGGCCGGCCAGATACGGCGTGCGACCCGCGGCCGCCGCGCGCTCGAGATAGTCGTACTCGCAGCCGTCGATGCAGACGACCACGAGCGGATCGGTCATCCAGCGGTAGCGACGCCCGTTGACTTCGATGCGATTCGCGCCCACCCGTGGTCTCAGGCAGCGATGTCGAGCGTGGTGACGCGCCGCAGCTCGCGCCGCACATGCGCGTCGTCGAAAGGCGTGGCGCGATGCATCGTCGCGCGGTTGTCCCAGATCACCAGATCGCCCGCACGCCAGGTGTGTCGATGGACGAATCGGGGCTGGGTCGCGTGCTCGATCAGCTCGCGCAGCAGCAGCCGTCCTTCCGGCAGGTTCCAGCCGATCACCTCGGCGGCGTGCGAAGCGAGGTAAAGCGACCGGCGTCCGCCAGGCAGGCGGCGCACCAGCGGATGCTCGGCGCCGGGCAACAGCTTCTCTTCCTCGGCCGAGAAATCGAAGCCGAGTGTGCGACGCGAATACGCGATCGAGTGGCGCACGCGCAGCCCCTCCAGCTTCGCCTTCGTTTCCGGCCCGAGCGCGTCGTAGGCCGCGCGCATGTCGGCGAACTCGGTGTCGCCGCCCACCTCGGACGGCGGCACCACGCGCGCGTGGAGCATCGAATAGCGCCCCGGCGGATCCTCGAACGAGGCGTCGGTATGCCAGAGTCGGTTGCCGAGGCGGTAGAGGCGCTGGCGATCGTCCGTGGCGAGGAGCGCGCCGTCCTCGCCGACGTTCGAGATGTCGGTCAGCGCTTCGTCTTCGCCGAGGCGGTTCTTCGCCACCACGCGCGCACCGGTCTTCGCATGCAGTGCGCCGTCCAGGCGGCGCGCAAAGGCGAGCTGCTCGGCGTCGGTAAACGCCTGGCCGTGGAACACGATCACCGCGTGAGCGTCCATCGCCGCGCGGATCGCAGCCAGCGTTTCCGGCTCGTGCACCGTGGACAGCGCGATCGGGCTCGCCTCGGCGAAGAAATACGGGTGCAGACCCTTGAATTCGAGCTTCATTCGCGATTCCGGGGAAGCGCCCAGTTTACCAATCTCCGCTCGCGATTCTCCGCGCTCGGCGTCGAACCCGCCCGTGCGTTTCGGGCGGGATACCGCAAAATGGCGCTTTCCACCCGCGATTCACCGTCATGCCGACCGATCTGACCGACCTCGCGCAATTCAAGGACACCGCCATTGAACTGGGCGTCAACTTCGGCCCGAAAGTCTTGGTCGCGCTGCTGATCCTGGCGGTCGGCTATTACGTCGGGCGATGGATTGCGGGTTTTCTGGAGCACCGCCTGGAGCCGCTGCAGCTCGAGCCGCCCGTGCGGCACATGCTGGTGCGCCTCGCCCGGCTGCTGGTCGTCGGGCTGTTCCTGATCATGGCCCTGCAGAACCTCGGTATCGATCTGCTGCCGCTGCTCGCCGGCCTGGGCCTGGCCGGCGCCGGCATCGCGCTCGCGATGCAGGGCGTGCTCGGCAATCTCGTGGCCGGTCTGACGATCATCTTCACGCGCCCGTTCCGCGTCGGCGAGTATGTCGCGATGGTCGGCGTCGAGGGGCGGGTCGAAGCCATCGACCTGTTCTCGACCAAGCTCAGCCATCCCGACCGCTCGCTGGTCGTGGTCCCGAATCGCAAGATCGTGGGCGAGATCCTGCACAACTACGGTGACATCCGTCAGCTCGACCTGCGGGTTGAAATCTGTCGCGCCAGCGATCTGGAGCGCGCGCTCGCGGCGATCGACGAAGCGCTGCAGGCCAACCGGCGCGTGCTCCGGGAGCCGGCCGCGGTCGTGGGGGTTTCCGCGCTTGCCGACAAGTCGATCGGCATCGCGGTGAAACCCTGGGTCGCGGTGCCCGACGCGGTGGCGACCGCAGGCGAGGTCAATCAGGCCATCGTCGCCAACTTCGGCGCCGCCGGCGTCGAATACCCGAACGCGGCGCGCGAGATTCGGATCGCCCCCTAGGGCGTGACGCGCGAGCGGCGTCGCGGCGGCTGTTTGCTGCGTCGCAGCAGCAGCGCCTGTGAATTTTCCACAAGCTGCGAGCGGCATGCGCCGCTGAACAGCGGCTCGCTCACGCGCACCATGACGTCATGGCCGACCCGCTCGGAGGGGACCATGCAAACGATCCAGGACATTCAAACTTTCGTGATCATGGCAGTGCCGACCGTGATCGTCGTTCTCGCCGCGTTGATCTCCGCCCTCTAGCCCCGACCCCGCCGGCCGCCGATACGGCCGGGACGCACCCGACCTAGGTGGTGCGGGTGCGCAACAGCCAGCTGCGCACGCGCGAACGGATCAGGGTCGACTTGATCGGTTCGCTCAGATAGTCGGTCGCTCCCGCCTGGAACGCTTGTGCGATGTGTTCGGAATCCCTGCGCAGGTCGGTCAGCACCACGATCGGGATATCGGCGACATGCGGATCGCGATCGTGCCGCAGGCTGCTGCAGAACCCGCAACCCGCCTTGGATTCCTGCCCCAGACGCAGAAAGATCAGCGACGGCCTCAGGTCCCGGGCCATCGCCAGCGCCTCCTGCTCGTCGGCCGCGAGGAGCAGGCGGATCTGCTCCGGCTTGAGCGCTTCCTGTAGCCCGCGCGCGGCCTTCGGGTCCGCCTCAACGATGAGAACGGACGGCGCGCGCTCGGGAAGCGCCGAAATCAGCGCGGACGCGCGGGCCTCGATCGCAGGCTGCGGTACCGGCGTGCGCCGGGGCAGCTCGATCGTCCTGCCCTCCGCGGCGGCCATGACCTCGGGTACATGCTGCCCCGACGCGGCGAGGCTGCGCGCGTGCCCCACCACCTCGTCGAGCTCCGGATCGCTGCGCAGGGGATCGTGGTGATAGAGCGCGAGGCGCTGCGCCTTCGCGGCGATCGCGTAATCCACCGCGCATTCGTACGGTGTGTGCCCCCAGCCCGCGCGGCGTGCATATTCGTCGAGCGTGTACTGGGCGTCGTGAATCACCAGATCCGCATCCTGCAGAAAGCGCACGTGGCGCTGATCCTCGCGGTGCACGGGCTGCAGCCCCGGCCGGTCTTTCGCAGGACGGATTGCGTGGGGCTCGTGGTCGCTCGAATACACGACCACCGCGCCGTCGGCTTCCAGTCGATAGCCGAGGGTCAGTGCGGGATGGTTCAGGTACTGGGTGGTCACCCGGATTCCGCCCACGTCGAACTGGCCTTCCGTGAGATCGTGAAAGCGGTAGGTCGCCTCGAGCGCCTCGAGTCCGACCGGGTGATAGTCGTACGACATCTGGCCCGCGAGGGAGGCTTCGAGGTGCTGCGCACGGCCGCCGGGCGCATAGATCTCCCAGCGCTGGCCGCTGACGAAGAGCGGATCAAAAAGCGGGAATCCCTGGATGTGATCCCAATGGGTATGGCTCACCAGCAGATAGCCGCCGGCCGAGCGCGGATCGCGCATCAGCGCGCGCGCCAGCTCATGCGCGCCCGTGCCGCAGTCGATCACCACACGCGTGCCATCGTCGGCGCAGACCTCCACGCAGGAGGTATTGCCACCGTAGCGCAGCGTGCTCGCCCCGGGCTTCGCGATCGAGCCCCGCGTTCCCCAAAAGCGGACGTACATTGCGCCTCCTCTTCTGCGCATTTATACGCCCAAATCGCGCCCGGCGGCAGCCGACCGCGCGACCCAGAGCGAGCGGGAAAATTCCCGCGCCCGCTTAAGGTTTTGTCAAGACCGACACCCGGCCACTCGCCAGGGAAGCGGATCTGCCAGAATACGCGGACACAACGCCTCACGGCACGGGATTACGACCTTGGCGAACCTGGTCTACCGCTTCGAGTTTCCGGACGGGCATGCCGAATCGCTGCAGGTCGGCGCATCGGCCGACGAGTCCACCCTCGGACCCCTGCCGGGCTGGACCGAGCTGGGTTTTCACCAGTGCGGCAATTGTCCGCTGTCCCCCTCCGACACCCGCCATTGCCCCATGGCGGTGCGTCTCGTGCCGCTGGTCGAACTGTTCGGAAAGGTGCGCTCCTATGAGGAGGTCACCGCGCATGTCGAGTCCGAGGAGCGCACCGTCACCAAGCGCACCACGGTTCAGCGCGCCCTGCGCTCGCTGATGGGCTTGCTGTCGGCCACGAGCGAGTGCCCGCACGTGGGGTTCCTTCGACCGATGGCCCATTTTCATCTCCCCTTCTCCAGCGCGGAGGAAACGATCTACCGCGTGGCGTCCATGTACCTGCTGGCGCAGTATTTCCGCAAACAGCAGGGCCAGCCGGCCGATTCCGGCCTGGAGGGGCTCAAGGCGCACTACCACGACCTGCAGCAGGTCAATGCCTCGATGGCCAAGCGCCTTGCCGAGATCAGCGCCCATGATGCGAAAAGTAACGGCGACAGCAGCGTCAATGCGCTGGTCCTGCTCGACGTATTTGCGCAGTCCATGCCGGATTCGATCGATGCGCAACTCGAAGAACTGCGGCCCGCATTCCAGGCACTCGGCTAGCGATGCACGCATGAATCAGGCCGTAGATTCGCGCTCGGCTGCGTGATGCCTTCCGACCTGCACGGCCTGCCGATCACGACCGCGTCCCCCGAGGCCGCCGCCGCCTTCGACCAGACCCTTCTCGCCTACTTCAAATACCGCGCCGACACCCCGAAGCACCTCGCGCGCGCGCTCGAGGCCGACGAAGACTTTGCGATGGGCCAGATCCTTCGCGGCTATTTCATGCTGCTTGCCTTCAATCAGGCCCAGGTGGCGGCGGCGCGCGAAGCTGCACGCGCCGCAGGCCGAACGATTGCGGGCGCCAGCGCACGCGAAAAACTGCATTTTTCCGCCCTGGAAGCCTGGATCGCGGGCGATCTCGAGCGTGCGCTCAAGGTCTGGGAACAGATCCTCGCCGAGCATCCACGCGACGTGCTCGCGTTCCGCCTCGCGCACTTCAACAACTTCTGGCTCGGGCGGCCGGCGGCGATGCGCGCCTCGGTCGACCGGGTCGAGTCGCAATGGGGCGTCGAGCTGCCCGGCTACGGCACGCTGCTTTCCTGCAAGTGCTTCGCCTACGAGGAGTGCGGCGAATACGCAATCGCTGAACCGGCAGGCCGCAAAGCGGTGGAAATCGACCCGGAGGATCTCTGGGGCACGCACGCCCTCGCCCACGTGATGGAGATGCAGGGACGCTGCGCCGAGGGCATCTCCTTCCTAGGCGAAATGGAGCGCCACTGGGCGGCGGGCAACAATCTGGTGCATCACTTGTGGTGGCACCGGGCGCTGTTTCACTACGAACGGCGCGAGTTCGAAGCGGCACTCGACCTCTACGACCGGCGCTTTCGCAACCTCGCCTCACCGCTGACCCAGGCGCAGCCCGACCTGTATATCGATGTGCAGAATGCGGCCGCGATGCTGTTCCGGCTCGAGCGTCAGGGCATCGATGTCGGCAATCGCTGGGTCGAGCTCGCCGACAAGGCCGAGGCGCGCGTCGGCGACTGCCGCTCGGCGTTCACCTTGCCGCACTGGATGCTGGCGCTCGCCGCTTGCGAACGCTACGCGGCCGGGAACCGCATGCTCCAGGCCATGCGCGTCTTCGGCGATGGCACGGACACGCTCGCGCCGATCGTGCGTGACATCGCGCTGCCAATCTGCGAAGCGGTGCTCGCGCACCGCTCGGGCAACTTCGGGCGCGCCGTCGATCTGATGCGCCCGGTGCTCGAGACCATGCACCGGCTCGGCGGCAGCCATGCGCAGCAGGACGTGCTCGAGCAGCTCTTTCTCGACGCAGCGCTCAACGCGAATCGGCCGGACGACTTGCGCCGCGTGCTGGTGCGCGCGGCGCGCGACAAGCCGCTGCCGCTCGAGCAGCGCGTGGGCTACGCTGCGGCGGAGAGGGCTCTCGCCATGTAGTTCCTCAGAAGCGCCCGCGCGCGAGAAATTTTCTGAGCGCAGCGAGCGATCGGGTGTTCAGCACGTCGTCCTTTTCCAGCCATCCGCGCCGCGCTTGCCCGATGCCGTAGCGCAGGTTGTCGAAGTCGCCGACGCTGTGCGCATCCGAATCGACGCAGACCGGCACCCCTTCGTCCTTCGCCATCCGGCAGTGCACGTCGCTCAGGTCGAGCCGTTCCGGATGCGCGTTGAGCTCGAGCGCGATGCCGCGCGCCTTCGCCTTGCGCACGATCGACAGCATGTCGACGTCGTAGGGTTCGCGCGCTTCGATCAGCCGCCCCGAGGGGTGCGCAAGAATCGACAGGAACGGCGAGTCCATCGCCGCCAGGATGCGTTCGGTCTGCCGCGCGCGAGAGAGCTTGAAGCTGCTATGCACCGCGCCAATCACCAGGTCGAGCGGCGCGAGCGCCGCGTCGGGAAGGTCGAGTGATCCGTCCTCCAGAATGTCGACTTCGATGCCCTTGAGCAGCGTAAACGTCTTCAGCCTTGCATTGAGCGCGTCGATCGCGGCGACCTGACGCGCGAGACGCGCCGGATCGAGCCCGTGCGCGACCGTGACGCGCCGCGAGTGCTCGGTGATCGCGAGGTAGGCAAGGCCGCGCGCCTGCGCCGCCTCGGCCATCTCCTCCAGCGTGTTGCGGCCGTCGGTGGCCTTGGTGTGCGCATGCAGGTCGCCCTTCAGGTCCTCGAGCCTCACGAGCTTCGGCAGAGCGCCTTGGCCTGCGGCCTCGATTTCCCCCTGGTCCTCGCGCAGCTCGGGCGGGATCCAAGGCAGGCCGAACACGCCGTAGACGGACTCTTCCGTATCTCCGGCGATGCGCCGCTCGCCACGGAACACTCCGTACTCGTTGATCTTCAGTCCCTTGGCTTGCGCCATTCGGCGCAGGGCGATGTTGTGCGCTTTCGAGCCGGTGAAGTAATGCAGCGCCGCGCCCGCGCTCTCGCGCGGCACGACGCGCAGGTCGACCTGCAGCCCCGAGGCGAGCACCGCGCTGGCGCGCGTCTCACCCTGCGCCAGCACTTTCTTCACCTCGCCATACCCGGCGAAGCGCCGCATCACGGCCTGCGCCGCGGTCGGCGAGCTGACCGTGACCAGGATATCGAGATCGCCGACGGTCTCCTTCATGCGCCGGTAACTGCCGGCGACCACGACGTTTTGCAGGCCACGCGTCTTCTCGAGGTGAGCAACGAGGCTTCTCGCGTACTCGCCCGCAACCGCGAGCTTGAAGCGACGGGTGGTGCCGAGCTGGGCGAGCGCCGCATCGAGCAGCCGCTTTTCGGTCTTTGCACCGAAACCGGCGAGCGCGCGCAGGCGTCCGTCCTTTGCCGCACGCACGAGCTGGGACAGGCTATGAACGTCGAGCTCGCGATTCAGCGCGCGCACGCGCTTGGGGCCGAGGCCGGGCAGGTGCAGCAGCTCGGTAATGCCCGCCGGAGCACGCTTCGCCAATCGCTCGCGCAGGGCGCAGGTTCCGGTTGCCGCGATCTCCTGAATCTTGGCGCTCAAATCCTCGCCGATGCCGGGGAGCTTGGGCAGCGCGCCCTCCTTCGCCAGGCGCTCTGCAAGCTCGAAGCGCTGCTCGCCGACCACGCGCGCCGCGTTGCGGTAGGCGCGCACGCGAAACGGGTTCGCGTCCTCCAGCTCGAGCAGCTCGGCAATCTCCTCGAAGATGCGCGCGATGTCGGCGTTGTGCACCGGCATGGAAGCCGCTCCTAGACCGCGAATTCCTCGAGCACGTCCCGGTTCACCTCGACCCCGATGCCTGGACGGCGCGGCACGTCGATCCAGCCCTCCTTCTGCAGCACCGGCTCCTTTGCCAGCTGGCTGCGGAACGGGTGCGAGGAGGTGTCGTATTCGAACACCGGCTCGGCGGCGGTGAGCGCATGGTGCGCGATCGGAATCGACGCGATCCACTGCAGCGAGGCGGCCTGGCCGATCGCCGAGCCCCAGATATGCGGGTTGATCTGCACCCCCCGCGCCAGCGCTAGCGCGACGACGTGCTTCGCCGCGGTGAAGCCGCCACAGCAGCACAGGTCCGGCTGCGCGATGTCAAGCCCGTCCTGCGCCAGCAGGGTTTGAAAGCCGTACAGGGTGTACTCGTTCTCTCCACCTGCGATCGGAATGTCGAGCGCCGTGCGCACTGCGCGGTAGTCCGCGGGCCGCTCGGGCACCACCGGTTCCTCGTACCAGCGCAGGCCGGCATCCTCCAGCGCACGGCCGAGCCGAATCGCGTCGGCCACGCCGTAGGCGTGGTTGCTGTCGATCATCAGCGTCACCGGCTCGCCGGCCAGCGCCTCGCGCACCGCGCGCATGACCGCGATATCGTCCTCGACGCCGAAGCCGAGCTTGATCTTCATGGCGCGAAAGCCGTTCCTGCGGTGCGTCAGCGCCTCGTCGGCGAGGCGCTTCGCCTCGCCCTGCCCGCGCACGCGGTAAAAGCCAGTCGCGTAGGCTTCGACGCGGCTGCGAAAAGCGCCGCCCAGCAGCCGGTGCACCGGCACGCCGAGTGACTTTCCCGCGATATCCCACAGCGCGATGTCGACGCCCGAGAGCGCGCCCATCACCGCGCCCTTCTGCCCGTAGTCGCGCGTGTGGTGGTACATGCGGTGCCAGAGCACCTCGACGTCGCGCGGGTCGGCACCGAGCAGGATGGGCTTCAGCGCATGCTCGATTGCCGCGGCCGCGATCTGAGGCGGCTGCAGACCCATGCAGATCGACTCGCCCCAGCCGGACAGGCCGCTGTCGGTGATGACCTCGACCAGGGTTGCGCCGCGCGCCTGCACCCAGCCCTGCGAAAAAGCAAATGGCGTCTCCAGCGGCGTCGACAGGCAATAGGTCTTGATGTCGGCGATCTTCATCCGCTCGCCCACTTGCGCACCGACTTCGCGATGCGCTCATCGGGAAAGCCGAGCTTGGCAAGCACCGGAGCGCGCTCGAAGATCTCCTCGTAGCGCTTGATCAGGTCGCTCTCGAGATGCACCTTCGACATGCCGCGAAAGCTCACCCGCCGGCCTTCCGCGCCCTTCATCTTCGCGGTGTAGGAAAACAGGTAGCTCGCGTAGCCGATGCGGCCATCGGACACAGCATCGCTCAGCGACCAGGCGAAGTCCTCGGCGTCGGCGTAGAAATGCTTGCGCAGCATGTCGATGATCGCGGCACGCCCCTTGAATTCGCCGTAAAAGCCATCGTGATAGACGCCGTCGGTGGTGAAGCAGGCGGCGGCGGCGTCTGCGTC
>JAJDNJ010000249.1 GCA_022340705.1 Betaproteobacteria bacterium
TGTGGAGTTCGACCCCTACGAACCCGGCTCGAAGCCGGTCAAGCGCACCGCGCTCGGACGCTTTGCACACGAAAGCGCGACGGTCAGCGTCGCGCCGGACGGCCGGGTGGTGGTGTACTCGGGCGACGACGCGCGCTTCGAGTACATATACAAGTTCGTCTCGCGCGGGCGCTTTGAACCGGCCGCGGGCGCAGCCAACGGCCGCCTGCTGAACGAGGGTACCCTCTACGTCGCTCGCTTCGACGCCTCGGGCGCCGGACGCTGGCTCGCGCTGGTGCATGGCGAGCCCGGCCTCGACGCGGCGAGCGGATTCGCCGACCAGGCCGATGTGCTGGTGCGTGCAAGAGAAGCCGCGGACCGCGTCGGCGCGACGCGGATGGACCGGCCGGAATGGATTGCGGTGCATCCGGAGTCCCACGAGGTCTACGTCACGCTCACCAACAATACGCGCCGCGGACGTCCCGGATTCCCGGGTCCGGATGCGGCCAATCCGCGCGCGCACAACGTCTACGGGCACATCCTCCGCTGGCGCGAGCAGGGCGGCGACCCTGCGGCGGACCGCTTCGAGTGGTCGGTGTTCCTGCTCGCCGGCGATCCCGGTCAGGCGGATCCCGCGCAGCGTGGAACCACGGGGCTTGCGTTCGGCGGACCGGACGGGCTGCACTTCGATCAGCGTGGCGTGCTGTGGATCATGACCGACGTCTCCGCCTCCCGCCAGCAGCGCGAGGCCTTCGATCGTCTCGGTGGGAATCAGCTGCTCGCGGCCGAACCTGCGAGCGGCGAGGTGAAACGCTTTCTCGTCGGCCCGGTCAACTGCGAGATCACCGGTCTGACCCAGACGCCCGACGGCAAGGCGTTCTTTCTCAACATCCAGCATCCGGGCGAGGTGCCCGATGCGCGTTCCGATCCGCAACATCCAGACGCCTACAGTCGATGGCCCGATGGGGGCGTCGGCGCGCGGCCGCGCTCGGCCACCATCGTGATCGAGCGCGAAGACGGTGGGGTGATCGGAAGCTGAGGCGGGGGTGCGGCGCTACGCGACCGGCGCGGCGGCCGGCGCGGGCGTCGCTGCGGGCGCGGGCGCTGGGGTGCCGAGCGAGGCCATCAGCTCGTCCTGCGCCGCGCGCCGGCGCGCGCGCCGCGGCTTCGCCTGCTCGTAGGTTCCGTCCGGCTTCATCTCCCAGGCCTGGCAGTTGTCGTCGAGGTAGGCCTGCAGACCCTCGCGGATGACGCGGCGCTTGAGCGCCGGATCGAGCACTGGGAAGCACAGCTCGATGCGCCGGAAGAAATTGCGATCCATCCAGTCGGCGCTCGCGAGGTAGACGTCTTCGGTGCCGTCGTTCTGGAAATAGAACACGCGCGTATGCTCGAGAAAGCGCCCGATCACCGAGCGCACGCGGATGTTGTTGGACAGGCCCTCGATGCCCGGCTTGAGCGCACACACGCCGCGCACGATGAGATCGACGCCGACGCCGGCCTGCGAGGCGGCGTAGAGCTCTTCGATGATGTCGGGCTCGAGCAGCGCGTTCATCTTGGCGATGATGCGCGCTGGCCGTCCCTCGCGCGCCAGCGTGGCCTCACGGCGGATCGCCGCAACCACGCTCTTGTGCAGGGTGAACGGCGACTGCCAGACATGCGCCAGCTTGCTCGCGCGGCCGAGGCCGGTGAGCTGCTTGAAGACCTCGTTGACGTCCGAGCACAGCGCCTCGTTCGCCGTGAACAGGCCGAAATCGGTGTACAGGCGTGCCGTGCGCGGATGGTAGTTGCCCGTGGCGAGGTGCACGTAGCGTTTGAGCCGGGTGCCCTGCGGCGTGTCCTCGCGGCGCACGATCAGCGCCATCTTGGCGTGCGTCTTGTGGCCGACGACGCCGTACACCACGTGCGCGCCGACCTCCTCGAGGCGCGCCGCCCAGTTCAGATTCGCCTCCTCGTCGAAACGCGCCATCAGCTCGACCACCACGGTGACTTCCTTGCCGCGGCGTGCAGCGTCGATCAGGATCTCCATCAGCTCCGAGTCGGTGCCGGTCCGGTACACAGTCTGCTTGATCGCGATGACCTGCGGATCGGTCGCCGTGGTGCGGATGAAATCGATCACCGGCGCGAAGGACTGGTAGGGGTGGTGCAACAGGACGTCCTCGCGTGCAATCACGTCGAAAAGCTCGCCGCTCTTGGCAAGGGTCGGCGGCAGGCCCGGCTGGAACGGTGGGTACTTGAGATCCGCGCGCTCGACCTGGCTCGGCACTTCGCGCAAGCGGTACAGGTTCACCGGACCGTCGACGCGGTAGAGGTCCGCGGGCTCGAGGCTGAACTGCTGAAGCAGGAATTCGACCATCGCGGGCGAGCAGTTGTCGGCGACCTCGAGCCGCACGGCGTCGCCGAAGTGACGGTGCAGCAGCTCGCCCTGCAGGGCGATGCGCAAATTTTTGATCTCCTCCTCGTCCACGAACAGGTCCGAGTTGCGCGTCACGCGGAACTGGTAGCAACCGAGCACCTTCATGCCGGCGAACAGCTCGTCGACGTGTGCGTGAAGCACCGAGGACAGGAACACGAACGCGTACTCGCCTTCCGAAATCTCCTTCGGCAGGCGGATGATGCGCGGCAGCGCGCGCGGTGCCTGGACGATCGCCGCGCCCGAGCTGCGCCCGAAAGCGTCCTTACCCTGAAGCTCGACCGCGAAGTTGAGGCTCTTGTTGAGTACGCGCGGAAACGGGTGCGCCGGATCGAGCCCGATCGGCGTGAGGACGGGCAGGACCTCGCGGAAAAAGTAGTCGCGAATCCACTGGCGCTGAGGCGGCGTCCAGTCGGTGCGGCGCGGGAAATGAATGCCCTCGGCAGCGAGCTTCGGCAGCAGCACTTCGTTCAGCAGACGATACTGCTCTGCGACGAGCGCGTGCGCCTGCACGGTGACGTCGGCGAGGACCTCCTGCGGCCCGCGCCCGTCCGGACCGGGCTCTGGGATGTCGAGCTTGATCTGCTCCTTGAGGCCTGCAACCCGGATTTCGAAAAACTCGTCCAGATTCGACGAGACGATGGTCAGGAAGCCGAGCCGCTCGAGCAACGGCACGGCATCATCGGCGGCCTGCGCGAGCACGCGCCGATTGAACTCGAGAATGCCGAGCTCGCGATTGAGGAAATGCGTCGCGGGCGGTGCGGCGCGCTTTCCAGCCGCTGTCGACCGCGTTGCAGAGGTCTGCATAGGAGACGACAGTGTACCGCGGTTGCCTTCGCCGGCCTCGGCACAATGCCGCAACCATTCGGCGCACAAGCGATCTGTCACGAAATTGTCATGCATGCGCGAGCAGCTATTGCCCGCACGCGCGAGAGTCCCTACAGTCGCGGCTAGGATGCCGCAGCACGAAACGCTCGCCGCGGTCGACCTCGGCTCGAACAGCTTTCATCTGCAAATCGGTCGGGTGGTCGACGGCCAGATCTATCCTCTCGATGTGCTGCGCGAGGTGGTGCGTATCGGCGCGGGGCTCACCGCCGATAAGCGCATCGACCGTGCGACGCAGGCGCGTGCGCTCGAGGCGCTGCGTCGCTTCAGAGAGCGGCTGAAGGGCTTTCCGCGCCAGGCAGTGCGCGCGGTCGGCACCAACACTTTGCGCGTTGCGAAGAACGCGCCCGCGTTCCTGCGCGAAGCACGCGAAGCCCTCGGCTTTCCGATCGAGGTGATCGCAGGGCGCGAGGAAGCTCGCCTGATCTATCTCGGCGTCGCGCATGACCTGCCGCCCGCGCAGCATAAGCGCCTGGTGGTGGACGTCGGCGGCGGCTCGACCGAGTTCGTCATCGGCACGGGCTTCGAGCCGGAGCTCACCGAAAGCCTCTACATGGGCTGCGTGAGTTACAGCCTGCGCTATTTTCCGGAGGGACGGGTCGACAAGGGACGCTTGAAGGCCGCCGAACTCGCTGCGCGTCAGGAGCTAGCGACGATGGTGCGCGCCTACCGTGCGAGCGGCTGGCAGGAAGCGATCGGCTCCTCGGGTACGGCGCGCTCGATCGAGAGTATCCTAGTCGCCAACGGATTGGCCCAGGAGGGCATCACGCGCGACGGGCTCGACCGTCTGCGCAGCCTGCTGATCAAGCACGGTACGGCGGATCCCAACAAGATCGCCGGACTGCGCCCGAGCCGGGCGCCGGTGCTCCCGGGCGGCCTCTCGATCATCGTCGCCGCGCTCGACGAGCTCGGCATCGACGCGATGCGCGTGTCGGATGGCGCGCTGCGCCACGGTGTGCTCTACGACCTACTCGGGCGCGTGCAGCACCATGACATGCGCGAGGCCACCGTCATGCAGTTCATGCGCCGCTACCAGCTCGACGGCGCGCAGGCCGAGCGCGTGCGCAGGCTCGCCCTGGCAATTTACGATGCGCTGCTTGCCGGACAGCGTAGCGAGACCGCGCGCGAGGACGACCCTGACCGCGTCATGCTCGACTGGGCCGCGCGCCTGGCCGAGGTCGGTCTGTCGATCGCGCATGCCGCCTATCACAAGCATTCGGCCTATGTGCTTTCCAATGCCGACATGCCAGGTTTCTCGCGCATGGAGCAGCAGCGCCTTGCGCGCGTGGTGCTTGCGCACCGCGGCAAGCTGGCCAAGATCCAGGACGCAGGGCTCGACGGCACCGACTGGTGGCTCGTGTTCGCTCTGCGCCTTGCCTCGACGATTCTGCGGCGCCGCGTGGATATGAAGCTGCCGCTGTTGCGCGTAGCGGCCGACGCGGGCGGCTTCCAGCTCGAGCTGCCGCAGACTTGGCTCGACGACAATCCGCTGACCGCGGATGCGCTCGAGTCCGAGGCACATCAATGGAAAGCGGTCGGCATGAAGCTCGCCGTCAGCGGGCTGTCGGACAAGAAGGTGGCCGCACTGGGGCAGGGATAGGCCCGTATCCCCGGCTGGCGCGGTGCGCTGCGCCGATCTCGTGCGGCCCGCTACACCATATCCGGCGCGACCACCGCGCGTACCACGACCTGCGATTCGCCTCCGCGCACCCGATAGCTGAGCCACCACAAGCCGCCCTTCTTGATGCTCCACTCGACCGGGCTTCCGCTCACCAGATAGCTCGCCACGCAGCCCAGGGTGGGCTGGTGGCCGACCACCACAATCGCGTCTTTGCGCCGCGGCCAGTCGACAGCCTCGAGGACATCGCTTACTGCGGCGCCGGGCGCGATCCGGTCGACCGGCTTGGCGCGCAATTCGAGGGCATCGGCAGTCTGGCGTGCGCGCCGCGCGGGACTCGACAGCACCGTGACTTTGGAAGGCAGACGTTGCAGCAGCCAGGTGGCAACGCGCTTGGCCTGCTTGCGGCCTTTCGGGGTGAGCTTGCGCTCGAGGTCGGGGCCGCCTTCCTCGGCCTCGGCGTGACGCCAGAGTATGAGATCCATGAATTCCTCCTCGCCCGCATCGTGCAGTGTACGCGCTGCCGCCGCCGTGGTTGTGACGGAGCGATGACGCCGTTGAGGAGGGTGCGAGGGATCGGCTAGAATTGCGCCCCTCTAGGCGCGTAGCTCAGCTGGTTAGAGCACTACCTTGACATGGTAGGGGTCGTTGGTTCGAGTCCAATCGCGCCTACCAGCTGTCCGGGCAGCCGCGGTCCGCGGTGCCCGAATCGCCGCGCGTCGAGCCGTGCGCGTATGCGCCTTTCGACGCGCGGTTTGTTTTTTGAGCGCTGTGCCGAATATCAAGCTCCCTGACGGGTCGGTAAAGGCCTTCCCGGGCCCGGTGACCGTTGCCGAGGTCGCGCAATCGATCGGCGCGGGGCTCGCGCGCGCCGCGCTCGCCGGCCGCGTGGACGGACGGCTGGTCGATACCAGCACGGTGATCGACGCCGATGCAGAGGTCGCGATCGTGACCGATCGCGACCCGGACGGGCTTGCCATCCTGCGCCACTCGACCGCGCATCTGCTCGCGCACGCGGTGAAGGAACTCTTCCCAAGCGCCCAGGTGACGATCGGGCCGGTGATCGAAAACGGCTTCTATTATGACTTCTCGTTCGAGCGCCCATTCACGCCCGAGGATCTCGCAGCGATCGAGAAGCGCATGGCCGAAATTTCGCGTCGCGACCTGAAGGTCGAGCGCTCGGTCATGGCACGCGATGCGGCGGTGAAGTTCTTCCGCGATCAGGGCGAGCACTACAAAGCGGAGATCATCGCGGCGATCCCGGCAGACGAATCGATCTCACTCTACGGCCAGGGAAATTTCGTCGACCTGTGCCGCGGGCCCCACGTGCCGTCGACCGGCAAGCTCAAGGTCTTCAAACTGATGAAAGTCGCGGGCGCCTACTGGCGCGGCGACTCGAACAACGAGATGCTGCAGCGGATCTACGGGACCGCGTGGGCGAAGAAAGAGGAGCAAGACGCCTACCTCCATATGCTCGAGGAGGCGGAAAAGCGCGACCACCGCCGGCTCGGCACCCAGCTCGATCTGTTCCACATCGAGGACGAGGCGCCAGGGATGGTGTTCTGGCACCCGAAGGGATGGACGCTCTGGCAGCAGGTCGAGCAGTACATGCGCCGCATCTACCGCGACAACGGCTATCTCGAGGTGCGCGGGCCCATGCTGCTGCACCGACGCCTGTGGGAGCTGACAGGGCACTGGGAGAACTACCGGGAAAGCATGTTCACCACCGAATCGGAAAAGCGCGACTACGCGGTGAAGCCGATGAACTGCCCGGGCCACATCCTGATCTTCAACAAGGGCGTGAAGAGCTATCGCGATCTGCCGCTGCGTTACGGCGAATTCGGTTCCTGTCACCGCAACGAGCCCTCGGGCGCGTTGCACGGCCTGATGCGCATCCGCGGATTCACCCAGGACGACGGCCACATTTTCTGCACCGAGGACCAGATCCTGCCCGAGTGCGTGGAGTACACCGCGCTGCTGCAGCGCGTGTATGCGGATTTCGGCTTCCAAGAGATCATCTACAAGGTTGCGACGCGACCCGAGAAGCGCATCGGCGAGGATGCCGCCTGGGACAAGGCGGAAGCGGCGCTGATGGAATCGCTGCGCCGCTCGGGCGTGGCCTTCGAGGTTTCGCCCGGTGAGGGGGCGTTCTACGGACCGAAGATCGAGTACTCGCTGAAGGACGCGATCGGTCGGGTCTGGCAGTGCGGCACGATCCAGGTGGACTTCTTCATGCCAGGTCGCCTGGGTGCCGAATACGTCACCGCAGACAACAGCCGCAGGACGCCGGTCATGCTGCACCGCGCGACGGTCGGCTCCATGGAGCGCTTCATCGGCATCCTGATCGAGCACTACGGCGGTGCATTCCCGCTTTGGCTGGCGCCCGAGCAGGTGGTTGCAATGAGCATCACCGAGCGCCAGGCGGGTTACGCGACGGCGGTCGCCGCGAGCCTGCGCGCCGCCGGCTGGCGTGCCGTCGAGGATTTGCGAAACGAGAAAATTTCTTATAAGATTCGCGAACATAGCCTGCAAAAGGTCCCCTACCAACTGGTGGTCGGAGACAAGGAAGTGCAGGCTGGAACCGTGGCCGTGCGCGCGCGCGGCGGTGGCGATCTCGGGTCCATGCGGCTCGAAGATTTCATCGCCCGCCTCCGGAGCGAGGCAGATGCGCGAAGCACGGCCTGATTTTTTTGCGGGCGTCGCCCGCACGGCAGGTTCGGCGGCCGAGCGCGCCGGCGGTAGAGGAGAGAGCACCCATCACACTCGATAAAGCGCAACGCATCAACCGGGAAATCACCGCACCGGAAGTGCGCCTGGTAGGCGACGATGGCGAGCAGCTCGGCATCGTAACCGTGGCAGAGGCGCTGCGGCAGGCCGAGGAGCGTGACGTGGATCTGGTCGAGATCGCGCCGCTCGCGAATCCGCCGGTCTGCAAGCTGATGGACTACGGCAAGTTTCGCTACCGCGAGCAGAAGAAGGCGCACGAAGCGAAGCTGAAGCAGAAGCAGATCCAGATCAAGGAGATCAAGTTCCGCCCGCGCACCGACGAGGGCGACTACAAGATCAAGCTGAACAAGCTGATCCAGTTTCTGGAAGAGGGTGACAAGGCCAAGGTCACGTTGCGATTTAGGGGGCGCGAAATGGCGCATCAGGAGTTCGGCAAGCGCGTACTGGAGCGCGTGAAGGCCGATCTCGAAGCGATTGGTGTCGTCGAGCAGTTTCCGAAGATGGAAGGGCGTCAGATGGTGATGGTCATCGCGCCCAAGAAGAAGGTTCCGGCGGTCAAGGCGAAGAAGGCGCCCGCTGCGAAGTCTGAACCGCGGTCCAGCAAGCCGGCCAAGCCGGTCGCCGCGGCCTGAAGTTTGGGTGGCAGCCTCGTGCTGCCGCCGACAAGTGATGCCCGGGCTTCAAGCGCCTGCGCTGCAGGACGCCCGGCGTCATATTAAAAGATGGAGTACGGCACTATGCCAAAGGCGAAAACGAAGAAGGGCGCCGCGAAGCGATTCAAGATCCGCTCCAGCGGCAAAATCAAGCGCTCGCATGCGTTCATGCGGCACATCCTGACCAAGAAGTCGCAGAAGCGTAAGCGCCAGCTGCGCGGCACCGGCTCGGTCGATCAGACGAACGCACGGCAGGTCCGCTCGATGCTGCCGTACGCGGGCTAGGGAGGCCGCCATGCCACGCGTCAAACGCGGCGTTACGGCGCGCGCGCGCCACAAGAAAGTCCTGCGCCAGGCCAAGGGGTTCCGCGGTCGTCGGAAGAACGTCTATCGCATCGCCAAGCAGGCGGTGATGAAGGCGGGGCAATACGCCTACCGTGACCGTCGTCAGCGCAAGCGGCAGTTTCGCGCCCTGTGGATCGCGCGGATCAACGCCGCGGTCCGCGAGCTCGGGATGACCTATAGCACGTTCATGTCCGGGCTCAAGCGGGCGAGAATCGAGGTCGATCGCAAGGTGCTGGCCGATCTCGCGGTCACCGACAAGCCCGCGTTCGCGAAGATTGCGAGCCAGGCGAAAGCAAGCCTTTCGCACTGAGCGCGGGCAGGCGAAGGAGCTCGGCTGGGTGGGCCTGCCGAGCCTGCGCGTTGCAGGATGGAAAACGTCGACGGCATCGTAGCGCGTGCGCTCGCGGAATTCAGTGCGGCCCAGGACCCTGCGTCGCTCGAGAATGCCAAGGCACGCTATCTCGGTAAGAGCGGCGAGCTCACCGCGGTCCTGAAGTCGCTGCGCGCCCTCGATCCCGAGGCGCGGCGCAGTGCGGGCCAGTCGATCAACGACGCGAAATCGAGGCTCGAAGCCGCGCTCGACGCGCGCCGGGGTGCGCTCGCGGACGCGAAGCTGGCCTTGCGCCTGGCCGAGGAGTCGCTCGACGTGACCCTGCCGGGGCGCGGGCGCGGGCGCGGCGGAGTGCATCCGGTGATCCGGACCTGGTCACGCGTGGAGGCGATCTTCCGATCGATCGGCTTTAATGTGGCGGACGGGCCTGAGATCGAGAGCGACTGGTACAACTTCACCGCGCTCAATCAGCCGGAGAACCACCCCGCGCGCTCGATGCACGACACTTTCTACGTCGACCTGAACGATGCGCAGGGCACGCCGCTGCTGCTGCGCACGCACACCAGCCCGATGCAGGTGCGCTACGCACGCATGCACCGGCCGCCGCTCAAGGTGATCGCACCGGGTCGAACCTACCGGGTCGATTCGGACGCGACGCACTCGCCCATGTTCCACCAGGTTGAAGGGCTGTGGATCGACGAGGACGTCAGCTTCGCCGACCTGAAGGGCGTGTATACGGATTTCCTGCGCCGTTTCTTCGAGACCGAGGAGCTCGAAGTGCGCTTTCGCCCGTCGTTCTTCCCGTTCACCGAGCCCTCCGCCGAGATCGACATGCGCTTCGAGTCGGGCCCGTTGGAGGGGCGCTGGCTGGAAATCTCCGGCTCGGGACAGGTTCATCCCAGCGTGGTGCGCAACTTCGGACTCGACCCCGAGCGTTACATCGGATTCGCGTTCGGCTCGGGGCTCGAGCGCCTCACCATGCTGCGCTACGGGATCGACGACCTGCGCTTGTTCTTCGACGGCGACCTGCGCTTCCTGCGCCAGTTCGCCTGACGCGATATGCGAGTTCCCGAGCGCTGGCTGCGCAGCATGGCGAATCCTGCCGAGGACGCGGCAGCACTCGCCCATCTGCTCACCATGTCCGGTCTCGAGGTGGAGTCCTGCGAGCCGGTCGCGCCGCCGTTCACGGG
>JAJDNJ010000258.1 GCA_022340705.1 Betaproteobacteria bacterium
AGGGTCGAGAACATGAGGCCGAGCGCGGTCAGCTGTGCCGACGTCCAGCCGAGATAGGACAGGGTGATTGCGAGCGAGGTAGCGACTTCGACAGGCCGGTTGTAGCGCTTGCGGTAGAAATCCCCGATGGTCAGCAGATCCATGCGGTAGAACGCGCGCGCGAAGAATAGCGCGACGAAGATCAAGCAGAACGACGCCCCGAACGGGTCAGCGACGATGCCGCCCAGTCCATCGCGTGCGAAGGTCGCCGAGACCGAGAGCACGGTCTCGGCGCCGATCCAGGTCGCGAATACCGTCGCGACGTTCATGTAGAGCGGCAGGCTGCGGCCCGCCAGCAGAAAGTCTTTTGAGGTATGCACCCTGCGCGCGGCCCAGACACCGATCGTGACGGTCAGCGCGAGATACAGGAGTACGAAGCCGATCAGCATCGTCGCGTATGCGCTATTGCGCTCTGGCGCCGTCCCGTGCCGCAAAACCGACGCCGGCCGCGCCCGCCACTCGTCTAACGCAGCATGAGGAACGCAACAACCAACCCCGCCGCGAGCGCGATCACGTATCCAAGCAGGCGGTTACGCCGTCGGCCAGCCTCGACGAGCCGCTCGAGCTGCTCCTCGATCGCGCCGAGGCGATCGTCGGCGAGCAGCCGGTACGCCAAGCGCGGGATCTGCGGCAGGGTCGTAGCCCAGTACGGTGCCTCGTGTTTCAGCGTCTTGAGCAGGCCGCGCCAGCCAATCTGCTCGCTCATCCAGCGCTCCAGATACGGCTTGGCCGTCTTCCACAGATCGAGCTCGGGATCGAGCTGGCGCCCGAGGCCTTCGATGTTGAGCAGCGTTTTTTGCAGCATGACGAGCTGCGGCTGGATTTCCACGTTGAATCGACGCGAGGTCTGAAACAGGCGCAGCAGCAGCTTGCCGAAATAGATCTCGCGCAGCGGGCGCGCGAAAATCGGCTCGCACACCGCGCGGATCGCGGCCTCGAATTCGTCGATACGCGTTTCGGGCGGCACCCAGCCCGCCTCGAGATGCGCTTGCGCCACGCGCTGGTAGTCCCGGTTGAAGAAGGCGATGAAATTCTGCGCTAGGTAGTTCTTATCGATTTCGGTCAGCGCGCCCATGATGCCGAAATCGAGCGCTACATAGCGACCGTCGTCGTCGACGAGGATGTTTCCCGGATGCATGTCGGCGTGAAAAAAGCCATCGCGAAACACTTGGGTAAAGAAGATCTCGACGCCGGCGCGTGCCAGCGCCGGAATGTCGATGCCACGCGCGCGCAGCCGCTCGACCTGAGACACCGGGGTGCCATACATGCGCTCCATCACCATGACGCGCGGCGTACACCAGCTCCAGTACATCTCAGGCACGCGCAGCAGATCCGAACCCTCGAAATTGCGGCGCAGCTGACTCGCGTTCGCCGCTTCGCGCATCAGATCGAGCTCCTCGTCCAGGTGGCGGGCGAACTCCGCGACCACCTCGCGCGGCTTCAGCCGGCGGCCGCCGGCCCACAGACGCTCCACCATTCCGGCGACGGTTTCGAGAAGCATGACGTCGCGTGCGACCGCGCGCTCAACACCCGGACGCAGTACTTTGATGGCGACTTCGCGTCCGTCCGCGAGCTTGCCAAGATGAACCTGTGCGATCGACGCGCTCGCTACGGGATCGCGTTCGAAGCTCCAGAACACCTCGCCAACGCGCTGCCCGAGGCTGCGCTCGATCTCGGCGACCGCGGCATCCGACGGAAATGGCGGCACTTGATCCTGCAGCTTGGCCAGCTCGTCCGCGATGTCCGGTGGCAACAGGTCGCGGCGCGTGGAAAGCAGCTGGCCAAACTTGACGAAAATCGGTCCGAGCGTTTCGAGCGCCCGGCGCAGCCGTACGCCGCGCGGCGAACGGGTGTCGGCACGCAGCACAACGCCGGCGAACCGCGCCACATTCCTGGCGAGTGCACCGAGGGGCCCCGTCGTCGGCATCAAGGCATACAGGCCGAAGCGCAGCGCGACCACGAGGATGCGCAAGAGTCTGGCGAAGCGCGACATCGCTATTGCCGCTCAGTCGATTCGCCGCAGGCGCTGCTCGAGACGCGCGAGGGCATCGCGCAGGCGCGCGACTTCGGAGACGTGCGCTTCGAATTCCCCGCGCGGAACCAGCATGCGGCGTTCCTCGAGGACATACTCCATTGCGCTGTCGGCGAGCCGGGTGATCGCGTCACGCTGCCAGGCGGCAAACGCGCTCGCCCAGCCGACGAGGCGGTGCGCTGCGACATCGCCGACGACGCTCGCCAAATCCTCTTCCACGTCCCAGCGCAGATGGCGTACCAGGACGAGCACCTCGGACGCGAGCCGCGCATTGCCGCTGACATCGATCGCGCGCATGAAGTGGTCTTCACCGCGCAGAAGCGCGGCCGCGGCATCCGGCCTAAGGCGAATGAGCAGCGAGGCCGCGACTTCGCGCGTCGCTGGCCGCAGGCGTCCGTCGGGCTCGATGCCGAGGCGGAGCGCGGGCAGCGGCGGCAGCGCGAATTCCACCGTGTCGCCCGCAAATGGCGCGAGCCGCTCGCGCGCCCAGCTCTCCGAATCGAGCAGACGGTTGAGACTGGCGACGACCGGCGATTCGAGCGAAGTCATGTGGAAAAACAAAGGCCACCTCGCGGTGGCCCAGCCCTGTCGCGCGCGGCGCTCAATCCGTCCGTTCGATGTCCGCGAGCAGCCATCCGCTGGACCCGTCCGCGGGTTTCCCCAACTGCCAGACTTCGGCGAAGCCGGTGGGCGCGCTGCCGGCCGATTCGCGCGCCATGCCGCTGAAACGTACGCGCGCGCGGTGCGTATCGCCCTCGGTCGCGAGCTCGACGAGCTCAGCGTTCAAGGTCACGACGTCACCGTGCTCGCGCTTGCCGCCGCGTTGTGCGATTTCCTTGCCCAGCTTGACCGTCATCTGCGGCGTCGCAAATTCACGGATTTCGGCAAGGTTGCCAAGGTCGATCGCGATCTGCAGCCGAACGAAATTAAGCTTCGCGGACCGCACGAAACCCGCCAGATCGAATCCGTCGGGCAGTGCAGGACCGCTGCGCAGCGCGGGTGCAATGGCGTTCATGTCAGCCGCCTGCGATGGCGGTGGGGCGACCACGGTTTCGCTTCCCAAACCTGCAAACTGGGCACCCGGCAAAGGCTCGGCCCGCGCGCGCATCACGAGGCGCGCGATGAACGCGCCGATCGCCACAAGCAACACAATCATCAGGATTCCAAACAGGACGTTTCCGCCGAACAGCGCGCCCAGCAGGCCACCTGCGAACAGGCTGCCGAGTATGGGCATCCAGCTGCGACTGGTGGCGCGCCCGCCCGGTGCGCGCGGAGCCGGGGACGCGCTCGGTGCTGGCGCTGCCGCAGGAGCTGGCGTCGCACTGCGCGGCTGCGCGACCGCGCGCGGCACCGCGGTCTCGGGCAGCGCGACGACCCCGCCGAGCAGCAGGAAGACCAACCCCAGCAACACGCCTCTCATGCGTTCCTCATATTCCGATGCGTCGCAAAGGATCCTACCCTAGCCGGCGAACGCCCAACAATGCGCGCGGCGTGGCATTCCTCACAAGCGCATACCACGATGGACGGCGACGACCCCAGCGGCCAGATTGAACACTTCGACCTTTTCAAATCCAGCGTCGGACATCATCGCGGCAAGCGTTTCCTGATCGGGGTGGCGGCGGATCGATTCGGCGAGGTAACGGTAGGCCGCCGCGTCGCCGGCGACGCGCGCGCCAAGCCAAGGCAGTACGCGGAACGAATACAGGTCGTAGAGCGGCGCCAGAGGCTTGCGTACCTTCGAGAATTCCAGTACCAGAAGTCGGCCGCCGCGGCGCAGTACGCGGGCCATTTCGCGCAATGCAATCTCCTTGTGCGTCATGTTGCGCAGGCCGAAGCCCACGCTGACGCAATCGAAGGATGCATCCGCGAACGGCAACCGCTCGGCGTCGCACTGGACGGCCGGGAGCAGCAGCCCGGAATCGACGGTCCGGTCACGGCCGCGCGCGAGCATCGCGCCGTTGATGTCGGTCATGCAGACCCGTCCACTCGGACCGACCCGCTTTGCGAACGCGCGCGCGAGGTCCCCCGTGCCCGCGGCAACGTCGAGCACCCGCTCGCCCGGCCGGACCCGTGCCACGGTGACAGCGAACGCCTTCCAGGCCCGGTGCAGGCCAAGCGACATGAGATCGTTCATCAGGTCGTAATGCGTCGCGACCCGCTCGAACACCCCGGCGACGCGGCGCGCCTTGTCCTCCTCCGAGACCCGCTCAAAACCGAAATCCGATTCACCAGCCATCAAGACAACCTTTACGATTAAGACCCATAAAGATATGTGAGTGCTTACTCCTTAACCGCTGTCCAGCACAGCGTGTTTCGATCTTACCTTTAGCGCGATTGCCCCTACTGCAACATTACCGTCACGAACCCTTCTTAAAATCCTGCGCATAACCGAGATCGCGACCCGATGGCCGCAAACATTCTTGTTGTCGAAGACGAGCCGGCGATCCAGGAGCTGATCGCGGTCAACCTGGAGCACGCGGGGCATCATGTGATCCGGGCGCATGACGCCGAGAGCGCGCTGGGCATCGTGCGCAATGCGCTGCCCGACCTTCTGCTCATCGACTGGATGCTGCCCGGGACCTCGGGGGTCGTGCTCGCGCGTCAGCTGCGCCAGGAACCGCGCACCAAACAGATACCCATCATCATGTTGACTGCGCGCTCGACCGAGCACGACAAGGTGCTCGGGCTCGACGCGGGTGCGGACGACTACGTGACCAAGCCGTTCTCGCCGCGCGAGCTGATCGCGCGCATCAAGGCAGTGCTGCGCAGACGTGCTCCGCAGATGACCGACGACCCGGTCGACAGTGCCGGACTGCGTCTGGAGCCGTCGACGCGACGCGTGTTCGGAAACCGCCACCCCCTCGAGCTCGGGCCGACCGAGTTCCGGCTGCTGCACTTTCTGATGACGCACGCCGAGCGCGTGCACTCGCGCGCGCAGCTCCTCGACCAGGTCTGGGGCGATCACGTGTTCGTCGAGGAACGCACCGTCGATGTGCACATCCGCCGCCTGCGCAAGGCGCTCGAGCGGACCGGACACGATCGTCTGGTCGAGACCGTGCGCGGCGCCGGCTACCGATTCTCCGCTCAGCCTTTGTGAGAAAATCCGGGCTGGATCATGAATCCGGTCTGGAGTCACACGATCGGGGTGGCGATCGCGGCTGCGGCCGTCGGTCTTCTGGCTGGCGCCATCGCCGGTCCGACATGGGGGTGGGCGGCGGTCGCCGCCGTACTCGGCCTGCGGGTTCTCTATCACGCGACGCACCTCGCCGGACTGTCCCGCTGGTTGCAGGCGCCCCAGCGCAAGGCGCTGCCGAGCGGACAGGGCATCTGGGAAGAGGTGCTCGCCGAACTGCACCGGACACTGAAGTCGCTTGAAACCGAGCGCGATGATCTCGCGCGCGCGCTGCTGCGCTTCCGTGCCGCAGCACAGGCCCTGCCGGACGGCGTGGTGATTCTGGATCACGATGACCGCATCGAGTGGGCGAATGCGACCGCCCAGCGCCAGCTCGGCGTCGACGCGCGACGCGACGCCGGGAGCCCGATCGTCAATCTGGTGCGCCACCCTGACTTCGTCGCCTATCTGCGGCGCTCGAATTACGGCGAGCCCCTCGTCCTGCGCTCGGCGCGCACCGACTCGATTCTCTCCCTGCGCATCATCGAGTTCGGCGCCGATCGGAAACTGCTCAGCTCGCGCGACATCACCGGGGAGGAGCAGCTTGACACAATGCGGCGCGATTTCGTCGCCAACGTATCGCATGAGCTGAAGACGCCGATCACCGTACTTTCCGGGTTCGTCGAGACGCTGGCCGACGACCGGGTGCAACTGACCCCTGTCCAGCGCAAGCGCTTCCTCGACCTGATGGCCGAGCAGAGTCTACGCATGCGCCATTTGATCGAAGACCTGCTCACGTTGTCCGCCCTCGAGTCAAGTCAGACACCGAACGACGAGCAGGAAGTCGCCGTGCGGCCGCTCTGCGATCGTTTGCTCGAGGAAGCGCATGCGCTATCTGGCGAGCG
>JAJDNJ010000205.1 GCA_022340705.1 Betaproteobacteria bacterium
CGGCTAGCGGTCGATATACCGCCGCCGGTGCGTCTCGAGCAGCTTCCAGCGCACCACGGGCAGCTCGACGATCGCCTCGAGCGGCAGGCTGTAGGCGCTCACCGCGTCGAGCACCTCGACGCCGGCGCCGTCGATCGGCACCCCGGCGAGGGTGACCGCGCCGAAATGCGAGCCGACACCGAGCGCTTCTTGATAACCGACCGCAGTCGAGAGCTGCGCAGCGCCGGCTTCGAGCACGAACAGCGTCTCGGCAGGCGGCGGCAGCCTCGCGCCGCGTTCCAGGCTGCGCGGCTCGGCGGCCTGCACCAGGCGGTTTAAAGTGACGCCGGAGACGCCGTCGGCGAACAGCGGCACGCTGCGCAGGAACTCGCGCTTCTCGTGCGCCTGTACCGCGTGCCGGTAGAGCGCGCTGCGCGTGACGAAGTCGACGTAGAGGTCGCGCGGCACGCGCAGCGCGCGCACGAAGCCGAGCGCGCGGTATGACTCGGCCGCGGGCATGTCGAGCAGCGCCGGGGCCTCGCCCAGGATCGAGCCGGCCGAGAGCAGGCTCGCCCCGGCCACGCCCGGCCGCAGCCGCTCGACCGAGCCGCTCAGCACGAGGTAGACGTCGCTGACGCGCTCGCCCTCGTGCAGCAACAGGACCTCGGGATCGATGACCACGTGCGCGCAGTTGAGCAGGTGGCGGATACGGTGCTTGGGCACGTCGGGAAAGTAGCCGCGCAGGTACTCGTAGGCGCGCCGCCGGAAGATGTCCGAGCTGCCCTGGATCAGCACGTCGACCGTGCCGAAGGAGGCGCCCGAGCCGATCGCGCGCTCCTCCTCGGTCAGCCGGCGCGCGGTGTGCGCGAGAATCAGCTTGCCCGAGGAATCGCCGCGGAAGTCCTGCGCGTCGCCGTGGATCAGCCCGCCGCCGATGTCGATCTTCTTCACGTCGGCGCGCATCCGGTAGGCCGCGAGGCTGTGTTCGCGCAGCGCGGCGGAGATTCCGTACGGCGCATCGTCCGGCGCGAGCAGCTCGTTCATCACCCGCTCGGAGGCGATGTCGGCGAGATGGCCGTAGACCCGGTAGCCGCCCTCCCAGAGCGCGCGGAAGTACAGGATCGTGGTCTCGACCGGATGCGGCGACAGGATCGGCTTTACCTCGAGCCCGGCGATGTCGTTCCAAGAATCCGGCATCAGGTCGCGCACGTCGAACAGCCGGCCGAATTCGCGCTCCGGAAGCTGCATGACGGCCGAGAGCTTCTTGAACGCCGAGGCGCGCACCATCGGCACGGCGTAGTAGGCGATGCGCCGGTCGCCCGCGATCAGCGAGGTGAGCCCGACGAGATGATCGTCGTGGCAATGCGTTTGGAAGATGCCGTCGATCTCGTTGACGCCGATCCCGACCGCGGAGAGCGCGAATTCCACGTTCGGCCCCGCGTCGACCAGGTAGACGCGGCCCTGGAAGAACAGGATGCAGCCCATCGCCGGCCGGTTCATGTCCCAGCCGTCGCCCTCGCCGGTATGCGCGACCGCGAAATAATCCGGCTCGAGCAGGTAGTGGCCGAGCGTGTAAGGCGAAGGGTAGTGCTCGCCCGGCGCCAGGTTCAGGTCGACCTCGACGGTCTCGCCGCGGTAGCCGATCTCGAACAGGTTGGTGCGCAGCCGCCGCAGTCGCACCCCGCCGCGCAGCTCGAGCGGCTCGTGCTCGACGACGAGGGGCTCGACCAGCTCCTCGGTCGGACGGATGCGCCCGTAGGCGAATGCGAGCTTCATGCGCATGATCGTCTCGGCCTGCGCTTCCGGCACGCCGGCTTCGACAAGCTCTTCGTGCGAGGCGAGCCCGTAGTTGCCGCGGAACAGGTAGGCGAGCTGGGTTTCGACCTGGCGGTGCGAGCCGATCAGCTGCGGGCGCTCGCCGGTGTTGTTCGGATGGTCGGGGACCAGCATGCCCTGCAGGTAGAGCATCTGCAGCACCGGAAACTCTGCGCGGTTGCAGGCCTGCCCGTTCTGGATTGCGAGGTCCGAGAGCAGGATCGCGTTCGGCCCGCTCTCGCAGGCGACGCCGCCGACCTCGACCGGCAGAATCAGGCCGCGCCGCGCCAGGTGCTTGACCACGTCCGCCGGGCAGCCGCAGAGCAGGCGCAGGCCGGCGTCGGCGATTTCAATCCAGCTGATGCCGGTCGTGACGTTGATTTTGCGGATCGCGGACATCGTTTGCGGCGCTTCAAGCGGCGCCCGCGGCGACGCCCTTGACACAAATCAATGGCGGCGGGCACCCCGGCCATAGGATCATCGAATCATCCGAAAAAGGATCGCTTCCCGTGTTCCGTGTCTCGCAGTTCATGCAGGAATTATCGCAGCCGACGCGGCTCGCGGGTCGACATGATCCCCCGGGACCGGTGGTGATCTGGAACCTGATCCGGCGCTGCAACCTGACCTGCCAGCACTGTTACTCGATCTCGGCCGATGTCGACTTCCCGGGCGAACTGACGACGGCGGAAGTCTGCGGGGTGATGGACGACCTGAAGGCGTTCCGCGTGCCGGTGCTGATCCTCTCGGGCGGCGAACCGCTGCTGCGCAAGGATCTGTTCGAAATTGCCGCGCGCGCGAAGCGCATGGGCTTCTACGTCGGATTGTCGACCAACGGTACGCTGATCGACGCGTCGATGGCAGAGCGCATCGCCGGGCTCGGCTTCGACTACGTCGGCATCAGCCTGGATGGCATGCGCGCGACGCACGACCGCTTCCGGCGCAAGGAAGGCGCTTTTGAGGCCTCGCTCGCCGGGCTGCGCCACTGCCGCGCGCGCGGTGTGAAGGTGGGCTTGCGATTCACCCTCACGCAGGACAACGCAGCCGACCTGCCGCGCCTGCTCGCGCTCGCCGAGGCGGAGGCGATCGACAAGTTCTACCTCTCGCATCTCAACTACGCCGGGCGCGGCAACAAGAACCGCGGCACCGACGCGCACTTCCAGACCACGCGGCGCGCGATGGATTCTCTGTTCGATACCGCCTGGGAGTATCAGCGCCGCGGGCTGGCGAAGGAGATCGTCACTGGCAACAACGATGCCGACGGGGCCTACCTGCTGCTCTGGGCGCGCAAGCGCCTGCCCGAGCGCGAAGCGCACATTCGCGCCAAGCTTGCCGAATGGGGCGGCAATGCCTCGGGTGTCAACGTGGCCAACATCGACAACCTGGGCAACGTCCATCCGGACACGATGTGGTGGAACTACACGCTCGGCAACGTGCGCGAGCGCCCGTTCTCCGAGATCTGGCAGGACCGCAGCGACCCGATCATGGCCGGGCTGAAACAGCGCCCGCGCGCGGTCAAGGGGCGCTGTGCGGCCTGCGCGCATTTCGACATCTGCGGCGGCAACACCCGCGTGCGCGCGCTGCAGCTCACCGGCGATGCCTGGGAAGAAGACCCGGGCTGCTACCTGACCGACGAGGAAATCGGCGTCACCGGAGGCGCTGAGCGCGTCCCGGTTCTGCCCTATCGCGGCAAGGGCGTGACGTGGGTACGCTCGGCCTGACGCTCGCGCTGCTCGCGCTGGCGCCGATCACCGCGCGCGCTGCGCCGCCGGCCGAGGCGCTGTACGCGCAGCACTGCGCGGTCTGCCACGGGCCGACCCGTCTCGGGGCAACCGGGCCCGCGCTGCTGCCGGAAAACCTGCTGCGTCTGCGCCGCGCAGCGGCGGTCGAGGTCATCGCCAAGGGGCGGATCGCGACGCAAATGCAGGGCTTCGCCGACAAGCTCTCGGCCGATGAGATTCGCGCACTTGCCGAATATGTCTACACCCCGCCCGCGCAGGCGCCACAGTGGAGCCTGGCCGACATGCGCGCCTCGCGCGTGGTGCATCCGCCGGTCCGGCCGGATTCCGACCGAGCGGTGTTCGACGCCGATCCGATGAACCTGTTCGTCGTTGTTGAGACCGGCGATCACCACGCCACGATCCTCGACGGTGACCGCTTCGAGCCGATCGCGCGCTTTCCGACGCGCTACGCCCTGCACGGCGGGCCCAAGTTCTCGCCCGACGGGCGCTATGTCTATTTCGGCTCGCGCGACGGCTGGGTCTCGAAATACGATCTGTATAACCTGCGCATGGTGAGCGAGATCCGCGCGGGCATCAACACGCGCAACATCGCGGTCTCGTCGGACGGCCGCTTCGTGATGGTGGCGAACTACCTGCCGCATACGCTGGTCGCGCTCGATGCCGCGACGCTCGAGCCACTCAAGGTCATCGAGGCCCGCGATCGACACGGCAAGAGCTCGCGCGTGTCGGCGGTGTACGACGCAGCGCCACGCGGCAGCTTCATCGCCGCGCTCAAGGACGTGAAGGAAATCTGGGAGATCCCCTACGCTGCGAATGCCGAGCCGGTGTACAAGGGCCTCGTGCACGACTACCGCTACAAGGAAGGCGTGGCTGAAACCGGCCCCTTTCCGGTGCGCGTGATCGAAGTCGACGATTACCTCGACGACTTCTTTTTCGACCCGGCTTACTCGAACCTGGTGGGCGCCGCGCGTGGCGCGAAGCGCGGCCAGGTGGTCAACCTGCACGTCAAGCGCACGATCCGGTCGATCGACCTGCCGGGGCTGCCGCATCTCGGCTCGGGGATTACCTGGCAGTGGCAGGGGCGGCAGGTGCTGGCGACGCCGAACCTCAAGGCGCCGATCGTGAGCGTGATCGACACCACGAACTGGAAGGTGGTGAAGGAGATCCGCACGCCGGGCCCCGGATTTTTCCTGCGCAGCCACGAAAATTCGCGCTATGCCTGGACCGACTCGTTCAACAGCCCGCAGCACGACACGCTCACCGTGATCGATAAGCAGACCCTCGAGATCGTCGCCGAGCTGCGTCCCGCGCCCGGCAAAGTCGCAGCCCATGTCGAGTTCACCGCCGACGGGCGGTACGCGCTGGCGAGCATCTGGGAGATGGACGGGGCGCTCGTGGTGTACGATTCGGCGAGCTTGAAGGAGGTCAAGCGCTTGCCGATGAAAAAGCCCTCGGGCAAGTACAACGTGCACAACAAGATCACGCGCAGCGAAGGCACGAGCCACTAGCGCCATGAACGATCCCAGCGACGGCCTGCCGCAGCGCCGCGGGCGGGCGCCCGCGATCAAGACGCAGGCCTTTCTCGCCAAACTGCCGATGTTCAGCGAGATGAGCCCGCCCGAGCTCGATCGCGTCGCGGCGGGCACCCAGGTTCATCATCTCGCCAAGGGCGATGTCGTGTTCCGCACCGGCGATCCCTGCGTCGGCTTCCACGTCGTGGTCTTCGGCCAGGTGAAGCTCGGCTTCACCTCGCCGCAGGGCGTCGAGAAGGTGGTCGAGATCGTGCGCCCCGGCTCGAGCTTCGGCGAGGCGCTGATGTTTCTCGACAAGCCCTACATCGTCACGGCGCAGGCGCTCGCCGACAGCATGCTACTGCACGTCGGCAAACGTACCGTGCTCGAGGAGCTCGAGCGCGACCCGGGCTTCGCGCGCCGCATGCTCTCGGGCCTGTCGAGGAAGCTCCACGGCCTGGTGCGCGACGTCGAGGCCTACACCCTGCGCTCGGGCGCCGAGCGGGTGATCGGCTATCTGCTGCGCGACGTGCCCGACGGGCTGTCCGAGGGCGCGGTGGAAGTGAGCCTCACGCCCGGCAAGAGCGTGATCGCCTCGCGCCTCAACATGACGCCCGAGCATTTCTCGCGCATCCTGCACGATCTCGCGGCGAGCGGCCTGATCGAGGTCGAGGGGCGCCTGGTGCGGATCCGTGACCTCGCGCGGCTGCGCGGCAGCGACGCGCCTGAGTTCCCGAATCGCTGAGCGCGGGCTAAAGACAAAAAAAGGCCGGGTCGCCCCGGCCTTTCTTTTCTGCGTCCGAACTGCGGCGCGCAGCTACATCGAGAGAATCCACTCGACCAGCTTCTTGACGTCGCCGTCGGGTACCGCCGCGTTGGGCGGCATCGGCACCGGGCCCCAGACTCCCGAGCCGCCCTTCTTTACCTTCTCGATCAGTTTGGCCTCAGCGCCGGCCTGACCCTTGTACTTTTTCGCCACATCCTTGTACGCCGGGCCGACGACCTTCTTGTCGACCTGGTGGCAGGCGGTGCAGTTGTACTTTTTCGCCATCGCCAGATCGGCCTGCGCGACGGGCGCCGCGAGAACGCCGGCCGCCAGGGCGGCTGCGAGGACAGTGCGCTTGTGCATCGAGACTCCTTTCTCAGTCAATGCGGTTCAACGGCTATTTAACGCATGAAACGCCGCCCCGGTTGACGGGGCGGCGCCCGGGCCCGCAGGGGGCTCAGTAGATATCGTGCTGCGTATTATAAACGTTGAACTTGCCCGTCGGCGTCACCAGGCGCTTGTCTTTAATGACCTTTTTCACTTTTAGGGTCTTGTCGTCGAGTACCACGAGCGCGGACTCCTGCTCCTTGCCGCTCCACACCGAGAACCAAACCTCGTTGCCGGCCTTGTTGTACTCGGGCTGGACGACGCGCTTCGGGCCCTCGCCGAGTCCTGCCCATTCGGCGATTGGCAGCACCTGGTAGGGCTTGTCTAGGTTCTTCAGGTCGAACACCGCAACCGTCTGGCTGATCTTCGGGTCCGGGTTGAGCGGCGTGTCGACGTAGAGGTGGCCCGACTTCGGGTGCGTCTTGATGAACAGGTTCCCGCCGCCCTGGCCTTTCAGTGTGCGCACCACCTTCCAGGCGTTCTTGCTCTTCGGGTCGGTGCTGATCACTGCGATCGTGTCGTCGCCGAGGTGGCCGGTCGCCCAGACCGCGCCGTATTTCGGATCCTTCCAGTTCGCGCCGCGCCCCGGGTGCGGGATCTTGCCGACCTCGACCAGCTTGACCAGCTTGTCGTCCTTGGCGTCGATCACCGCAATCTTGTGCGACTGGTTTGCCGCCACCAGGAAGTAGCGCTTGGTCGCGTCCCAGCCGCCGTCATGCAGGAAGCGCGCGGTGTCGATCGAGGTGACCTTGAGGTTGTTGATGTCCGAGTAGTCGACCATCAGCGTCTTGCCGGTCTCCTTCACGTTCACCACGAACTCGGGGTGGAAGTGCGAGGACACGATCGAGGCGACGCGCGGCTCGGGGTGGTACTCCTGCGTGCCGACGATCATGCCGCGGGTGGACACGATCTTCAGCGGCTCGAGCGTGTCGCCCTTCATGATGGTGTACTGCGGCGGCCAGTACGATCCGGCGATCGCGTACTTGTCCTCCCAGCCCTTGTACTTCGAGGTGTCGACCGAGCGCGCCTCCAGCCCGACTTTGATCACCGCGACATTGTTGGGCTTCTCCATCCAAAGGTCGATCAGGTTGACCTGGGCGTCGCGCCCGATCACGTACAGGTAGCGTCCGGACGACGACAGGCGCGAGATGTGCACCGCGTAGCCGGTGTCGACGATGTTGACGATCTGCTTCGTGTCGCCGTCGATCAGCGCCACCTGCCCGGTGTCGCGCAGGGTGACCGAGAACAGGTTCTGCAGGTTGACCTTGTTCATCTTCTTCTTCGGCCGGTCCTCGGGCGGCACGATCACCTTCCAGGTCGCCTTCATCTCGGCCATCCCGAACTCGGGCGGCACCGGAGGCGGCTGCTGCAGGAAGCGCGCCATGATGTCGACCTGCTGCTCGGTCAGTTCGCCCGAGGTGCCCCAGTTCGGCATGCCCGCCGGCGAGCCGTAGTTGATGAACACCTTGAGGTAGTCGGTGCCACGCGCCTGGGTGATGTCCGGCGTGAGCGGCTTGCCGGTCGCGCCCTTGCGCAGAACGCCGTGGCAGCCGGCGCAGCGCTCGAAGTAGATCTTCTTGGCGACGTCGAACTCCTCCTTGGTCATCGCCGGTGCCTTCGGGCTCGACACGTCGGGCGCCTCGCCGGGCTTGATCGGCACCGGGGCGCCCTTGTACATCAGCTCTTCCTTGGGTGTGCCCGGGTGAACCGGCTTGTCCTTGGATTGCGCGTGGACCGTGCCAAATGCGAGCGCCATGGCGACGGCGAGCGGAATGGCCTTGAGGTGGTGCGTGTGCGTACGCATGACAGATCCCTTTTCGAGGCGAATTGACTCGGCGTCCAATCTAGGCAACCCCTCCGGGGCGGTACTTAACCTGGATCAAGCCCCTATAGATCGGAGGGGCGGCCCCTCGACAAGGCCTCAGGATTGGCCGCCTGCCGGCGCGCCGGAGCCCTCGGCGGGCACGCTCGGGACGGGCGAGCGGCGCCGCTCGCGCTTCTCGCGCCGCTCGATCAGCGGCATGCACTTGCGGTCGTTGTAGTAGGTGACCTGGCAGTCGAGGCAGTAATGGCACTCGTTGGCGTTGATCTCGCCCGTCGGGCGGATCGCGCGCACCTCGCACTGGTTGGCGCAGGTCTGGCAGGGCCTGCCGCATTCCTTGCGCCGGCGCAGCCAGTCGAAGATGCGGAAACGCCCGGGGAACATGAGCGCGGCGCCGAGCGGGCAGAGGTACTTGCAGAAGAACTTGCGGTTGAACGCGGAGACCAGGAGGAGCCCGCCGGCGTATAGCACGAAGGGCCAGGCGCGGTCGAAGCGCAGCGTGATCGCGGTCTTGAACGGCTCGATCTCGGCGTAGCGCACCGCTTCACCCATCGACTGCAGCGAGAGGCCGAACAGCGCGACGAGCACGAGCACCTTCACGCCGAGCAGGCGCTCGTGCACCACGTCGCTGAACTCGTGCTGCTTGAGCTTGAGCTTCTGCGCGCCCTGGTTGATCAGCTCCTGCAGCGCGCCGAAGGGGCAGAGCCAGCCGCAGTACACCCCGCGCCCCCAGAGCAGCAGCGTCATCGCGACGAAGCTCCACAGCAGGAACAACATCGGGTCGATAAGGAAGGTCTCCCAGCGAAAGCCGCTCATCGCCGCGTGCGCGAAGGTGAGCACCTGCACGATCGAGAGCTGTGCGAGCGCGTACCAGCCGATGAAGATGACCGTGTAGGCCAGGAAGGCGCGCCGCACGACGACGAGGAAGTTGGGGTGGCGCGCGAGCGCGTCCTGGAACAGCAGGATGCCCATCAGCGTCCCCAGGCCGATGACCAGCACGACGATCTCGAACACGCGCGCCTGCCAGACCGCGACCCAGAGCGGCTCGTCGGGCGTCGTCTGGATCGGCGCGGTCTTCATTACCGGCTCCGGTTTCGGTGCCGGCGGTACCGCACTCGGCGGCGGTCCCCCGGGCGTCAGCCCGCGCGAGGCGGCGACGCGCCGCGCCGCGCTCATGATCGTCTGGTTGAGCACCATCACCGTGATCGTTGCGCCCGAGATCGTGTCGACTGCGACGTAGCCCGGGCGCGCCGCGCCGACGGTGACGCGGTCGAACACGCTCTTGCCGCGGTACTGGTCGGCGAAGGCGTGCAGGCGCTGTTCGCTGATGCCGACCGCGAGAATCGGTTCCTGGTGCTCGACGATCGCGATGCCGGTGATGCGTCCCTGGAGGTCAAAACCGACGAGCGTGTTGATCGGCTCTCCCGAGTACGCCGGAATGCGCACCAGGTCCGCGGTGAGGAACAGGTAGCCGATCAGACGATCGTCGCGAAACACCGGTGCCGCGCGCGGCTCGCCTTCGAGCGCGCCGAAGCGCGTTGCCTGGGGAAAGAAGCTCTTCGCCTGCGGATAGCGCTCGGCAATGTTCTGATTCTGCTCCGCGGCGCCTGCCAATACCGGGACGAACAGCGCCAGCGCGAGGAGCGCGCGGACGACGCTGCGGACGAGACGGTGCATTGCGACCTTTTCAGCCAGGGCGGGCTGCGCCGCATTGACCCGGATCAAGTCCGGCCCGTGCCGCGCGCCCGATATGATGTCCGCAATGGCGGCAAAGGGTCTTCGATGGTTCTGGTTGTCCGCGGCGCTGCTTGCCTTCGCGGTGGGCGCGAGCGCCGGACCTCTGCGCGAGGCGCGCCCGCTGATGGGCACGCTGGTCGAGGTCGCACTCGAGCCCGGCCCGGGCGGGGAGGCCGCCGCGCATCGCGCGATCGACGCGGCCTACCGCGAGATGCAGCGCCTCTCGGACATGATGAATCACTACGATCCGGCGAGTGTGGTGAGCGCGATCAACGACGCCGCAGGCCTGCGAGCGGTGCCATGTCCGCCCGAGCTGATCGCGGTGCTTTCGATGGCGCAGGCGTTGTCGGCGCGCAGCGATGGCGCGTTCGATGTCACCGTGGCGTCGATCCGCGGCTGGCGTTTTCGGGCCGACGATCCGCGCATGCCGTCACCCGCCGCGATCGCCGCCCGGCTGCCGCTGGTCGGCTGGCACAAGCTGCGCCTCGACGCACGCGCACGCACCGCGTTTCTGACGGAGCGCGGGATGCGCATCGACCTGGGCGGAATTGCAAAGCTGTATATCGTGCACGCCGGCATCGCCGTGCTGCGCAGCCACGGCATCGCGCGCGCGATGGTCAATGGCGGAGGCGACGTCGAGGTCGTCGGCGGCGACGCCGCGCGCCCCTGGCGCATCGGAGTGCGCGACCCGCGCGCGCCCGAGGCGCTGCTCGGCGTGCTTGCCCTCGGGCGCGGATTCGTGGTGACCTCGGGCGATTACGAGCGCGCGTTCGTGCGCGACGGGCGGCGCTACCACCACATCCTCGATCCGCGCACCGGCTACCCGGCGCGCGGGCCGCGCGGCGTGACCCTCACCGGCGAGCGGCTCGAAGACGTCAACGGGCTCGGCGTGGCGATCATGGTGCGCGGCAAACCCGACGGCGTACGCTGGCTGACCGACAATCCGCGGATCGAAGGGCTGATCGTCGACGCCGACGGCAGCGTCTGGATGACGCCGGGCTTTCGCGCGCGCTTCAGCGCCATGCCCTAAGCCGGTTTCGATGCGAACATTGAAACGAAGTGGAATCGTGATTCGAGGATCCGTTCGATGAGGCGTCGCGCATGAACCGCATCGGCCTGCTGCTCGCCCGCTTCCTCGAGAAGCCGCTGTCGCATCCGCCGCCTTTCGACGCGGTCGACCCCGCATCGCTGCACGCCTGTTTGCGGCCGGGCGACGTGCTGCTGGTGGAGGGCAGGAGCCGCCTCAGCCTGGCGATCAAGTACCTGACTCAATCGACCTGGTCGCACGCGGCGCTGTACGTGGGCGACGCCCTGATGGAGATCCGGCAGGGCGCGCCCGCGGGCGCGCTGATCGAAGCCGATCTGCAGCGCGGCGTGGTCGCGGTGCCGCTCGCCAAGTACGCGACATTCAACACGCGTATCTGTCGCGCAGTGGGACTGGCCCCGGACGATTGCCGCGCCGTGGTCGAGTACATGATCGAAAGCCTGGGCAAGCATTACGACCTGCGAAACGTCATCGACCTGATGCGCTACCTGCTGCCCCAGCCGCCGGTGCCGGTGCGCTGGCGCAGGCGCATGCTGGCGATCGGCTCGGGCGATCCGACCCGCGCGATCTGTTCGACGCTGATCGCGCAGGCCTTCCAGGCCGTGCGCTATCCGATCCTGCCTCTGGTCAGCAGCGTGTTCGTCGAGGGCGTTGCAAAGGGCGAGACCCTGATCGGCGAGCTGCAGCACATCCGCCACTACAGCCTGTACACGCCGCGGGACTTCGACGTCTCGCCGTACTTTCAGATCGTCAAACCCACCATCGAGCGGGATTTCGACTACAAGACAATGCGCTGGGCGAAGCCCCTCAACGATCCGGCGGCCGAGTCCGGCTAAGCTAGCGCGTGCCGAACCAGACGAACCAGGAGACCGCATGAACAAAACGCTCAATCCGAAATCCGTTCACGCCCCGGTCGGTGCCTACAGCCACACCGTTAACGTGCCGCCGAGCGCGCGCTGGGTCGCCGTCGCGGGCCAGGTGGGCATCAATCCGAGGGGCGTGCTCGCGAAGGGCATCCGCCGCCAGGCCGAGCAGGCGTTTCGCAACGTCCTCGCCTGCCTGCGCGAGAACGGCATGCGCAAGCAGGACCTGGTCAAGCTCACCGTGTTCCTCACCGATGCGCGGCTCATTGCGGATTACCGCGCGGCGCGCGCCCGGGTACTGGGCGATGCCACGCGGCCGGCATCGACGCTGCTGATCGTCGCCGGGCTGGCGAGCCCTGACATGCTGATCGAGATCGAGGCCTGGGCGGCGAAAGGCTGAAGAGCATGGCACGGAAAGCGGACGCATGGTCCTGATCGCTGCGTTCGTCGCGCTGGTTTTCGTCTACAGCCTGCTGTCCCGGCGGCTCGAGCGAACCGTTGTCACCGCGCCGATCCTGTTTACCGTCGGCGGCATGTTGATGGCACTCGTGCCAGCGGAATCGACCGAGCTGGCGCTCGACCGCGCCGGGTTTCTGCTGATTGCCGAGCTGGGCCTGGTGATGACGCTGTTCACCGACGCCGCGCGGATCGCGCCGCGCATGCTGGCGGGCGCGGCCAACCTGCCGATGCGACTGCTCAGCACGGGGATGCTGCTGACGCTTCTGCTCGGCGCGCTGTGCGCGATGGTGGTTTTCGGCGACCTCAGCTGGTGGGAAGCGGGAATCCTCACCGCGATACTCGCACCGACCGATGCCGGTCTCGGGCAGGTCATCGTCAACAGCCCGCGCGTCCCGCAACGGATACGCCAGGCGTTGAACGTGGAGGCCGGCCTGAACGACGGGCTCTCGGTGCCCTTCCTGCTGTTCTTCATCGCCCTTGCGGAGGTCGAGGGCCAGGGCGTTCTGGGGCAGGGGATCCTGCTGCGCTTTCTCGGCGAGCAGCTTGGCTATGGGCTGCTGATTGGCCTCGGCGTCGGCCTCGCGGGCGGCTGGCTGCTCGCGCTCGCCCGCCGCAGGGAATGGATGGCCGAACCGCGGACGCAGCTCGGCGTCGTGGCGCTGCCCTTCGCCTGCGTGCTCATTTCGGAGGCAAGCGGCGCGAGCATGTTCATCGCCGCGTTCGTCGCCGGGCTGGCAGCGCAGCTGGGGTTCCGCGAGATCGGCCGGCACAGCGTAGAGTTCGCCGAGGACTGGGGACAGCTGTTCGATTACTTCATCTTCTTCCTGTTTGGCGTGCTCACCGCGAGCGTCTTGATGGACTTCACCCTCCCCATTGCGCTCTACGCGGTTCTCAGCCTGACGCTGATCCGCATGCTGCCGGTGGCGATCGCGCTGCGCGGCACCGGTCTGAGCCGCGCGAGCGTGCTGTTCATCGGCTGGTTCGGCCCGCGCGGGCTCGCGTCCATCGTGCTCGCTCTGGTCTATCTCGAGGAGCAGGTGCATTTGCCGGGCGAATCGACCATCCGGCTGGCTGTCATGGCGACCGTGCTGCTCAGCATTTTTGCGCACGGCTTCAGCGCGTTGCCGGGTATCCGACGCTACGCGACGGCGGTCGAGGTGCTGGATGCGGGTGCGCCGGAGCACCGGGCGGCCGAGCGCGGGTCCGACGCGGCGCACTGAGGGTCTTGCGACGCGACGCGCGGAGGCCGGGCAATGCCCTCCGGCCGGCACCGACGCTGCCGATCGCCGCCGGGCTCGCCAACCTCGAATTGCTGACCGGGACCGAGGCTTCGGCGGCGAGGGTTTGAACGTCGGTCGCGAATGACCGCTACCGGGATGGCGTCATTGGCGGCTTACGTCCCTTAGCTGTCACTCGTGCGGCGAGCCGAGACCGGGGCGCCGTTGCGGCTACATATGCTCTGCCGGATAACACTGCATGCGAGGCCGCAGGTGCTTGTATATATGGGATTGGCGCTGCGCGATGGTCGTGATATATCGCAGAAATGCAGACTATTTGTAGTTAGGCGCCCTGAATGAACGAGCGATGGTTTGCCGGTGCATGCAGGTGGTTCGCCGGCTGCGCTTTTTGTTTCTTCGCCATCGGACCGGCCTGGATTGGCGCGAATGTTCTCGTCCAGATTGCACAAAATCCCAGGCAGCTATTTTGACCAATGCTTCTTGTTCTCGCCGTGTGCGCCGCGCTGTTGTATTTCCTTTTGC
>JAJDNJ010000207.1 GCA_022340705.1 Betaproteobacteria bacterium
GAGATGGTGATGCCGGGCGACAACATTGCGATGACGGTGGCGCTGATTGCGCCGATCGCGATGGAGCAGGGGCTGCGCTTTGCGATCCGCGAGGGCGGACGCACGGTCGGCGCCGGCGTCGTGGCCAAGGTCATCGAGTAACAAAGCGCAGCACGAGCAACCAGACCTAGCGAAGGACCCGGACCAGGGACGAAATCGAGAACGGACATGGAAAGCCAGAGAATCCGCATCCGACTGAAGGCATTCGACTACCGCCTGATCGACCAGTCGGCGCTCGAGATCGTTGATACCGCGAAGCGCACCGGTGCAGTGGTGCGCGGCCCGGTGCCGCTGCCGACGCGCAAGCAGCGTTTTGACCTGCTGCGCTCGCCGCACGTCGACAAGGCCTCGCGCGACCAGCTCGAGATGCGCACGCATCTGCGACTGATGGACATTATCGACCCGACCGACAAGACGGTGGACGCGCTCATGAAGCTCGATCTTCCCGCCGGCGTCGACGTCGAGATCAAGGTCAAGTAGTACAGGCAGCACCTTTTTCTGCGCCGGCGCCTTTTAAGTCGGCGCGCAGGACCTCCGCCCCGCGGAGGACGTGACAAATGAAAGCCGGCCAATTGCAGCCGGCGCCTCAAGCGAGGTGAACAAAATGACGATAGGGCTTGTCGGCCGCAAGGTCGGCATGACGCGTATCTTCACCGACGAGGGCGATGCCCTGCCGGTGACGGTGCTCGACGTGTCCGACAACCGGATCACGCAAATCAAGACGCCGGAGCGAGACGGCTACGCCGCCGTGCAGGTGACCTTTGGCAAGCGCCGCGCGAGCCGCGTGCGCAAGCCGCTCGCAGGCCACCTGGCCAAGGCCGGCGTCGAGGCCGGTCACATACTGCGCGAGTTCCGCGCCGATTCGAAGCAGCTCGCCGAGCTCAAAGTGGGCGGAAAGCTCGGCGTCGAACTATTCAAGGTCGGACAAAAAGTCGATGTGGCCGGCGTCACCAAGGGCAAGGGCTACGCCGGCGTGATCAAGCGTCACAACTTTTCCTCGCAGCGCGCGAGCCACGGCAACTCGATTTCGCACCGGGCGCCGGGTTCGACCGGACAGAACCAGGATCCCGGGCGGGTGTTTCCTGGCAAGCGCATGGCGGGGCATCTGGGCAACGTGCGTCGCTCGACACAGAACCTGGTGGTGGTGCGCGTCGACGCCGAGCGCCAGCTGCTGCTCGTGCGCGGCGCGGTGCCTGGCGCGAGCGGCGGGGACGTGATCGTGCGCCCGGCGGTCAAGGGCTAGCAGGGGGCGCCATGGATCTCAAGATGATCAAGGAAGGCGGCTCCGCGGGAACGTTCAGCGCTCCCGACACGCTGTTCGGGCGCGACGTCAACGACGCCCTGGTGCATCAGGTGGTGATCGCCTATCAGGCGAACGCGCGCCACGGAACGCGCAAACAGAAAGAGCGCGGCGACGTCGCCAAGTCGACACGCAAGCCCTGGCGCCAGAAGGGCACCGGGCGCGCGCGCGCAGGGCGTGCCTCGAGCCCGCTGTGGCGTGGCGGGGGCAAGATTTTCGCGTCGAGCCCGGACGAGAACTTCTCGCAGAAGGTCAACCGCAAGATGTACCGCGTGGGCATGACTTCGATCCTCTCGCAGCTCGCGAAGGACGATCGCATCCGCGTGGTGGACGAGTTCCACGTCGATGCGCCGAAGACCAAGCTTCTCGCGCAGAAGGTCAAGTCAATGGGCTTCGACCAGCTGCTGGTGATCACGGATGAGGTGGACCAGAACCTGATGCTTTCGGCGCGCAATCTGCCGAACGTGTTAGTGATCGCGGCGCGGCACACGAATCCGGTGGCGCTGGTGCGCTTCCCGAACGTGCTGCTGACGCGGGCCGCGGTCGCGCAGCTCGAGGAGATGCTGGGATGACGGCAACCAAGAAATACCTGCCGGAGCAGCTGATGACCGTTCTGCTCGCGCCGGTCGTTTCCGAAAAGAGCACGATGATCGGGGACAAGGCGAATCAGGTCGTCTTCCGCGTTGCGGACGCGGCGACCAAGCCCGAGATCAAGGCCGCCGTTGAGCTGCTGTTCAAGGTCAAGGTGTCCGCGGTCAAGGTCGCGAATGTGAAGGGCAAGGAGAAGCGCTTCGGACGCACGATCGGTCGCCGGCGCAACTGGCGCAAGGCCTATGTCTGCCTCGCGCCGGGGCAGGAAATCAACTTCGCGTCGGTCGAGTAACGGGACAACGCTTATGCCGCTGATCAAAGTCAAACCGACTTCGCCCGGGCGCCGCGCCCTGGTGAAGGTCGTCAACCCCGAGCTGCACAAGGGCCGGCCGCACGCGCCGCTCGTCGTGCCGCAGAAGAAGACCGACGGGCGCAACAACGCTGGGCGCATCACGATGCGTCACAAGGGCGGCCAGCAGAAGCAGCACTACCGCCTGGTCGACTTTAAGCGCAACAAGGACGGCGTGCCGGCACGCGTCGAGCGCCTGGAGTACGACCCGAACCGTAGCGCGCATCTGGCGCTGCTCCTGTACGCCGACGGCGAGCGGCGCTACGTCATCGCGCCGCGCGGCGTGACGGCGGGCGCCGAGCTGCTGTCCGGCGCCGAGGCGCCGATCAAGGCGGGCAATTCGATGCCCCTGCGCAACATCCCGGTCGGCACCACGATTCACTGCATCGAGATGCGTCCCGGCAAGGGAGCGCAGCTCGCGCGTTCGGCTGGCGCGAGCGCTCAGCTGCTTGCGCGTGAGGGAACCTATGCGCAGCTGCGCATGCGTTCCGGAGAGATCCGCAAGGTGCATGTCGAATGCCGCGCAACGATCGGCGAAGTGGGTAACGAGGAGCACAACCTCGAGTCGATCGGCAAGGCAGGGCGTAGGCGCTGGCGGGGCGTGCGGCCGACCGTGCGTGGCGTGGCGATGAACCCGATCGACCACCCGCACGGCGGCGGCGAGGGCCGCACCGCGTCGGCGGGACCACCGGTGTCCCCCTGGGGAGTGCAGACCAAGGGCTACAAGACGCGTCGCAACAAGCGGACGCAGAACATGATCGTGCGTGCGCGCCAGCGCAAGCGCACGGGTTCGTAACGAACGGAGCGCAACCATGGCTCGATCAATCAAGAAGGGTCCCTTCGTGGACCTTCACCTGCTCAACAAAGTGAGCAAGGCACGTGACACGAACGACAAGCGGCCGATCAAAACTTGGTCGCGACGCTCGACGATCGTGCCCGAGTTCGTCGGTCTGACGCTCGCCGTGCATAACGGCAAGCAGCACATCCCGGTGTATATCACCGAGAACATGGTCGGACACAAGCTCGGTGAGTTCGCCCTGACGCGCGTGTTCAAGGGCCACTCGGCGGGCAAGAAGACCGCGGCAGCAGCCCCCGGTGCGGCGCCCAAGTAAGGAGATGGACATGGAGACTCGGGCGGTAGTGCGGGGCGTGCGGCTGTCGGCGCAGAAAGGCCGGCTGGTCGCCGACCTCATTCGCGGCAAGCCGGTAGACAAGGCGCTCAACATCCTGTCGTTCTCGCCAAAGAAAGGCGCCGTGATCATCAAGAAGGCGCTCGAATCGGCGATCGCGAACGCGGAGCATAACGACGGTGCGGACATCGACGCGCTCAGCGTGAAGCGGATTCACGTCGAGCGCGGCCAGTTCCTCAAGCGCTTTCAGGCGCGCGCGAAGGGGCGTGGCGCCCGCATTCTGAAACACACTTGCCACATCTACATCACGGTGGGCGACTAAAGAGGCGCGTATGGGACAAAAAATCAACCCGATCGGCTTTCGACTCGCGGTCAATCGCGGCTGGACCTCGCGCTGGTACGCGAACAGCCGCAGCTTCGCGCCAATGCTGGCCGAGGACATCATGGTGCGCTCGTTCCTCAAGAAGAAGCTTTCGCATGCGTCGGTCAGCCGCGTGCTGATCGAGCGGCCGGCGAAGGACGCGCGCATCACGATCTTCTCCGCGCGTCCCGGCGTGGTGATCGGCAAGAAGGGCGAGGAGATCGAATCGCTCAAGGCGCAACTGCGGCACCTGATGGGCGTGAATCAGGTCCACGTCAACATCGAGGAAGTCCGCAAGCCTGAGACCGACGCGCAGCTGATCGCCGATTCGATCGCGCAGCAGCTCGAGAAGCGCATCATGTTCCGCCGCGCGATGAAGCGCGCGCTGCAGAACGCGGTGCGGCTCGGTGCCCAGGGCGTGAAGATCATGAGCTCGGGGCGCCTGAACGGGCAGGAGATCGCGCGCCGCGAGTGGTATCGCGAGGGGCGTGTCCCGCTGCATACGCTGCGCGCGGACATCGATTACGGCTTCAGCGAGGCCAAAACCACCTACGGCGTGATCGGCATCAAGGTGTGGGTCTACAAGGGCGAGGTCATGCCGCGCAGCGAGTTGCAGGCGGCGATGGCACCGGCCGTGGCCGTGCCGCAGCCCGAGGAGCCCGCGCCGGCCAAGCGCGCCAAGAAGCCCGCGCCCAAGGCGGGGGCGAGGCGCGCAGCGGCCAAGGCGCCGGCGGCAGCGGGCGAAGAAAGCGCCAAGAAGCCCGCGGCGCGGCGCAGCACCCGCAAGACGGCCTCTGCCGAGGCCGGGGCCGCAAAGCCGAAGACATCGGCCGCCAAGCCGAAAACTACGGTCAAGCGCAGTCGCAAGGTCGTCAAGGACGACACCGGCGGCGAAGGCGGCGAGAAGAAGGAGTAAGTCATGCTGCAACCTGCACGCATGAAGTACCGCAAGCAGCAAAAAGGCCGCAACACCGGCGTGGCCACGCGCGGGAACAAGGTGTCCTTCGGTGAATACGGCCTCAAGGCGCTGAGCCGCGGCCGCATTACTGCGCGTCAGATCGAAGCCGCGCGGCGGGCGATGACGCGTCACATCAAGCGCGGCGGACGCATCTGGATCCGCGTGTTCCCGGACAAGCCGGTCTCACAGAAACCCGCGGAGGTCCGCATGGGCAAAGGCAAGGGCACCGTGGAATATTTCGTGTCGGAGATCCAGCCGGGCAAGGTTCTGTATGAAATGGACGGCGTTACCGAGGCGCTTGCCCGGGAGGCGTTCGCACTGGCTGCAGCCAAGCTGCCCTTCCGCACCGCATTTGTGCATCGCATGCTGGGGTGAACCATGAAAGCCAGTGAACTACGCGCCAAGAACGACGACGAGCTGAAGAGCGAATTGAACGACCTGCTCAAGGCCCAGTTCAGCCTGCGCATGCAGGTCGCGACGCAGCAATTGACAAACACCAGCCAGATGAAAAAGGTGCGCCGCGACATTGCCCGCGTACGCACGGTTATGAAGGAGAAATCGCCCAAATGAACACCGCGCAGCAGGCCGACGCTCCGGTAAAAAAGCCGCGGATGCTCATCGGCCGAGTCGTCAGCGACAAGATGCAGAAGACGGTCACGGTCCTTGTCGAACGTCGCGTCAAGCACGCGACGCTGGGCAAGTTTATGAAGCGCTCGAAGAAGTACCACGCGCACAGTGAGGCCCCCGAGGTTGCAGAGGGCGATTGGGTCGAAATCGTCGAAACCCGGCCGCTGTCCAAGACCAAGTCGTGGCGGGTTGCCCGCCTGCTCCGGAAGGCGAAGAGCGTTTGAGGGGTTTCGGGCGGGGAGCGCTTGCTCGGGGACGAAGTAGTCAGTTAAAATTCAAAGCTTTCCACGCACCTGGCACTTGCACGGTGCGCGACTCCCAGACGGGATCCAATACTGGCCGCGTCGGGACGGTTCAGCCTAGCGAACGATCAGTCGGTCGCCGGGCGACACCGCGACGCGGAACAAGTTGGGCGGAGAACGAATCATGATTCAGATGCAGTCCATATTGGACGTTGCCGACAATACCGGCGCGCGCGCGGTGATGTGCATCAAGGTGCTGGGCGGCTCGAAACGCCGCTACGCCGGCATCGGCGACGTGATCAAGGTGAGCGTCAAGGATGCCGCGCCGCGCGGGCGCGTCAAGAAGGGTGAGATCTACCACGCCGTCGTGGTGCGCACGGCGAAAGGCGTGCGCCGCGCAGACGGTTCGCTGGTGCGCTTCGATTCGAACGCGGCGGTGCTGCTGACGAACAAGTTCGAGCCGATCGGTACCCGGATCTTCGGCCCGGTGACGCGCGAACTGCGCAGCGAGCGCTTCATGAAGATCGTTTCGCTCGCCCCGGAAGTGCTCTAGAGGATTCGAGGAAACCGTCATGCAACGTATCCGCAAGGGCGACGAGGTGATCGTGATCGCTGGTCGCGACAAGGGCAAACGCGGGACCGTGTTGCGCCGCGTCGACGCGCAGCACCTGGTCGTCGAGGGCGTGAACCGCGTCAAGCGGCACACCCGGCCGAATCCGATGAAAGGTGTCCAGGGCGGCATCGTCGACAAGGACATGCCGATCCACGTATCCAACATCGCGCTGTTCAATCCGGCAACGCAGAAAGGCGACCGCATCGGGGTGAAGGCCCTCGCCGACGGGCGCAAGGTCCGCGTGTTCAAGTCGAACGACGAACAGGTCGACGCATAAGGACTCGATGATGGCCAAAGAGAATCCATCTCCCAAGAGCGCATCGGACAAGACGACCAAGGCGGACAAGCCGGCCAAGAAGGCGGCCGTTCCTGCTCCGCCGGCTCGCCTGCATAAGCTCTACCGCGAGAAAGTTGTGCCGGATCTAATGCAGAAATTCGGCTACAAGTCGGTGATGCAGGTGCCGCGCCTGCGCAAGATCACGCTCAACATGGGCGTCGGCGAGGCGCTCGGCGACAAGAAGATCCTCGACAACGCGGTGGGCGACATGACCCGGATCGCTGGCCAGAAGCCGGTCGTCACCAAGGCGCGCAAGTCGATCGCGGCGTTCAAGGTGCGCGCCGGGTTTCCGATCGGCTGCATGGTGACCCTGCGCGGCGCGCGCATGTACGAGTTCCTCGACCGTCTGGTCAATATCGCGATTCCGCGCATCCGCGACTTCCGTGGTGTCTCGGGCCGCGCTTTCGACGGACGCGGGAATTACAGCCTGGGCGTGAAGGAGCAGATCATCTTCCCCGAAATCGAGTACGACAAGATCGACGCGATCCGGGGCCTCGACATCAGCATCAACACGACGGCGAAGACGGACGACGAGGCGCGTGCGCTGCTCGCCGCGTTCCGTTTTCCCTTCCGAACCTGAGCAGAACCTGAGGGTTATATGGCGAAACTCGCTCTCAAGAATCGCGAAAAGAAGCGTCGCAAGACCGTTGAGAAATTCCGGGCCAAGCGGGCCGAGCTGTTCGCGGTGCTGAACGACGCAAACCGCAGCGACGAGGAGAAGGACGAGGCGCGCGTGAAGCTGCAGAAGCTGCCGCGCAACGCTTCGCCCACGCGGCTGCGCAACCGTTGCGCGCTGACCGGGCGTCCACGCGGTGTCTACCGGAAGTTCGGGCTCGGGCGCAACAAGCTGCGCGAGCTCGCGATGCGCGGCGAAGTGCCGGGCATCATCAAGGCGAGCTGGTGAGGAGACGCGTATGAGCATGAGCGATCCCGTCGCGGACATGCTGACCCGCATTCGCAACGGTCAGATGATCGGGCATTCCGAAGTCGTGATGCCGGGCTCGAAGCTCAAGGCATCGATTGCGCAGGTCCTCAAAGACGAGGGCTACATCGAGGACTTCGCGGTGAAGCAGAACGAGGGCAAGTCCGAGCTTTCGATCGGCCTCAAGTACTACTCGGGTCGGCCGGTGATCGAGCGCTTGGAGCGGGTCTCGAAGCCCGGGCTGCGCGTTTACAAGGGCAGCGACGACATTCCGCGCGTGATGAACGGCCTCGGCGTCGCGATCCTGTCGACCTCGCACGGAGTGATGACCGACCGCAAGGCCCGCGCCACCGGCGTGGGCGGCGAAGTGCTCTGCATCGTGGCCTAGTCGAGAGCGAGAACCGAGTCATGTCACGCATTGCGAACAGTCCGATCCCCATCCCCAAGGGTGTCGAAGTCACCCTGAGCAACACGGCGATTTCGATCAAAGGTCCGCTCGGGACGATCGCGCGACCGGTGGACGCCAACGTCGCGATCACGCGCGAGGGCGAACAGCTGCTGTGCAAGGCGCTCGGCAACTCGCGCCACGCGGAGGCCATGTCGGGAACGATGCGCGCGCTCGTGTTCAACATGGTGCACGGCGTGAGCAAGGGCTTCGAGAAGAAGCTCGCGTTGGTCGGCGTCGGCTACCGCGCGCAAGCGCAGGGCGACAAACTCAACCTGACGCTCGGGTTCTCGCACCCGGTCGTGCATCAGATGCCGAAGGGCGTCAAGGTCGCGACCCCGACGCAGACCGAGATTCTGATCAGTGGAATCGACCGGCAGCAGGTCGGTCAGGTGGCCGCCGAAGTGCGTGCCTACCGGTCTCCCGAGCCCTACAAGGGCAAGGGCGTGCGCTACGCCGAAGAGGTGGTCGCGCTCAAGGAGACCAAGAAGAAGTAACGGAGACGAGCGATGGCGGACAAAAGACAGGCGCGGCTGCGCCGTGCACGCAAGACCCGGCTCAAGATGCGCGACATCGAGGCGGTTCGGCTTACCGTGCACCGCACGAACAGCCACATCTACGCGCAGATCATCGCCGCGCAGGGCGACCGGGTGCTGGCGAGCGCGTCGAGCCTCGAGAAGGACCTGCGTGGACAGCTTGCGAACGGGGGCAACATCAAAGCCGCGGCACTGGTCGGCCAGCGCATTGCGGAGAAGGCCAAGCGTGCGGGCCTCGAGTCGGTCGCGTTCGACCGCTCGGGCTACCGCTATCACGGCCGCGTGAAGGCGCTCGCCGACGCGGCGCGCGCCGGCGGACTTAAGTTCTAGGCCAGAGGATTAGACGATGGCGAAGATTCAACCCAGAATGCAGACCTCCGACGATCGTGGCGACGGGCTGCGCGAGAAGATGGTCGCAGTGAACCGCGTGACCAAGGTCGTCAAGGGTGGTCGCGTGCTCGGCTTCGCGGCGCTGACCGTGGTCGGCGACGGCGATGGCCGGATCGGCATGGGCAAGGGCAAGGCGCGCGAAGTGCCCGTGGCGGTGCAGAAGGCCATGGAAGAGGCGCGCCGCAAGATGTTCAAGGTGAACCTGAAGAACGGCTCGTTGCACCACGCGGTGGTCGGTCGCCACGGCGCCGCGCACGTGCTGATGCAGCCCGCCTCGGAAGGCACCGGCATCATCGCTGGTGGCCCGATGCGTGCGGTGTTCGAGGTGATGGGCGTGACCAACATTCTGGCCAAGTGCTTCGGCTCGACCAACCCCTACAACGTGGTGCGCGCAACGCTAAACGGGCTGCAGTCGATGAATACGCCGTCCGAGATCGCCGCCAAGCGCGGCAAGAGCGTGGAAGAGATTCTGGGCTGAGGCGCGTCATGGCGGAGACGAAATCGAACGGCAAGCTGCGGGTCACCCTGGTCAAGGGTCTGGCCGGCACCAAGGCGACCCACCGCGCGACGGTGCGCGGGTTGGGGCTGCGCCGTGTGAATCACACGGTGGAACTCACCGACTCTCCGGCGGTGCGCGGGATGATCAATCGCGTGTACTACTTGGTGAAAGTCGAAGGCTGAACAGAGGAAAGACGATGGCCACGATGCGACTCAACACCATCAAGCCCGCGCCGGGCTCGCGCTCGTCGCGCCGCCGCGTGGCACGCGGGATCGGGTCCGGGCTGGGCAAGACCGCCGGACGCGGCCACAAGGGACAGCACGCGCGCTCGGGTGGCTACCACAAGGTCGGCTTCGAAGGCGGCCAAATGCCGCTGCACCGCAGGCTGCCGAAGCGCGGCTTCACTTCGCCCACGCGCGATGTCGTGGCCGAAGTGCGCACCAGCGAACTCGAGCGCATGAAGGCGACTGAGATCGACCTCGCAACGCTCAAGGCCGAGCGCGTGATCTCGCGCCGCGTGCCCAGCGTGAAGGTCATCCTCTCGGGCAAGCTCTCGCGCAAGATCACCCTGAAGGGCGTGCCGGTTTCAAAGGGCGCACGTGCTGCAATCGAAGCCGCGGGCGGCAGCGTCGAGCTGCCGGCGCCGGCGAAGGCCGCGGACTGAGACGCGGCGGAGAGGAACGTCCTTGGCAACCCGGCTTCCAAACGCAGGCGGTGCCCGCTACGGCGACCTCAAGCGCCGGCTGCTGTTCCTGCTCGGTGCGCTCGTCGTCTACCGGATCGGGGCGCACATCCCCGTGCCCGGCATCGATCCGTCGGCGCTCGCCGAGCTGTTCAAGGGCGAGCAGGGCGGGCTGCTGGGCATGTTCAACATGTTCTCGGGCGGGGCGCTGCGTCGCTTCACGATCTTTGCGCTCGGGATCATGCCTTACATCTCGGCCTCGATCATCATGCAGCTGATGTCGGCTGTCTCGCCCAAGCTCGAGGCGCTGAAAAAGGAGGGCGAGGCGGGCCGGCGCAAGATCACCCAGTACACGCGCTACGGCACGGTGTTCCTCGCCCTGTTCCAGGCGACCGGCATCTCGGTGGCGCTCGAGTCGCAACCCGGCCTGGTGCTCGACCCCGGGCTCATGTTCCGGGTGACGACCGTGACTACGCTCGTCACGGGAACCATGTTCATCATGTGGCTCGGCGAGCAGATCACCGAGCGCGGCCTGGGCAACGGCATTTCGATCATCATCTTCGCGGGCATTGCCGCGGGCTTGCCGAACGCGATTGCCGGCACGCTCGAGCTGGTGCGCACCGGGGCCATGCACCCGCTGACGGCGCTGGTGATTGGCGTGGCCGTGCTGCTGGTGACCGCCTTCGTCTGCTTCGTCGAGCGTGGTCAGCGCAAGATCCTGGTCAATTACGCGAAACGCCAGGTCGGCAACCGGGTTTACGGCGGGCAAAGCTCGCACCTGCCGTTCAAGCTCAACATGGCAGGCGTCATTCCGCCGATCTTCGCGAGCTCGCTGATCCTGTTTCCTGCGACGCTGCTCGGCTGGTTCGGGTCGGCCGAGGGCATGCTCTGGCTGCGCGACATCCAGGCCACACTGACCCCCGGACAGCCGATCTACGTGCTGCTCTATGCCGGCCTGATCGTCTTCTTCTGCTTCTTCTACACCGCGCTGCAGTACAACCCGAAGGAGACGGCGGACAACCTGAAGAAATCGGGCGCCTTCGTGCCGGGCATCCGCCCGGGCGACCAGACCGCGAAGTACCTGGAACGCATCCTGACGCGGCTCACGCTCGCCGGCGCGGTCTACGTCGCGCTGGTCTGCCTGGTCCCCGAATTTCTGATCTTGCGCTGGAACGTGCCGTTCTACTTCGGCGGCACGTCGCTGCTGATCATCGTGGTCGTGACAATGGACTTTATGGCGCAGGTGCAGGCCTACGTCATGTCGCATCAGTACGAGAGCTTGTTGAAGAAGGCGAATTTCCGCGGCGGCTTGCCGGTGCGATAGCAACGCAACGAGGGCAGAAACATGAAAGTGATGGCATCGGTCAAGAAGGTCTGTCGGAACTGCAAGATCGTGCGCCGCAAGCGTGTGGTCCGGGTCCTGTGCAAGAACCCGCGCCACAAGCAGCGCCAGGGCTGAGGCCAGGGCTGCCAGCGGCACATTAACGCATTGATCGAACAGCGTTTTTGAATTAAACTTTCAAGTTTTCCGCGTTGCGGCGGAAAAGGGGCTTAACAGATGGCACGCATCGCAGGCATCAACATCCCGAATCACCAGCAGGCGAGCATCGCGCTGACCGCGATCTACGGCATCGGCCGCACGCGGGCGCAGCTGGTCTGTGCCTCGGCCGGCATCGATGGCACGCGCAAGATCAAGGACCTGACCGATGCCGAGCTCGACCGGGTGCGCGAGGCGCTGAGCCGGGTATCGGTCGAGGGCGACCTGCGGCGCGAGGTGTCGATGTCGATCAAGCGCCTGATGGACTTGGGCTGCTACCGAGGCGCGCGCCATCGCAAGGGGCTTCCGGCGCGCGGTCAGCGCACGCGCACCAACGCGCGCACCCGTAAGGGACCGCGCAAAGCGGCGATCGCGAACAAGGCGGTGCCGTCGAAGGGCTAATCAGCGAGAAATCACCACATGGCGACCCGAAATCCATCTACCCAGCAGAGAGCGCAGCAGGCCGCAGCGGCGGCGCGCGTGCGCAAGAAGGTGAAGAAGAACGTCTCCGAGGGCATTGCCCACGTGCTGGCGTCGTTCAACAACACCATCGTGACAATCACCGACCGGCAGGGCAACGCGCTCGCCTGGGCGACCTCCGGCAACGCCGGCTTCAAGGGCTCGCGCAAGTCGACGCCGTTTGCGGCACAGGTCGCCGCTGAGCGTGCGGGCCGGGTGGCGCAGGAATACGGTGTCAAGAACATCGAAGTGCGCGTCAAGGGGCCTGGGCCGGGTCGCGACTCCGCGGTGCGCGCGCTGAATGCGATCGGGCTCAAGATCTCGAGCATCTCGGACGTGACGCCGGTCCCGCATAACGGCTGCCGCCCGCCGAAGCGGCGGCGCGTTTAAAGGTCAAGGAGAATCCATGGCGAGGAATCTCGACGCCAAATGCCGCCAGTGCCGGCGGGAAGGCGAAAAGCTCTTTCTGAAAGGCGAGAAGTGTTTCACTGACAAGTGCGCGATCGAGCGACGTAGCTATGCGCCCGGACAGCACGGTCAGCGCAGCGGCATGCGCATGTCGGACTACGGCAAGCAGCTGCGCGAAAAGCAGAAGATGCGTCGCGTCTACGGCGTGCTCGAGCGCCAGTTCCGCAAGACCTACGCCGACGCCTCGCGCACTAAGGGCGTCACGGGCGAGCGCCTGCTACAGCTGCTCGAGTCGCGCCTCGACAACGTCGCCTACCGTATGGGCTTCGGCGCCTCGCGCACCGAAGCGCGTCAGGTGGTGCGCCACAACGCGATCCTGGTTAACGGCCGGCGCGTCAACATTCCCTCGTACCAGGTACGTCCGGGCGATGTGATCGAGGTTGCCGAGCGCGCCAAGGCGCAGCTGCGCATCAAGGCGTCGGTCGATGCGGTCGAGTCGCGCGGCGTGCCCGACTGGCTCGAGCTCGACGCGAAGGAGATGAAGGGCACCTTCAAGTCCCTGCCTGCGCGCAGCGACCTGCCGGCGACGATCAACGAAAGTCTCGTCATCGAGTTGTACTCGAAGTAAGCAAACCCATCGAGGCCGGCGATGCCGCTCTGCGGCGCGGCGGCCAACAAGGACCCAGGACACTGAACATGCTGCAGACCGGATTTCTCAAGCCGCGCATCGTCGATGTGCAGAACATCTCCCCCTATCACGCGAAGGTGACGATGGAGCCGTTTGAGCGCGGCTACGGCCATACGCTCGGCAACGCGCTGCGTCGCGTGCTGCTCTCCTCGATGCCGGGCTACGCGCCCACCGAGGTACAGATTGCCGGCGTGGTGCACGAGTATTCGACGCTCGACGGGGTGCGCGAGGACGTCGTCGACATCCTGCTCAACCTCAAGGGCGTCGTGTTCCGCCTGCACAACCGGCAGGAGGCGATTCTTACCCTGAAGAAGGAAGGCGAAGGCCTGGTGACCGCGGGCGACATCGAAGCGGCGCACGACGTCGAGGTGGTCAACCCGGATCACGTGATCGCCAACCTTGCGGTTGGCGGCAAGCTCGAGGTGCAGATCAAGGTCGAGGCCGGCCGTGGCTACGTGCCGGGCAACATGCGCTACCTGCCCGAGGAGACCAAGGGCATCGGGCGCATCGTGCTCGACGCCTCGTTCAGCCCGGTGCGCCGCGTGTCGTACGCGGTCGAGTCCGCGCGCGTCGAGCAGCGCACCGACCTCGACAAGCTCGTTGTCGACATCGAGACCAATGGCGCGATCGAGCCCGAAGAGGCGATCCGCTACGCCGCGCGCATCCTGGTCGACCAGCTGTCGGTGTTCGCGCAGCTGGAAGGCACGGCGCTGCCGCCCGAGCCGCAGAAGTCACCCCAGGTCGACCCGATCCTGCTGCGCCCGGTGGACGATCTCGAGCTCACCGTGCGCTCGGCGAACTGCCTCAAAGCCGAGAACATCTACTACATCGGCGATCTGATCCAGCGTACCGAGACCGAGCTGCTCAAGACGCCGAATCTCGGACGCAAGTCGCTAAACGAGATCAAGGAAGTGCTCGCCTCGCGCGGGCTCACGCTCGGCATGAAGCTCGAGAACTGGCCCCCGGCGGGGCTGGAGCACCACCGCGCCTAACCTGAGGACTGAGGAACCGCCATGCGTCACGGCCACGGACTGCGCAAGCTGAACCGCACCTCGAGCCACCGGCTCGCGATGCTGCGCAACATGAGCAACTCGCTGCTGCGCCACGAGCGCATCTCGACCACTGTGCCGAAGGCCAAGGAGCTGCGCCGCGTGGTCGAACCGATGATCACGCTCGGGAAAAAGCCTTCGCTCGCCAATCGGCGCCTCGCCTTCGACCGTCTGCGCGACCGCGAGATGGTAACCAAGCTGTTCGACGAGCTAGGCCCGCGCTTCGCCAAGCGTAACGGCGGATATCTGCGCATCCTGAAGAGCGGCTTTCGCAAGGGCGACAATGCGCCAATGGCGATGGTCGTGCTGACCGAGCTTGGCGAGGCCGAGGCGGCGCCGGAGACGCCCGCCGAGGAAAAGAAGGCGAAAAAAGAGAAGAAATAGCGCGCTCACGCGCCGTTCTACGTCGTCGAAAGGCCGGGCCACGCCCGGCCTTTTTCATTTCGAGGGCCGATAGAATGGCCGCGTGACCATCGTCCTCTACACGGACTTCGGCGCGCAGGACCTCTACGTCGGACAGGTCAAGGCGGTGCTCGCGGCGCGCGCGCCGCGCGCACGCGTGCTCGACGCGCTGCACGACGCGCCTGCGTTCGACATCGCCGCATCGGCGCATCTGCTCGCGGCGCTCGCGCCGCGCTATCCGCGCGGCAGCGTGTTCTGCGCGGTGGTTGACCCGGGGGTCGGCGGCGCGCGCGAGGCGATCGTGCTGCGCGCCGATGGCAGGACCTTCGTCGGCCCCGATAACGGCCTGCTTTCGGTGCTCTGGGCGCGCGCTGGGCGGCGCAGTTGCCGGCGCATCGTCTGGCAGCCCACAAACCTGTCGGCCTCGTTTCACGGACGCGATCTGTTCGCCCCGGTGGCGGCAGCGCTCGCCGCGCGCCGCTTGCCGCGCAGCTGGACCCGAGCGAGCCGCGCGCCGCGCGTCCTCCTTGGCGCAGACGAGCGCGCTGCGGTGATCTACATCGACCACTACGGCAACGCGATGACTGGTCTGCGCGCCGCGGGGCGTGCGCGCAGCGCGCGCCTCAGCGTGGGTCGGCGTCGGCTCGCATTCGCGCGCGTGTTCGAGGCTGCGCCGCGCAGCGGCGCGTTCTGGACGGTCAACAGCCTGGGGATGGTCGAGATCGCGGCGCAGCGCGCGAGCGCGGCGCGGCGCCTCGGCCTGCGGGTCGGGCAGCGGGTGGCCTGGGCGGCCTGAGATGGCGACCGTCTACAGCATCGGCCATGGCTCGCGCGATCTGGGGTCCTTCGTCGCGCTGCTCAAGGCCGCGCGCATCGAGCGCCTGATCGACGTGCGCGCGGTGCCGCGTTCGCGCCGTCATCCACAGTTCGGCTACGGTCCGCTCGGCGCCCACCTCGCCGCCGAAGGCATGGTCTACGACTGGCAGGGGCGCGCGCTCGGCGGTCTGCGCCGCGCGGGCGACGCCAACCGGCACGGCGGTCTCGCCGAGCCGGCGTTCCGCGCTTACGCCGAGCACATGGAAAGCGCGGACTTCGCGGCGGCGGCCGGGGCGCTCGCGCAGGCGGCGCAGGCCGCGCGCGTCTGCATGATGTGCGCCGAGCGCGACCCGGCGCAGTGCCATCGCGCGCTGATCGCCGACTGGCTGCTCGCGCACGGCCACCGCGTCGTCCATCTGCTCGACGGCGCTGTCCTGCGCGAGCACCTGCTGCATCCGAGCGTGCGGCTGGAGAGCGGGCGGCTGCACTACGCGGACCGATCGGTGCAGGGCGAGCTGTTCTAGCCGACCAGAATCGCCCGGTAATCGTTTACGTTGGTGTAAGTGGGTCCGGTGACCAGGAGATCGCCGAGGGCCGCGAAAAAACCGTAGCTGTCATGCGCGGCGAGGCTGCGCGCGGCATCGAGCCCCAGGGCGCGCGCGCGCGCGAGCGAGTCCGGCACGAGCACCGCGCCGGCGTTGTCTTCCGACCCGTCGATCCCGTCGGTATCCGCGGCAAGCGCGTGCACGCCCTCTATGGCGTCGAGCGCGACCGCGAGCGCAAGCAGGAATTCGCTGCAACGCCCGCCACGCCCGCCTTCGCCCGCGATCGTCACCGTGCACTCGCCGCCCGAGATCAGCGCCACCGGCGGCGCGAACGGCGCGCGGTAGCCGCGGATCTCGCGGACCAGCGCGGCCATGACCTTGGCGACGTCGCGCGCCTCTCCGGTCACCGTGTCTCCCAGGATCGCGGGCGTCACGCCCGCGGCGCGAAAAGTCTCGGCCGCGGCCTCGAGCGAGCGGTGCGCCGTGGCGATGACCCTGTTTTCAGCGTGCGCGAGCCGGGGCGTACCGGGTTTGGGCGTCTCGGGGACCGCGCCCGCCGCACCGCGCGCGAGGAACGCGGCGATCGCCGCAGGCGGCGCGACGCGATGCTTGGCGAGCACCGCGACCGCATCGTCGAAGCTCGTCGGATCCGGCGCACAGGGGCCCGAGGCGATGTGCGTCGGCGCGTCACCGGTGACGTCCGAAATGATGAGCGCGCGCACCGGCGCGCGGCAGGCGGCGGCGAGCCGCCCGCCCTGGATCGCCGAAAGGTGCTTGCGCACGGTGTTGATGTCCTCGATCGGCGCACCGCTTTTCAGCAGTTGTGCGGTGACGGTTTTCAGGTCGTCCATCGACAGGCCCTCGAGCGGCAATGCAAGCAGGCTCGAGCCGCCGCCGGAGATCAGCGCGATGAGAAGGTCGTCGGCGCCGAGCGCGCCGGCGGCGGCGAGGATCTCGCGCGCACCGGCCTCGCCCGCGGCATCGGGCACCGGATGGCCCGCCTCGATCACGCGGATGCGGCGCGTCGGCACGGCATGCCGGTAGCGAGTGAGCGCAATGCCCTCGAGCGCAGCGTCGGCCGGCCAATTGGCTTCGAGCGCAGCGGCCATCGACGCGGCGGCCTTGCCGACCGCTGCGACGAAGGTCCGGCCTTTCGGCGGCGCCGGCAGCGCAGGCGCGAGGATGCGCGCAGGGTCGGCCGCGGCCACCGCGGCGCGAAAGCTCTCCTCGAGCAACGCGCGCATCGTCCTTCGTTCAGCCGAAGGCTTCTCGCGCTGCGTCCGGGCCGAGGTTGTAGAACCTGGGGTACAGATCGGCAAACGCCTGCCGGATCTCGTCGGCCGGCACGTCGGCATACGTGCCGCGCATGCGCACGTATTCCATGTGCCGGCGGTCGTCCTCGTCGAAGGGATGAAAGATCGAGTCTTCACTCCCGTCGAACTCGAGCGGCTTGACGCGGAACTTGGTGCACAGGCTCAGGTTGAACGCCGGCGTGGCCTTGACCCACTTTTCCTCGAGCCACAGATCGGCGTAGCCGTGGAAGATGAAAAGGTCGGTGCCCATGCGCTCGGTGAGCGCGGGCGAGGTCAGATGGTTCTTGACGTCCGCGTAGCCGACGCGCGCGGGAATGCCCACCGCGCGCGCGCAGGCCGCAAGCAGCGCCGCCTTCGGCACGCACCAGCCTTCGCCGCGCTCGAGGCAGACCGAGCCGCGATAGGCCTCGTCGCGCAGGAAGTTCTGGAACGGGTTGTAGCGCACGCCGTCGCGCACCGCGTAGTAGAGCGCAACCGCGCGCTCGCGCGGAGCCGCTCCCTTCGCGTGCTCGGTGGCGAACGCAATCACCGCCGGGTGGTCGCTGTCGACGAAGCGACCCGGCTTGAGGTAGG
>JAJDNJ010000208.1 GCA_022340705.1 Betaproteobacteria bacterium
AAGGAGTTCGAGCTCGCGGCGACGTTTTTCCGCAACGTCGGCCGGCTGCTCTCGCGCGGTTACCTGCAGGAGACGGTGTGGGGACGCACGGGCGATCTCGCCACGCGCACGGTCGACACGCACGTCAGCCAGGTGCGCAAAAAGCTCGATCTGCAGCCGGAGTCCGGCTACCGGATCGTGCCGATCTACAACTACGGCTATCGCCTCGAGCGCCTGAGCGCGGACTGATCCGCGCGCGGCATATCCACTTTCGGCGGACGCGCGAGTCGGGGTACGATCCGGCCGCTCTCCTACTCGCGTCCGGAATTCCCGCGTGCCCGCCTCGTTCGCCTCACAGGCCGATCTCAAGGCCAAGAAGATCAGCTTTCGCAAGCTCTCGGCGAACTGCTACGCGTTCACCGCGGAGGGTGATCCAAACACCGGCGTGATCGTCGGCGATGACGGCGTGATGGTGATCGACGCGCAGGCGACGCCGGTCATGGCGCGCGAGGTCATCCGCCGCATCCGCCGCGTGACCTCGAAGCCGATCAAGTACGTGGTGCTGTCGCACTACCACGCGGTGCGCGTGCTCGGCGCTTCGGCCTACCGCGCGCGCGAGATCATCGCGAGCCAGGCAACGCTCGGTCTCATTCGCGAGCGCGGCAAGCAGGACATGGCGAGCGAGATCGGGCGCTTTCCGCGCCTGTTCCGCGGCAAGGAATCGATCCCCGGGCTCACCTGGCCGACGATGACCTTCCGCGGCGAGATGACCGTGATGCTCGGCCGGCTCGAAATCAAGATCATCCAGCCCGGCCCGGGCCACACCGGTGGAGACACGATCGTCTGGGTGCCCTCGCAGCGCGTGCTGTTCTCTGGCGATCTGGTCGAATACGAAGCCGGGATCTACACCGGCGATGCGCACCTCGAGGAGTGGCCGAACACGCTCGACAAGCTGCGCGCGCTGAAGCCGCGCGCGCTGGTCCCTGGTCGCGGGCCAGCGTTACTCACACCGGCGCAGTGCACGAAAGCGATTCGTTTCACCCAGGATTTCGTGCGCGGGCTGTATTCGATCGCGCGTCGCGGCGTGCGCGAACGCAAGCCCTTGCGGCAGGTCTATGCAATGGCGCGCCGGCGCATGGACCCGCGCTACGGCGCCTACCCTATTTACGAACACTGCATGCCGTTCGACGTCTCGCGCGCCTACGACGAGGCGCGCGGCATCAAGCATCCGCGCATCTGGACCGCAGGGCGCGACCGCGAGATGTGGCGCGCGATCGCCGACGCGACGCGGTGAGCGGCGCGTGACGACGCCGGTCGTCTTCCTGCACGGGCTGCCGACGACCGAGGCGGTCTGGTCGCCGATCCTCGAGCGACTGAAAGGGCAAATCGATCCCTGGGTCGCCGACCTGACCGCGGACGACTCGATCCCAGCGATGGCCGCGCGCACGCTCACCGAGGCGCCCTTCGAGCGCTTCGCGCTCGTGGGCCACTCGATGGGCGGCTACGTCGCGCTCGAGATCATGCGCCAGGCGCCCGAGCGCATCGAGCGCCTCGCCCTGCTCGATACCCAGGCGCGGCCTGACACCGCGGAGGCGATCGAACGCAGGAAAGCGCTCATTGAACTGGCACAGCAGGGGCGGATGGACGCGGTCGCCGAGCGGCTGGTTCCCGTCGTGTTCGATTCCGTGGAGGTGGTGGACGCGGCGCTCATCGCGATTCACCGCGAAATGGTACGCAGCGTGGGCGCCGAAGCCTTTCTGCGCCAGCAGCGCGCGATCATGGAACGTGTCGACTCACGACCCACGCTCGCGGCGATCCGCTGCCCCACGCTCGTGCTGTGCGGCGCGCATGATCTGTTGACCCCGCCGGACCGGCACGAGGAGATCGCGAGCGCCATCGCGGGCGCAAAACTCGTCGTCGTGCCGGGCGCGGGTCATCTCAGTCCGCTGGAGCGGCCCTACGAGGTCGCGTACGCGCTCACCATGTGGCTGCAGGCGAGCGCCGGCCGCGCCGGCTGACATTCGAAGTTTCGTGCTAGGCGCGGTCCCGCCCCGCACCGAAGTGCGGAGCGGGACGTAACCCCGCCGCGGAGGAGGAGGGAGGAGGAGACCGCGACGGGCGCGTTCGGATTCGCGGCATAGACCGCGAAGTTGGTCGTTAGTTCCCTTTCAGGCCGTGGCGCAAATGCGCCGATGCATAGTCATCAATGGATCGGCGCAATTTCCGCGCCCATTTCGCAAGCCGTTCCACACCGGCCGTAGCCATCTCGGCAATCACCCTGGCTTGCTCCTGGCGTCCGCGCCGCGCGAGCTCGAGCGTGTCGAGTTCCGACAGGTCCGGACCGAGCGGCACGACCGCTTCCGATTTGCCGCCCTTACCGCTTAGTTGGCGCAAAACTTTCTCCAAACGTCCTATATTGCGATGCAGCAAAGATATGGTTTTGAGCGATGATTTAGAATAGGTCTCCAATTTAAAAGACTTTTGCATATATTGCAATAATATGCCGGATTCTCTTAACGAGATGGCGACCTTCGTGAAGGTCGTGGGGTCCGGCAGCCTGTCGGCGGCGGCGCGCGATCTGGGCGTTTCCCCCGCAATGGTGAGCCGCACCCTGGCCTCGCTCGAGGCCCGCCTTGGAGCGCGCCTGATTCAGCGCACCACGCGTCGCCTGCACCTCACCGATGAGGGGGCGGCGTACCACGAAGCCTGTGTGCGCATCCTCGGCGAGGTCGACGAAGCCGATGCCGCGGCCTCGGCCGGACGCGGTGTTCCACAGGGCACGCTACGCGTCGCCCTGCCGGCCTCCTTTGGCCACCGGCAGATCGCACCGCTGGTGCCGCGCTTCGCCGCGCGCTACCCGAGGGTGCGCCTTGCGCTGCATCTGTCCGACCGCGCAGTCAATCTGATCGAAGAGGGCTACGACCTCGCGATCCGCATCGCCGAGCTTGAGGATTCATCGCTCGCCGCGCGCAAGCTCGCGCCGAACCGGCGTGTGATCTGCGCGAGCCCCGCCTACCTCGCGCGCAACGGAACGCCGCGCACGCCCGAGGAACTCGTTCGGCACAACTGCCTGGTCGCGAACTGGGAGCACGATTTCTCGATGACCTGGGAGTTCAAGGACCCGCAGGGCCGACCCGGCGAGGTCCGCGTGTCGGGACGCTACGCCTGCGATAACTGGGAGGTCCTGCGCGAGTGGGCGGTCGCCGGTCTGGGCGTCGCGCTGAAGTCGACCTGGGACGTGCGCGAGCAGCTCGAAGATGGCGCGCTGGTGGCGCTCTGCCCCGGATACACCTTCGACACCGACGTTGCGATCTACGCGGTGTATCCGCATCGGCGCTATCTCGCCGCGAAAACGCGCGCCTTCATCGACTTTCTCGCCGAGTCGTTCGGCCCGGAACCCTCCTGGGATCTGCCGCTTGCGCACGGGGGCGAAGCCGGGGTCGGCGCCGAGCCGCGTTCGCTGAAGCCGCGCATTAAAGGCCGCGCGCGACGCGGGCCGAGCGACGTTTGAGCAACGCATATTGCGGCGCAAAACCCCTCCTCGCCGGGTCACAGGCTATGATTCAGCCTGCAATCTTCTGGAGGAGGAAACAATGAAAGTCATTCGCACATCCATGGCGGTGGCGCTCTGCGGCGCGCTGGCGGCATTCTCGGGTGCGGCAGCCGCTCAGAAGGTGGAATGGAAGTTCTCCACCTGGGGCAAGCAGCGCGCCTTCACCAAGGGCATCGAGGTTCTTGCCGACAAGGTCGCCAAAGGCAGCGGCGGCCAGTTCACCATCCGCATTGGCTACGCCGAGACGTTCTCCAAGGCGCGCGAGAACCTGGACAGCATCAAGCTGAAGGCGATCGACGCGGCGCACTTCTGCAACTTCTACCACCCGGGCAAGAACCCGGCGTTCATGGTGTTCTCGTTGCCCTTCCTGCCGCTCGGCGACTGGAACGTGTCGGTGAAGGCGAGGAACACGCTGTTCAAGCATCCGGCACTGGTCGCCGACATGGACAAATGGGATGCGATGGCCTACGGCTCGACGCTGCTGCCGCAGTACGAATTCCTCGGCAAGGGCGAGCCGCCCACCAAGCTCGCCGACTGGAAGGGCAAGCGCGTGCGGGCCGGCGGCGGCATCGGCGACGCGATGGAGGTCCTCGGCGCCATCAAGACCACGACGACGGCGACCGAGGTGTACACGGCCATGGATCGCGGCACGATGGACGCGGCGTCCTTCCCGTTCACCTACGCGCAGGTGGCCTACAAGATTCATGAGGTATCCGACTGGTTCACCACCAATATGTCGCCGGGCACCTCGGAGTGCCCGATCGTGTTCAGCAAAGCCTCGTGGGCGAAGCTTCCGCCGCAGTATCAGAAGCTGATCACCGACGCCAAGGCGGACGTGGATCGTGCGCAGGTGGACGCCTACGTGACGATGGACAAGAAGAACCTGCCGATGCTGCGTGCGAAGCTCAAGCCCGTCACCTACACCGCCGCGCAACTGGAGGAGTTCCAGCGCGTCGCGGGCAAGCCGGTGTGGGACAAGTGGGTCGAAGAGAACAAGTCGCGCTTCAACGGTCAGGAACTGATCGACACCATCTTCAAGATCGCCCGCGAGGGCGGCAACTGACCGACGGCGGGCGGGAACCCGCGTTCCCGCCCGCGCACCGCCTGCCGTGGAACAGCAAACCGCCCGCGTCGAACCCTCGGCGGACGCCCCCCTGCTGACGTCCGTCGACCGCTGGCTCGGCCGCGTCGAGACGGGTTTCAACCTATTTGCCGCGTTCGCGATTTTCGGGCTCATGCTGCTCGGCGTGTGGCAGGTGGTCGGCAGGACCCTGTTCAACGCGCCGGTGCGCGGCTACATCGACTTCGTCGAGCTGTCGGTGTCGACCTTCGCTTTTCTCGGCATCGCCTACTGTCAGCGCCTCGGCGGTCATGTGCGCATGGAAATGCTGCTCAAGCCGATGCGCGGTCGGCTGCTCTGGGCCACGGAGATCTTCGGCACGCTCGTCGCGCTCGCGGTGGTCGCGGTGCTCATCTGGTACAGCTGGGACCATTTTCTGCGCGCTTATCAGCTCGGCGACAGCACGATCGACGCCGAACTCCCGGTATGGCCGTCCAAGCTCGCGGTGCCGATCGCCTTCGGGCTGCTGTGGCTGCGCCTGCTGGTGCAGCTCGTCGGCTTCGGTCGCCTCGCGCTCGACCCGCGGCGCCGGCCGGTGGCGGTGGTCACTGTGCTGACACCCGAGGAAATCGCGGCGCACGAAATCGAGGAGAGCCTCGGCACCACCGAGCGCAGCCGGAGCTAACAAATGGACGAGTTCACGATCGGCGTCGTCGGCGTCGTTGCGCTCATCTTCCTGGTGTTCCTCGGCGTGCGCGTGTTCATCGCCGCGGCCGCGGTCGGCCTGGTTGGAATGGTCGCCATGATCGGCTGGGACGCCGGCGCCGGGATGGTCGGAACCATCCCGCACTCGAAGTCGGTCACCTATACGCTGTCGGTGCTGCCGATGTTCATCCTCATCGGCTTCCTCGCCTTTCACGCCGGGCTCACAGAGAAGCTTTTCGACGCCGCCACCAAGTGGCTCGGCTGGGTGCCCGGCGGCCTCGCGGTAGCAACGGTGATGGCGGCCACCGGATTCGCCGCCGTATCGGGCGCAAGCACGGCGACGGCCGCTGTATTCAGCCGCGTCGCGGTGCCCGACATGCTCAAGGCCGGGTACGACAAGCGCCTGGCGGCTGGCGTGGTCGCGGCCGGCGGCACGCTCGCGACCCTGATTCCGCCGTCGGCGATCCTGGTGATCTACGCCATCATCGTCGAGGAGTCGGTGGGCACGCTGCTCGTTGCGGGCTTTCTGCCCGGCTTGGTCTCGGCGCTCGTCTACATGTCGCTTATCGTCGGCATGGCCAAGCTCAATCCGAATCTCGGTCGGCCGATCCGCGGCTTCACCTGGACGCAGCGCTGGAAGTCAGTCCCGGGCACTTTCCCCATCATCGCGGTGGTACTGATCATCTTCTCGGCGATGTACTTCGGCTGGGCCACGCCCACCGAAGCCGGCGCGCTCGGCGCCTTCGTGGTATTCGGGCTGGCAATGTTTCACGGCATGCGCTGGCACGGCCTGCGCGAATCGCTGCTGGAATCCGCGAAGCTGACAGTGATGATTTTTTCCATCATTTGGGGCGTGCTCATCTTCGTGCGTTTTCTCGGCTTTGCGGGACTGCCGGAGGCGTTCGCCAAGTGGGTGGTCTCGCTCGACGTGCCACCCATCGTCATCATCATCTGCATTCTGCTGTTCTATGTCGTCCTCGGCATGTTCATGGACGCGATCGGAATGCTGCTGCTGACGCTGCCGGTGGTTTATCCAGCGGTGATCGCCCTGGGCTACGATCCGATCTGGTTCGGCATCGTCGTGGTGAAAATGGCTGAGATCTGTCTGATCACGCCGCCCATCGGTCTGAACTGTTTTGTGGTGAACGGTGTGCGGCCCGATATCCCGCTCACAACCGTGTTCCGCGGCATCATGCCCTTCTTCATCGCCGACGTGGTTACCGTGGGCTTGTTTCTCGCGTTCCCCGACATCATCCTGTGGGTGCCGCGGCTGATGCAGGGCGGCTAAACCCATAAGCGCGACACCGGCATCGAATTATTCGCGGAGCCTTCGGGGTCCGATCCCGGAATCACGTGCTAGCCTTGGATACGCGATGCGGGACACAATCCGGCGTTGCGTTCACGCCAGTGGCGGCCAAGCCCGCGGCGCGCGCCATATGAACACGATTTTTGTGGAGATGAGCCGATGAATGCTCCGGTCGATCTCGCCACCCTCGCCAAGGCTTCGCTCGACGACAAGTACGAGCTGGACCGTGGCCGGGTTTTCATCACCGGAACCCAGGCGCTGGTGCGCCTGCCGATCATGCAGCGCCGGCGCGACGTCGCCGCCGGTTTGAACACGGCGGGGTACATCTCCGGCTACCGCGGCTCGCCGCTCGGCGGCTATGACCAGGCGCTGGGGCGCGCGAAAAAACATCTGGAGGCGCACCACGTCCGCTTCCAGCCGGGGTTGAACGAGGATCTCGCCGCAACCGCGCTCTGGGGCACGCAGCAGCTCGACTTCTTCCCTGGGTCGAAGTACGACGGCGTGTTCGGCATCTGGTACGGCAAGGGGCCCGGCGTGGATCGCTGCGGAGACGTCTTTCGCCATGCGAACGGCGCGGGCTCCGCCAAGCACGGTGGCGTGATTGCGCTTGCGGGCGATGACCATGGCGCGAAGTCCTCGACGCAAGCCGCCCAGTCGGACTTTATTTTCAAGGCGGTCGGCATGCCGATGCTGTCGCCCGCGAACGTGCAGGAAATCCTCGACTTCGGCTTGCACGGTTTTGCGATGAGCCGCTATTCGGGCTGCTGGGTGGGGTTCAAGTGCGTCACCGACATCGTGGAGAGCTCGGCATCGGTGTACGTCGACCCCGAGCATGTCCAGATTGTCCTGCCCGAGGACTTCCGCATGCCGCCGGGAGGCCTGAACGGGCGCTGGCCCGAGTTTCTCGGCTTCCTCGAGCAGGAGCAGCGCCTGTATCACCACAAGCTGTTTGCCGCGCTCGCCTACGCGCGCGCCAACAGCCTCAACCGCACGATCTGGGATGCGCCCAACGCCCGCCTCGGGATCGTGACCACCGGCAAGGCCTACAACGATGTGCGCCAGGCGCTCGACGATCTCGGTATCGACGGGCACAGCGCAGCGCAGATCGGCGTCAAGCTGTTTAAGGTGGGCATGCCCTGGCCGCTCGAGCCGAGCGCAATCGCTGAGTTCTGCAAGGGGCTCGAGGAGGTGGTGGTCATCGAGGAGAAGCGCCAGCTCGTCGAGTACCAGCTGAAGGAGCAGCTTTACAACCTGCCCGACACGCAGCGCCCGAGAATCGTCGGCAAGTTCGCCTCGCACGGCGAATGGGATGTGCCGCAGGCGACGATGCTGCTGCCGACGACGGGCGAGCTCAGCCCGGGAATGGTGGCGCGGGTGATCGCGGGGCGTATCGCGCGCTTCCACAGCTCCGAGGCGATCAGCGCGCGGCTCGCGTTTCTGGATGCCAAGGAAGCGGCGCAGAAGGCCGGCGCCACGGTCATTCCGATCCAGCGCATTCCCTACTTCTGCGCGGGGTGCCCGCACAACACATCGACCAACGTGCCCGAGGGCAGCCGCGCGCTCGCCGGCATCGGCTGCCACTACATGGCGCAATGGATGCCCGAGCGGCGCACCGCCACGTTCTCGCACATGGGCGGCGAAGGCGTCGCCTGGTGCGGCCAGTATCCGTTCACCAACGAGAAGCACGTGTTCGCCAACCTGGGCGACGGCACGTATTTCCATTCCGGCATCCTCGCGATCCGCGCGGCGATCGCGGCGAAGGCGCCGATCACCTACAAGATCCTGTTCAACGATGCGGTCGCGATGACCGGCGGGCAGCGCCACGACGGACCGCTATCCCCGGCGATGATCGCGCGCCAGGTCGCAGCCGAGGGCGTCGAGAAAATCGTCGTCGTGACCGATCAGCCGGAGAAGTATCCGGGCGGCACGCTGGCCGGCGCACCGGTGCACCATCGCGACCAGCTCGATCGCATCCAGCGCGAGCTGCGCGAACATCCAGGCGTGTCGGTGCTGATCTACGACCAGACCTGCGCCGCCGAGAAGCGCCGCCGGCGCAAGCGCGGCACCTTCCCCGATCCGGACAAGCGCGCGTTCATCAACGAAAGCATCTGCGAGGGCTGCGGTGACTGCGGCGAGAAATCGAACTGCGTTGCGGTCGAGCCGCTCGAAACCGAGTTCGGCCGCAAGCGCAGGATCAACCAGTCGGCGTGCAACAAGGACTTCTCCTGCGTGAAGGGCTTCTGCCCGAGCTTCGTCACGGTGGAAGGCGGCAAGCTGCGCAAGGGCGCCGGCGCGCAGCGCGGCGCCGAGATCCCGCCGCTGCCCGAGCCGCAGCGGCCTTCGACCGAGCACCCCTACTCGATCCTGGTCACCGGCATCGGCGGCACCGGCGTGGTGACGATCGGGCAGCTGCTCGGCGTGGCCGCGCACCTCGAAGGCAAAGGCGTGACCGTGCTCGACATGGCCGGGCTCGCGCAGAAGAACGGCGCGGTGATGTCCTTCGTGCGCATCGCCGAGCGCCCCGAGCAGCTGCATGCGGCACGCATCGCCACCGGCGGCGCCGACGCGATCGTGGGTTGCGACGTGGTCACCACGGCGAGCGCCGACGGACTCGGGAAGATGGATGCCGGCCGCACGCGGGCCGTCGTCAACTGCGCCGAAACCCCAACCGCAGATTTCACCCACAAGCCGGATTGGGAATGGCCCGAAGCGCGCATGCGCGCGGCGATCGGCTCGGCCGTCGGCGCCGACCGAGCGACCTTTCTTGACGCGACCGAGCTGGCGACGCGCCTGCTCGGCGACGCGATCGCGACCAACATGTTCATGCTCGGATTCGCTTGGCAGCAGGGCCTGGTGCCAGTGTCGCTCGCGGCGATAACCCGCGCGATCGAGCTAAACGAAGTCGCGGTCGAGGCCAACAAGCGAGCGTTCGCCTGGGGCCGCTATGCCGCGCACGACCCGGACGCCGTGGAGCGCATCGCGAAACCCGCCGAGGTGGTCCCGCTCGGCGAGCACGTCTCGCGCAACCTGGACGAGCTGATCGAGCGGCGCGTGAAGCATCTGACCGACTACCAGAACGCGGCGTATGCCGCGCGCTACCGCACGCTCGTCGAGCAGGTGCGCGAGGCGGAGGCCACGAAGATCGGCGGTACACAGCTCGCCGAAGCGGTTGCGCGCTACTACGCCAAACTGCTCGCGTACAAGGACGAGTACGAGGTCGCGCGCCTGTACACCGACGGCCACTTCGAGAAAAAGCTCGCCCAGGTCTTCGAAGGCGACCTGCGCCTCACCTTCCACTTCGCGCCGCCGCTGCTCGCAAAGCCCGATTCGGTGACCGGCGTGCCGAAGAAGATGAAGTTTGGCCCCTGGATGATGTCCGCGCTGCGCGTGCTCGCGCGGCTCAAGCGACTGCGCGGCACCGCGCTCGACGTCTTCGGACGCAGCGAGGAGCGGCGCACCGAGCGCGCGCTGATCGACGAATACGAGCACGCCGTCAACGTCCTGCTCGACCACCTGTCGCGCGAGAACCATGCGCTCGCGGTCGAGATCGCGTCGCTGCCCGAGCACATCCGCGGCTTCGGGCACGTCAAGGCGAAGAGCATCGCCGAGACGCGCAAGAAGCGGCACGATCTGCTCGCGCGCTATCGCGAGCCGGGCGCCGCAGAGCGCGCCGCGGCGTAGGACGAAACGACAAAAACGGGGTCAGACCCCTGTGGATAAGTCTGGCCCGATCAAACCTTCATCGCGAACGGATTGAAGTTCGTGCGCCGGTCGTAGTAGTCCTCGTGCTCGGCGCGCTTCAGCGCGTTGACGATCTTGTACGTGAGCGGGGTGAACACCACCTCGACCCCCACCTTGGCGATGAACTGCACGAGCATAATCTTGGGCAGTGCATCGTTCGGGATGATGCCGCTGTTGTAGAAGGCGAGCGGATAGAACAGCGACGAATCGACCGCTTCACCGAAGATTGTCGATCCGATGGTGCGCGTCCATAGCCACTTGCCGCGCGTGAGGATCTTCATCTTGGCGAGCACGTAGGAATTGACGAACTCGCCGCAGAAGTAGGC
>JAJDNJ010000269.1 GCA_022340705.1 Betaproteobacteria bacterium
CGATGCCAGCCAAACGCCGCCTGATCGTCCTTTTGCTCCTGGTGCTCGTCGCCGGCGCGGTCGCGCTCGGCTTCTGGATCAAGCGGCGCGACGACGCGCGCGACGCCGATCGCCTCGTCCTGCACGGCAATGTCGACATCCGCCAGGTCGAGCTCGCGTTCAATGCGAGCGGCCGCATCGACCGGCTGCTTGTTGCCGAAGGCGACCGCGTGCGCAAGGGCCAGCTGCTCGCGGTGCTCGACACCGAGCGCTTGAGCGAGCAAGTGGCGCAGGCCGAGGCACAGGTCGCAAGCCAGCGCCAGGTCGTGGCGCGGCTCGAAGCCGGCTCGCGTCCGGAGGAGATCCGCAAGGCGCAGGCCGACGTGCAGGCGGCGCGCGTCGATGCCGCGAACGCGCTCGCCCATTACCGGCGCCAGGAGGAGCTCGTCGCGCAGCATTTCGTCGCGCAGCAGCAGCTCGACGATGCCCGATTCGCGCTCGACGCCGCGCGCGCGCGGCTGAAGGCGGCGGAGGAGGCGCTGCGCCTGGTCGAGCTCGGCCCGCGCGCCGAGGACATCGCGGCGGCACGCGCTACGCTCAAGGCCTACGAGGCTGCGGCCGCGGTGGCCCGGCGCGACGTGCGCGAGGGCTCGCTGATCGCGCCGTCGGACGGGGTGGTCGAGAACCGCATCCTCGAAGTGGGCGACATGGCATCGCCGCAGAAGCCGGTGTACACGCTCGCGCTGACCGCGCCGGTCTGGATCCGCACCTACGTCGCAGAGCCCGATCTCGGCAAGATCCACCTCGGCGCGCGCGCCGAGATCACGACCGACAGCTATCCGGACCTGCGCGAGCGCGGCTGGATCGGCTTCGTCTCGCCGACCGCGCAGTTCACGCCCAAGTCGGTCGAAACGCGCGAGGTGCGCACCGCGCTCGTCTACCAGCTGCGCGTGTTCGTGTGCAACCCGCGCCAGCAGTTGCGCCTCGGCATGCCGGCGACGGTCGTCATCCCGCTCGGCGAAGACGCGCCGCCCGCGGTCGAGCCCGACGCCGATCCCTGCAGGGACGCGCGATGAGCGCGCCGCAAGCGGCCGTCGCGCTCGAGCTGCGCGACGTCGCGAAGCGCTTTCAGGCGGGCGGGCGCACGATCGACGCCTTGCGCGGGGTCGGGTTCCAGGTGCGCGGCGGCGTGGTGACCGGGCTGATCGGACCCGACGGCGCCGGCAAGACCACACTCATGCGCATCGCTGCCGGGCTGCTCGCGCCCGATGCCGGCTCGGTGCGGGCGCTTGGCGTTGACGCGACGCGGGACGCACTCGCGGTGCAGGCCAAGCTGGGGTACATGCCGCAGCGCTTCGGTCTGTACGAGGACCTGAGCGTGCAGGAAAACCTGGATCTGTACGCCGACCTGCAGGGCGTGCCGCGCGCCGCGCGCGCCGTGCGCTATGCCGAGCTGATGCGCATGACCGGGCTCGCCAAGTTCACGCGCCGGCTCGCGGGACGCCTGTCGGGCGGCATGAAGCAGAAGCTGGGCCTTGCTTGCGCGCTGGTGCGCGCGCCGCGCCTGCTGCTGCTCGACGAGCCGACCGTCGGCGTCGATCCGGTCTCGCGCCGCGAGCTGTGGGAGATCGTCTACCGCCTGGTGCAGGGCGAGGGGATGAGCGTGCTGCTCTCGACCGCCTACCTCGACGAGGCCGAGCGCTGCGACGCGGTCGTCCTGCTGCACGAGGGCCGCGTGCTCGACCAGGGCGCGCCGGCGAATTTCCAGAGTCGCGTCGCCGGGCGCACCTTCGCGGTGACCGCGCCCGACACTTCCAAGCGCGAGCTGCAGCGCGCGCTGGCGCGCGCGCCGGGCATCGTCGACGCGGTGATCCAGGGCGAGGGCGTGCGCGTCATCGTGCCCGAGTCCGTGGCGCCCGACCTTGGCGCCCTGCTGCCGCAGCTGCCGCAAGCACGCGCCGCGCCGGTGGCGCCGCGCTTCGAGGACAGCTTCGTCGTCATGCTGCACGGCGAGCGCCGCGCAGCGGCGCCCGCCGGCGGGCGTCCCCCGGACGATGCCGCGCCGCCCGCCGGCTTCGGCGACCAGGTGATCGAGGTGCGCGGCCTGAAGCGGCGCTTCGGCGATTTCTACGCGGTCGCCGGCATCGACTTCGAGGTGCGGCGCGGCGAAATCTTCGGCTTGCTCGGCGCGAACGGCGCGGGCAAATCGACCACCTTTCGCATGCTCTGCGGCCTTCTGCCGGCGAGCGCCGGGACCCTGCGCGTCGCGGGCGTCGACCTGCGCCACGCGGCAGCGGCAGCGCGCGCGAAGATCGGCTACATGGCGCAAAAGTTCGCGCTCTACGCCAACCTCAGCGTGCGCCAGAACGTCGAGTTCTTCGCGCGGGTTTACGGCCTGCGTGGCGTTCGGCGCGCGGAGCGTATCGCCTGGGCGAACGAAGAGTTCGACCTCGCCCAGTCCGGCGAGCAGGTCAGCGGCGAGCTGCCGCTCGGCTACAAGCAGCGCCTCGCGATGGCCTGTGCGCTGATGCATGAGCCCGAAATTCTGTTCCTCGATGAGCCGACATCGGGCGTCGATCCGATCGCGCGGCGCGAGTTCTGGCGCCGGATCTACGCGCTCGCGCGCGGCGGCGTCACCGTCCTCGTCACCACGCATTTCATGGAGGAGGCCGAGTACTGCGACCGCTTGGCGATCATGGCCGCGGGGCGCCTGCTCGCGGTCGGCACGCCGGCCGAGATCAAGGCGCGCGCGCGCGACGGCGCTGCGCCACAGCCGTCGATGGAGGACGCCTTCATCCGGCTGATCGGCGCGGGCGGCGAGCAGAGGGCGGCGGCGTGAGTGCCGGCGCGGGGCGCGGCGGCGCGCGCATGCGCCTCGCCGGACTGGTGCGCAAGGAGCTGCTGCAGATCGTGCGTGACCCGAGCAGCATCGCGATCGCGTTCGTGATGCCGGTGTTCCTGTTGTTCCTGTTCGGCTACGGCGTCTCGCTCGACGCCGAGCACGTACCGATCGCGCTGGTCGTCGAGCAGCCGAGCGCCGATACCGCTGATTTCGTCGCGGCGTTCCGCGGCGCACGCTACTTCGCGCCACGCGAGGTTGCGACCATGCCGCGCGCGATCGAGCAGATGCTCGAAGGCCGGGTCGACGCCATCCTGCGCCTGCGCGCGAACTTCGCCGAGCGCCTGCGCCGGCCCGACGGCGCGCCGGTGCAGCTGGTCGTGAACGGGGTCAATGCGAACACGGCGCGCCTGATCCAGGGCTACGTGCAGGGCGCCTGGTCGGGCTGGCTTCGGCAGCGCGCCGAGGCGCTGGGCGTCGAGCTGCGCACGCCGGTCGAGGTCGAGCAGCGCGTGTGGTTCAACAGCGCGCTGCGCAGCCGAAACTACCTCGTTCCGGGCCTCGTCGTGGTGATCATGACGCTGATCGGCGCGCTGCTCACCGCGCTGGTCATGGCGCGCGAGTGGGAGCGCGGCACGATGGAGGCGCTCATGGTCACGCCGGTCGCGGTGCGCGAGATCCTGCTCGGCAAGCTCATCCCCTACTTCGCGCTCGGCACCGGCGGCATGCTGCTCTCGGTGGCGATGGCGGTGTGGCTGTTCGGGGTGCCGCTGCGCGGCTCGCTCTGGCTGCTCTGGCTCACCGCGTCGCTGTTCCTCCTCGTGGCACTCGGCATGGGGTTGCTCATCTCGAGCGTGGCGAAGAACCAGTTCGTCGCCGGCCAGCTCGCGATCATCACCACCTTTCTGCCCGCGTTCCTTCTGTCGGGCTTCATCTTCGACATCGGTAGCATGCCGGGCGTGGTGCAGATCATCACGCACCTGGTTGCGGCGCGCTATTTTGTCTCCATCGTGACCACGCTGTTCCTCGCCGGAGACGTCTGGTCGGTGGTGCTGCCCAACGCGGCCGCGCTTGCGCTCATGGCGGCGATCTTCCTCGGCCTGACCTGGCGCAAGACGCGCAAGCGCCTGGAGTAGGGCGGGCGCGACCATGTGGCAGCGCATCGGCGCGCTCGTGCGCAAGGAGTTCCTGGCCCTGTTCAAGGACCGGCGCGGGCGTTTCGTGCTCATCGTCCCGCCGCTCGTCCAGCTGCTGGTGTTCGGCTACGCGGCCACCTTCGACCTGAATCGCGTTCCCTACGCTCTGTACAACGAGGATTCCGGCGCCGCGGCGCGCGAGATGGTGGCCGCCTTCGACGGCTCGCCGCACTTCGAGCGGGTCGCGACGCTGACTTCGAACCGGCAGATCGCGCCTCTGGTCGATGCGCGCAAGGTGCTGATGGTGGTGCACGTCGGGCCGCAGTTCAGCCGCGACCTGCTGCTCGGCGATCCTGCGCTTCTGCAGGTCATCGTCGACGGGCGCAACTCCAATACCGCGCTGGTGGCGATCAACTACCTGAGGAGCGTGGTCGAGCGCTACAACCGCGACTGGCTGGACGGGCGCGGCGAGCGCGGGCCGCCGGTGAACATCGAGACGCGCGCCTGGTTCAACCCGAACCTGGAGAGCCGCTGGTTCTTCATCCCGGGCATCGTTGGCGTGATCACCCTGCTCGTGACCATGCTGATCACCGCGATGTCGGTCGCGCGCGAGCGCGAGCAGGGCACCTTCGACCAGCTGCTCGTCACGCCGCTGCGCCCGGTCGAGATCCTGATCGGCAAGGCGCTGCCGGGGTTCCTCATCGGCGCCGCCGAGGCGACGGTGATCATCCTCGCGGCAACCCTGTGGTTCGAGGTTCCCCTGCGCGGCAGCCTCGGCCTGCTGTACCTCGGGCTCGCCCTGTTCCTGCTCTCGGCGGTCGGCGTCGGCCTGATGATCTCCTCGATCGCGGTCACCCAGCAGCAGGGCCTGCTCGGCGCGTTCCTGTTCATGGTGCCGGCGGTGACGCTGTCGGGATTCGCCACCCCGATCGCCAACATGCCGCCGGCGGTGCAGGCAGTGACGCTGCTCGATCCGCTGCGCTACTTTCTCGTCGTGCTGCGCAAGCTGTTCCTCGAGGGGGTGACCTTCGAGGTGCTCGTGCACCAGCTCTGGCCGATGGCGCTGATCGGCGTGGTGAG
>JAJDNJ010000018.1 GCA_022340705.1 Betaproteobacteria bacterium
GTTTCCATGAACGCCACCACCGCATCGAAGATGCCGGAGCGAAAGCCCGCTTCATGCGTTCCACCCGAGCGCGTCGGGATGAGATTGACGTGCGAGTCGGCGAAGGTCTCGCCTTCGCCGACCCAGCCGAGCGCCCAGGCCGCGCCCTCGCCCGCCTCGATCTCGCTGAATTCGGCCGCCGCCTTGTCGTCGAAATAGCGTTCGCCGGAAAACAGCGGCGCGACGAGCTCGCGCCCGGCGAGCATGAATTCGAAGTACTGCGCCATGCCGCGCTCGTACTTCCAGGTCTTCTCTTCCAGGAGGAGGTTTGAGGAAGGGGACTTGTCCCCCTCCTTTTTCGCCTTTTCCACGCGCAGCACGGTCGTCAGGCCCGGCAGCAGGTAGGCCTTCGAGCGGATCAGGTGCTCAAGCTCGGCCATCGGAATGCTCGCCGAGTCGAAATACTTCGGATCGGGCCACAGGCGCACCACGGTACCGGTCGCGCGCTTGTCCTTGGCGCGCTCGCTCTTGAGTTTCTGCTTGAGTTCGCCGCCTTCGAAGGCCAGCGTGTGCTTCTTGCCGTCGCGATACACGGTGACTTCGAGGCGCTTGGACAGCGCGTTCGACACCGCGACGCCGACGCCATGCAGGCCGCCGGAGATGTGGTACACGCCCTCGCCCGACTTGGCGAACTTGCCCCCCGCGTGCAGCATCGAGAACGCCACCTCGACGGCGGGCTTCTTTTCCACCGGATGCATGTCGACCGGGATGCCGCGGCCCTCGTCGATGACTTCGACCGATCCGTCCTTGAACACCGTGACCGTGATGCGCTTGCCGTAGCCCGCGAGCGCCTCGTCGATCGCGTTGTCGATCACTTCCTGCACGACGTGCAGCGGGTGCACCGTGTGCGTGTACATGCCCGGCATGCGCCGCACGGGCTCGAGCCCCTTGAGGGCCTGGATCGCGGATGCGTCGTAAACCTGGCGTCGTGCCATCTTCCGTCCTGCGCTGGCTAAGTGCCTGAAAACCCAATTGGTAGTGCCCAAATAGGCGCAAAACCCTACATATTGTAGTCTGAGCCGCCCCGCCCGGCACTCGGGTAGGCTCGGGCCCATGAACCCCGAAATCCTGTTCGCTCCCCAGGCGGGACGCACCCTGCGTGCCGGGGTGGTCGGCGCAGGAGAATTCGGCGCGTCCTTCATCTTTCGCTCCGCGCGCGCGCAAGGTCTCGCAGTCGAGGCCGTCGCCGACCCGGATACCGCGCGGGCGCTCGCCGCGGCGCGCCGCGCCGGCATCGAGCGAGTTCGTGTTTGCGCCGACCGCAACGCTGCGTTTGACGCACATGCGCACGGCGAGTTCGTCGTCGTCGAGGATGCGGCTTCGCTCGTGGAGCTCCCGCTCGACTTCGTGGTCGAGGCCACCGGCCACCCCGAGGCCGCGGCGCGCACGGCGCTCGCCGCGCTCGGCGCAGGCAAGCACGTCGCCATGGTCACCAAGGAAGCCGACTGCGTCGTCGGGCCCCTGCTGCAGAAGAAGGCCAGTGCCGCAGGGCTGCTCTACACGCCGGTCGACGGCGACCAGCCGAGCCTGATGGTCGCGCTCGTCGGCTGGGCGCGCATGCTGGGGCTGGAGATCGTCTGCGCCGGCAAGTCCGGCGAGTACGACTTAGTTCTCGACGCGGCAGCCGGCACCGTGACGACCACCGCCACCGGCGAGGCGCACTCCGCGCCGGACTTCGCGCGCCTGTGGACCGCGCCCCCTGCACAGCTCGCCGCCTGCGTTGCCGACCGCACGCGCGTGCTGGCGCAGCTCTCGCGCGCGACGGTGCCCGATTACTGCGAGCTCACCATCGTCGCGAACGCCACGGGCCTCGCACCCGACATGCCCGCGCTGCATGCGCCGATCGCGCGCACGCTCGAGCTGCCCGAGCTGTTCCGCCCGAAGGCCGAAGGCGGTCTGCTCGCGGGCGCGGGTCGCGTCGATATGTTCGTCTGCCTGCGCCGGCCGGACGAGCTGTCCTTCGCCGGCGGCGTGTTCGTCGTCGTGCGCTGCGACGACGCCGCAAGCTGGCGCGTGCTGAAGGACAAGGGCATCCCGGTGAGCGCGGATGGGGCTACCGCGCTGCTGCACAACCCGGTGCATCTGCTCGGCATCGAGGCGCCGATGTCGCTCTTCGGCGCCGCATTGCTGCATGCGCCGGCGGCTGCGCTACTGCCGCAATGCGACCTCGCGGCGCGCGCGGCGCGCGCCCTCTCCGCAGGCAGCACGCTCGCGATCGGCGCGCGCCACGCGATCGACGGGATCGCGCCCGAAATCGTCCCTGCCGCCGCGCTCGCCGACGATGGCCCGCTGCCCTATTACCTCGCAGCCGGCTGTCGTTTGCGCGCCAACGTGCCCGCCGGCGCGTCGATCACGCGCGCGATGGTCGAACCGCCCGTCGACTCGGTGCTTTGGCGTCTGCGCGCCGAGCAGGACAGCCACTTCTTCGCGGCGAATCGATGAACGACGAGCTGCCGATCGTCGACGCGCATCATCACCTCTGGGACCTCGAGCGCGGGCCGCTGTACTACCCCTGGCTGCAGGACCCCGCGCCGCACCCCTTCTTCCTCGGCGATTACGCGGCGCTCAAGCGCAGCTACCTGCCGACGGATTACCGGCGCGATGCCGCGCATCACCGCGTCGTCAAGACCGTTCACGTCGAAGCCGAATGCGCGCGCGACCAGCAGGTCGAGGAAACGCGCTGGCTCACCGAGATCAATGCCAAGCACGGGATGCCGAACGCGATCGTCGCGCACGCCTGGTTTCACACCCCCGATGCCGAAGAAATCCTTGCGCGACAAGCTGAATACCCGCTGGTGCGCGGGATCCGCTCAAAGCCGGTGACCGCGAGCGAGCCGAACGATGCGCGGCCGAGCGGACCGGGCTCGATGCAGGATCTCAAATGGCTCGCGGGATACCGCCTGCTCGCCAAGTTCGGACTCTCCTGGGATCTGCGCGTGCCGACCTGGCACCTCGAGGAGGCGGCGGACGTTGTGCGCGCCAACCCCGACATCCCGGTGGTGCTCAACCACACCGGCTTTCCCTGGGACCGCAGCGCCGAAGGCCTCGCGCTCTGGCGGCGCGGGATGCGCGTGCTGGCCGCCAGCGCGCACTGCCACTGCAAGCTGTCCTGCCTGTGCCTGCGCGCAGGCGCCTGGGACTACGAGGACAACCGCCGCATCGTGCTCGAGACGATCGAGCTGTTCGGCGTCGAGCGCTGCATGTTCGCGTCGAACTTTCCGGTCGACGGGCTGCGCGTTTCATTCGTGCGGATGTTCGACGACTTCAAGCGCATGACCGAAGGGTTCACGCCCGCCGAGCGCCTGATGCTGTTTCACGACAATGCCTCACGCTTCTACCGCCTGTGACGAGGCCGTGAACGCGAGCCCGCTATCGTGGTCGAATCGCTAGCGGAATAGAATAGCGCCGCACGGGAGCCCAGCCATGAACAAAGCAGCTCAGTCGATTCTGATCGCGGTCGGAGTATTCCTCGCGCTCGGTGGCGTCGCGCAGGCGCAGACGGTGAAGAAATACATCACGCCCGACGGCAAGACCGTGTACTCGGATTCGCCGATTCCCGGCGCGCGCGAGGTCGGCGAAATCAAGGCACCCCCCAGGCTGGATTCCGGCGCGAGCCCGCAGACCCAGGGCGTGACGCGCAAGGAAGCCGAGGAGGCCAAGGCGATCGACAAGCGTCTCGAGCAGCAAGGGGTGGAACGCGATCGCATCGCCGCGCTGGAGGAGAAGCTCGAGGAAGCCAAGCGCAAGCTCGCGGATGGCAAGGAGCCGCTGCCCGGCGAACGCAAGGGCATCGTGGGTGCCGGGACACGTCTGACGGATGCGTACTGGGATCGTCAAAAGGCGAATCAGCAGGCGGTCGACAACGCGCAGCGCGCGCTGGACGACGCGATCGCGGCACAGAAGCAGTAGCGCGCCCTAACCCATCGTCGGCATGTGGAAGCCGGGTGCCGGCGTGTCCTGATGCGGCCAGCGCGTGGTAATTACCTTGGTGCGGGTGTAGAACTTGACGCCCTCGATGCCGTGCACATGCAGGTCGCCGAACAGCGAGCTCTTCCATCCGCCGAAGGAGTAGAACGCCATCGGCACCGGAATCGGCACGTTGACGCCGATCATGCCGATCGTGACCTCGTTCGCGAAACGGCGCGCAGCGCCGCCCGACTCGGTGAAAATCGCCGCACCGTTCGCGTACGGATTGGCGTTGACTAAAGCGATCGCCTCCTCGAGCGTCTTCGCGCGCAGCACGACCAGCACCGGCCCGAAGATTTCGTTCTTGTAGACCTCCATCTGCGGCGTGACGTGATCGAACAGCGTCGTGCCGAGATAGAAGCCGCTCTCGTAGTCCTTGATCGTCAGGCCCCGTCCGTCGACCACCGGCGTCGCCCCTTCCTTGACCCCCTGATCGACGTAACCCTTGACCTTGTCTCGGTGTTCGCGCGTCACGAGCGCGCCCATGTCCATGCCCTCGCGGTCTCCCGGACCGACCTTCACCGCTTTCGCCTTCTGCGCGAGCAGCTTGACCAGCGGGTCGCCCGCCTCGCCCACCGCGACCACCGCCGAGACCGCCATGCAGCGCTCGCCCGCCGAGCCGTAGGCCGCGCCGATCAGCGCATCGGCGGTGAATTCCAGGTCTGCATCCGGCAGCACCACGGCATGATTCTTCGCGCCGCCGAGCGCCTGCACGCGCTTGCCATGGCGCGCCGAGGTTTCGTAGATGTACTTCGCGATCGGCGTCGAGCCGACGAAGCTCACCGCGTCGACGCCGGGATGCGTGAGCAGCGCATCGACCGCCGCCTTGTCGCCGTGCACCACGTTGAACACGCCGTCTGGCAACCCCGCCTCCTTGAGCAGCTCGGCCATGCGTACCGACGCCGACGGATCCTTTTCCGAGGGTTTGAGCACGAACGCGTTGCCGCAGGCGAGCGCAACGGGAAACATCCACAGCGGCACCATGACCGGAAAGTTGAACGGCGTAATTCCGGCGCATACGCCGACCGGCTGGCGCACCGTGTGGCTGTCGACCTGCGTGCCGACGTTCTCGGAATGCTCGCCTTTGAGCAGGTGCGGAATGCCGCAGGCGAATTCGATGACCTCGATGCCGCGCTGAATCGAACCGGCGGCATCCGGAACCGTCTTGCCGTGCTCCTCGGAGACCAGACGCGCGAGATCCTGCTGATGATCCTGCATGAGCTGCAGGAAGCGCTGCAGGATGCGGCTGCGCCGCAGCGGCGGCGTGTCGCGCCAGGCGGGCAGCGCCCGCCGCGCGGCCTGCACGGCCGCGTCGACCGCCTGTGCGTCCGCGTACGGCACGCGGCGGACAACCTGCCCGGTGGCCGGGTTGTAGACGTCCCCCATCCGCGCACTCGGCGCGACCGGGCGGCCATCGATCCAGAAGGGAATCACTCCGAGCTTGAGTTCGGCGGGCTTGTTCATGTGCGTCTCCTCGGCCTGCGTGGGCTCGCTGAGAGGAGATCTTACGCGGTTCGTGACCGAATTCACATTTTCGGCTCGTCGCCGCGGTGGACAGTCACAGTCGCGTCCCGTAACGTCAGAGCGACAGGAATCCCCCCGGCAGTAAACACCTCGGCATGCGATCGACCCCCACCGGCAAGAAGCACAAAGCACGTCCTGCGGCGCCCAATGCGTCGCGCCGGGCGGCGAGGGCGACGTACCACACGGCACGCGCCGCGCTGGGGCGGCTGCGCGAGAGCAATGATCTCGCCCAGATCACGCTCGAGAGCGTGTTCGAAACCAGTCCGGAGCCGCTCGCCATCAGCCGCGTCGCCGACGGCGCGCATATCGCGGTGAACCAGGCCTGGTGCGAGACCACGGGCCATACGCGCGTCCATGCGATCGGACGCAGCGCGCTCGATCTCGGGCTGTGGGCCGAACCGTGCGATCGCGAGCGTCTGCTGGCCTGGCTCGAGCAGCACGGCTCGGTCTCGGGATTTCACGCGCGCTTTAGGCGTGCCGATGGCAGCGAGATGGACGTCACGCTGTCGTGCCGGCGCATCGAGCTCGACGACGAGCCCTGCCTGACCTACGCCTGGCGCGACTGCAGCAACGAGCAGCGCGTTGCGCGGCGCATCGCTGCCTCCGAGGAGCGCTTCTCGAAGGCGTTCTACGCAATCCCAGACACCATTGCGATCTTCCGACTCGAGGACGGGCGCATCGTGGAGGCGAATCTCGGCTTCGAGAAGCTGACCAACCACCGCGTCGAGGACGCCATCGGCAAGAACAGCCTCGAGCTCGGCATGTATCCGTCGGCGGAGCTGCACGAACGCATGCTGCGTCGGCTGCGCGACGGGCGTGCGATCCACGATTTCGAAGGCTTCATCCGCACGCGCAGCGGCGCGCAGCGCGTCGTGCGTTTCTCGATCGAGCGCCTGGTGCTCGGCGACGTCGAATGCGGGCTGGTGGTCATGCACGATGTGACCGAGGAGCGCGCATCGGCCAAGGCGCTCGAGGTCGGTGAACGGCGTTACCGTGCGCTGTTCGACCACGCTCACGATCCGATCGCGCTGATCTCGCCCGAGGGCCGCGTTCTCGAAGCGAACCCCGCGTTCTGCAAGGTGCTGGGCGAACCCTGCGCGGCGGTGGTCGGGCGCTCCGTGCTGACCGTGTTCGCCGACAGCGACCCCGAGCGCGAGGCCGGGCGTCTCGCCTACCTGCTGGAGCATGGCGTCTCGCGCGGCGAGCGCAAGGTCCGCCGCAGCGACGGCAGCACGGTCGACCTCGAGGTCAGTGCCTGGCTCCTGCCCGATGGCAACATCCAGACCATCGCGCGCAACATCTCCACGCGCAAGCGCGCCGAGGCGATCGCGCGCAAGGCCGCGCGCAGCGTCTCCGCGCATACCGGCGAAAGGTTTTTTCGAGCGATGGTCGAGTTTCTGTGCGACGCGCTACGCGCCGACATGGCGTTCGTCGGCGAGCTGCAATCGGGTGGCGATCGGGTGCGCACGCTCGCCTTCTGGCGCGACGGCGCGCTCGCGGACAACATCGAGTATGCCCTTGCCGGCTCGCCCTGCATGACCGCCTTCGACCGCAAGGGTGTCGTGGTGCATGCACGCAACGCGGCGCAACTATTTCCGCTCGACGAAGGGCTGCGCCAGCTTGGCGTCGAGGGTTACGCGGGCACCTCGCTCTACCGCTCCAATGGGGACCCGCTCGGCATCCTCGTCGTCCTGACGCGGACCCCGATCGAGCGGCCGCGCCTCGCCGAGGTGGTGCTCGAACTCTGCGCGGCGCGCACCGGAGCCGAGATCGAGCGCGCGCGCGATGACGCCGCGCAGCGCGGACGGATCGCGACGCTCGAGGCGCAGTTGACCAAATCACGCCGCGCGAGCGGCGCAAACCGCTCGACGCCTCGGCGCTAGCCGCAGCGCGCTGCCGCGGCACAGCCCGCGGCCTATACTGCGGCGGCATGCCCGCGCCGCTCGTCCCTGCTGCGCTCGACACCACCGAAGACGGCACGCCCTGGTCGGCGGCCTACGGCGATGTCTATCACAGCGCGGCCGGGGGTCCTGAGCAGGCGCGCCATGTGTTTCTCGGCGGCAATGGTCTGCCCGAGCGCTGGCGCGGTCGCGAGCGTTTCGTCGTCCTCGAGACCGGCTTCGGGCTCGGGCTGAACTTCCTCGCGACCTGGCAGGCCTGGCGCAACGATCCTGCGCGCTGTGCGCGCCTGCACTTCGTATCGATCGAGAAACATCCGTTCGCGCGCGCCGATCTCGAGAATCTGCATCGGCGTTACGCGGAATTCGCGCCGCTCGCCGCTGCGTTGCACGCGCAGTGGCCGGTGCTCGTACCCGGGCTGCACCGCCTGAGCTTCGACGACGAGCGTGTCGTGCTGACCCTGGCATTCGCGGATGCCGCGCAGGCGCTCGCGCAGCTGCGCCTCGTCGCCGACGCCATCTATCTGGACGGGTTCGCCCCGTCGAAGAACGCCGCGCTGTGGACGCCTGCCGTGATGAAGGCGCTGGCGCGCCTCTCGGCGCCCGATGCGAGCGCCGCGACTTGGAGCGCGGCGGGCTCGGTGCGTGAGGCGCTATCGAGGGCCGGCTTCGCGGTCGAGACGCGCCCCGGGTTCGCGGCAAAGCGCGAGATGACCGTCGCGCGCCGCACGGCCGCCGCGCGGCCGAGCACGTCGATCGAGCGGCGCGCACTGATCGTGGGCAGTGGCGTCGCAGGCGCTGCGGTCGCCGAACGCCTCGCGCTGCGCGGCTGGCGCGTGGTGCTCGTCGAGCGCGGTACGCGCGTCGCCGGCGCGGCGTCCGGCAACCATGCAGGCAGCTTTCATCCGGTCGTCACTTCCGACGACAGTGTGCTCGCGCGGCTGACGCGGGCCGGAACGCTGTACGCGCTGCGCCACTGGAGCGCGCTCGAGGCTGCCGGATGCGCCTTGCGCTGGGATCGCTGCGGCGTGCTGCAGCTGGCGCGCGATGCGCGCGAGGAATCGGCGCAGCGCAAGGCGCTCGCGACTCTGCGCTTTCCGCCCGAATACGTGCGCGGGGCGACGCGCGATGAGGCCGGTGCGCTCGCCGGCCTGACGCTCGCGGCCGGCGGCCTGTGGTTCGCGGGCTGCGGCTGGGTGCAGCCGCAAACGCTGGTCGCCGCGCTACTCGCACGCTGCGGCGCCGCGCTCGACCTGCGCCTCGGGGTCGACGTCGCGGCGCTGGAGTACGACGGCGCCGAATGGTTGGCGCGCGACGCCGAGGGTCGCGTGATCGATGCAGCGCCGCTGGTCGTTCTGGCCAACGGCATTGACGCCACTGCGCTCGCGCGCGTGCCGGAGCTGCGCCTGCGCCGGGTGCGCGGCCAGCTGAGCCATCTGCCGGTGGGACGCTTCGAGCCACCGCGCGTCGTCGTCCTGCGCGGCGGTGCGCTCCTGCCCCCGGTCGATGGTCTGTGCGTCGTCGGCGCGAGCTACGATTTCGACGACCCGGACCCCGAGCCGCGCGTCGAGGCGCATGCCGGCAACCTCGAACGGCTCGAACGCATTGCACCGGGTGCCGCGGCCAGCGTCGACCCGGCAATGCTCGACGGCCGTGTGGGCTTTCGCGCGGTCGCGCCCGATCGGCTGCCGGTCATCGGCACGCTTCCGGACGCTCACTCGCGCGCGGCGCCGGGTCGCGCCCTGCAGCTCGCTTCGCTCGTGCGCCTGCCCGGTCTGTGCGGCGCGTTCGGCTACGGCTCGCGCGGCCTGGTCTGGGCGTCGCTCGCGGCGGAGCTGCTCGCGAGCCAGGTCGAACGCGAACCGCTCCCGCTCGAAGGCAAGCTCGTCGACGCGCTCGATCCCGCCCGCTTCCTCGTGCGCGCAGCGGCGCGCGGCAGGCTGACGCGCGATTGAGGGCGGCGCGCGATTGACGAGGATCAAACGCGCCGCGCGGCGCCCATGATGAGCTAGGCAGGAAACTCCCAGGAACCCGATGACCTCGAAACCGCTGCCGCGAGAACTTTCGCCGGAGGCGCTGCGCCGTGCCTGCGATCCGGGCCAGTTCGCCTTCGAGACGACCGCCGAACTCAAGAACAGCTTCGAAACGGCCGGCGAACTGAAGAAGACCGCGGAGGTGCTCGGACAGGGGCGCGCGGTCGAAGCAATCCGCTTCGGCATCGGCATCGCGCGCGAAGGCTACAACCTGTTCGCGATGGGGCGCGAGGGCATGGGACGGCGCACGATCGTGCGCGCCTTTCTCGAGCGCGACGCGCCGCGACGCGAGCTGCCACCGGACTGGTGCTACGTGTTCAATTTCGAAGTCGCGCATCGGCCCAAGGCGATTTCGATGCCGCCGGGCCGCGCGCAGAAATTTCAGGCCGACATGGCGCACCTGGTGGAAGACCTGCGCACCGCGATTCCGGCAGTGTTCGAAAGCGACGAGTACCGCAACCGCCGCCAAGAAATCGAATCGAACCTCGGCGAACACCAGGAGTCGGCGATCGGCACGGTAGGCGAGCACGCCAAGGCGCAGGGCATCGCGTTGCTGCGCACGCCAGCCGGCTTCGGGTTCGCGCCGATCAAGGGCGACGGCGTGATGGGGTCGAAGGAGTTCGCCAAGCTGCCGGAAGATGAGCAGAAGCGCCTGGAGGGCGCGATTGCCGAGCTGCAGAAAGAGCTCGAGCACGCGATTCACGAAATGCCGAAGTGGCGCCGCGAGGCCCAGCGGCGGCTGCGCGAGCTCAACCGCGAGGTGATCCGCGCCGTCGTCGCGAGCCTGATCGAGGAGCTCAAATCGACGTACGCCGACATCGCGCAGGTCGTTCAGTACCTCGCCGCGGTGCAGGCCGACGTGCTCGACCATGCCGAAGCGTTTCAGCAGTCGAAGGATGGCGAAACGCCCACCCTGTTCGGAATCCCCTTGCCGCAGGCCGATACCAGCGAATCGACCTTGCGCCGCTACCAGGTCAACGCACTCATCGCGCACGCGCCCGCGGAGGACGGCGGCGGCGCGCCGATCGTCTATGAGGACAATCCGACGCACGCCAACCTGATCGGCCGCATCGAGCACATCGCGCAGATGGGCACGCTGGTTACAGACTTCACGCTGATCAAGCCGGGGGCGCTGCACCGTGCGAACGGCGGCTACCTCATCCTCGACGCGCTCAAGATCCTCACCCAGCCGTTCGCCTGGGAGGTGCTCAAGAGAGCCCTGCGCTCACGCGAGATCCGCACCGAATCGCTCGGCCAGGCGCTCAGCCTGATCAGCACGGTGTCGCTAGAACCCGAGCCGATCCCGCTCGACGTCAAGGTGGTTTTGGTCGGCGACCGGCGGCTCTACTACCTGCTGCACGAATACGATCCCGAGTTCGGCGAGCTGTTCAAGGTGGCGGTCGACTTCGAAGACGACGTTGCGCGCAGTCCAGAGACCGACGCGCATTACGCCCAGGTCATCGCCGGCATCGCGCAGCGCGAGCAGCTGCGGCCGCTCGATCGCGGGGCGGTCGCGCGCGCGATCGAGCGCGGTGCGCGCGCCGCCGACGACGCGGAGCGGCTCTCGCTCAACATGCGCGCGCTGGCCGATCTGCTGCGCGAAGCGGACTATTGGGCGAGCGTCGCGGGCCGCTCGGTGATCGGGACCGAGGACGTGCAGCACGCGATCGACACGGGCGAGCGGCGCGCGGGCCGGATTCGCGAGCGCCTGCGCGAGGAAATTCTGCGCGGGACGCTGCTCATCGACAGCGCGGGAACGCGCGTGGGACAGGTCAACGGTCTCGCGGTCGCGGAGCTCGGCGGCTTCGCTTTCGGCATGCCGCGGCGGATCACCGCGCGCGCGCGATTCGGCTCCGGCCGCGTGCTCGATATCGAACGCGAGTCCGAGCTCGGTGGGCCGATCCACTCGAAGGGCGTGCTCATTCTCTCGGGCTTCCTCGCCGGCCGCTACGTTCCGAACCAGCCGCTGTCGCTCGCCGCTAGCCTGGTGTTCGAGCAGAGCTACGGCGGAATCGAGGGCGACAGCGCCTCGTCGGCCGAGCTCTATGCGCTGCTCTCGGCGCTCGCCGATCTGCCGATCCGTCAGTCGCTCGCGGTGACCGGCTCGGTGAATCAGCAGGGCGACGTTCAAGCGATCGGCGCAGTGAACGAAAAAATCGAGGGATTCTTCGACCTGTGCGCCGCACGCGGCCTGAACGGCGAGCAGGGCGTGCTGGTCCCGGCGGCGAACGTTCAGCACCTCATGCTGCGCGCCGACGTGATCGAGGCGGTCGCCGCGGGACGCTTCCACATCTATCCGGTGTCGACGATCGACCAGGGCATCGAGCTGCTCACCGGCGTGCCGGCGGGCGAGCGCGGGCCCGGCGGCGCCTACCCGCAGGGCTCGGTCAACGCGCGCGTCGAGCGCCGGCTGGCCGACTTCGCCGCGCGCGGCAGGGGCGCGGGAAGCGAGCGGCAGAGCAGAAAATCATGGCGCGGAACGCCGCCACGAAAGAGCTGAAGCCGCGGCGCATTGTCGTCGGCCTCGCGGCGCTGCCGAGTAGCCGCGCGGCGCTGCGCGCGGCGGCGGACATCGCGGCGCGCACCCAGGCCGAGCTGATCGCGCTGTTCGTCGAGGACGCCAACTTGCTCGAATGGGCAGGACTGCCGTTCGCACGCGAAGTCGGTTTGACCTCCGCGGTGGCACGCACGCTCGACACCGTTGCAATGGAGCGCAGGCTGCGCAGCATGGCGCAGGAGGCGCAGCTGGCGCTCGCGGAGATGGCGCGCGGCACGCCCCTGCGCTGGAGCTACCGGGTGGCGCGCGGCGCGCTGATGACCGAACTGCTCGCCGCGGCTGCGGAAAACGATCTGGTGGTCGCCGCCGCGGTCGCCGAATGGACGCCGCGCCGCCTCGCTTCGAGCGCGCATGCCGCGGTGCTCCTGGTGCAGGAGCTGGTCCGCCCCGGAACGCCGGTGGTCGCCGCCTGCTCGAGCGCGCTGCCGCCGGTGGAGGCCGCGCGCATGCTGCAGAACATGTCCGGCATGCTCGGCCACGATCACGAGGTCACCGTCGCCCTGCTCTGCGAGTCGACCGAGGAGGCTGCGCGCTGGGCCGACGAAGTGCGCAAGAGCGCGCCAGATCTACGCCTGCATGTCGTGACGGCGCGTAACGAGGCGGAGTTGCAGACGCGCCTGGCGGCGCTGCGCCGGCCGGTGGTCGTACTGCCCGAGGCGCCGCCCGGCCCCGGCGCGCCTCAGGCGGCGAGATCCTCGCGCCCGCGCAGCCGGCGGCGCTCGCCGTAGACCACGGCGAACTTGCGCGCCGCATACTGCGCGCGAAAGGTGCGCCCCTCGGGCGCCGGAAAGTCACGCCCGCGCGTCCATCCCGAGGCGAGCGGAAGCTGCGTGATGGCGCCGCGCGCGCCGCCCATCCAGTGCAGCACGCGCGCCGCGACCGAGGTCGCAGCCGCGTACAGGCGCGGGCGCCGCGCGGTGAACGCCCACACGGCAAACCCGAGGCGTTCGGTCCAGGGGCGCAGGCGCCGCGCCATCTGCTGCTCGCGCAGCTTGCGCAGCAGCTCGGGCAGCGGAATCATGACCGGGCAGGCCACCTCGCAGGCGCCGCACAGCGTCGCCGCCTGCGGCAGGTCGAGCGCGTTCTCGATTCCGGTGTATGCCGGCGTCAGCACCGATCCCATCGGCCCCGGGTAGACCCAGCCATAGGCATGCCCGCCGACCGTGTGGTAGACCGGGCAGTGATTCATGCACGCGCCACAGCGGATGCAGCGCAGCATGTCCTTGAGCTCGCTGCCGACCAGCTTCGTGCGACCGCCATCGACGAGGATCACGACCATGTGCTCGGGCCCGTCCGCATCACCCGCGCGGCGCGGCCCGGTGACGATGGTGAAGTAGTTCTCGATGTCCTGGCCGGTGGCCGAACGCGGCAGCACGCGGTTCAGCGTCGACAGGTCCTCGAGGGTCGGGATCACCTTCTCGATGCCGGTGATCGCGATGTGCACGCGCGGCAGCGTGGTCGCCATGCGGCCGTTGCCTTCGTTGGTGACGAGCGCCACCGACCCGGTCTCGGCGACCAGAAAATTGCCGCCCGAGATCCCGAGGTCGGCCGAAAGGAAATGCTCGCGCAGCATGAGTCGCGCCTCGCGCGTCAATTTCTCGATATCGGTGCTGCGTGGCCGATGGTGATGCTCGACGAACAGGTCCGCGACCTGGTCGACGTCCTTGTGGATCGCCGGCGCGATGATGTGCGACGGCGCCTCCTTGGCGAGCTGGATGATGTATTCGCCAAGGTCGGTCTCGACTGCCTGCACCCCGGCACCCTCGAGCGCGGCATTCAGGCCGGCCTCTTCCGACACCATCGACTTCGACTTGATCGCCTTTTTCAGTCCGTGGCGCGCGCAGACGTCGAGCACCAGCGCGCGCACCTCGTCCATGCTCTCCGCCCAATGCACCTCGGTGCCGGTACGCTTGGCCTCCGCCTCGAAGCGCAGCAGCCAGCCGTCGAGCTGTTCGAGCCCGCGGTCGCGGATCGCCGCGCTCGCCGCGCGCAGCGCCTCGAAGGCCTCGACCCCGTACGCCGCGCGCGCCACGGCGCGCTTTTCGGCGAAGCCGCTGCCGAAGCGCCTGAGCGCGCCCTGCAGGCGTAGGTCGGCGAGCGCCTGGCCGGCGCGCGCCTTGAAATACATCGACTGGCTTTTCATTCGTCGGCCCTGCCGGAGAGCACTTCGGCGATGTGCAGCACGCGGGTGCGGGCGTCTCCGCGCCGTCGCAGCCGGCCCTCGATGTTGAGCATGCAACCGAGGTCGCCGAGCACCACCGCATCCGCGCCGCTCGCCGCGATGCGCTCGCACTTGGTGTCCGCCATCGCGGCCGAGACATCGCCGAACTTGATCGAAAAGGTGCCGCCGAATCCGCAGCAGGTCTCGCAGTCGGCCATTTCGCGCAGCTCGACGCCCGCAAGCTTGGCGAGCAGCGCACGCGGCTGCGATTTGATGCCCACCTCGCGCAGCCCAGCGCAGCTGTCGTGGTAGGTCACGGACCCGCGAAAATCGCCGGGCACGGATTCGATACGCGCCACGTTGACCAGGAAATCGGTGAGCTCCCAGGTCTTGGCGGCGAGCGCTTCGACGCGCGCGAGCCACGCGCCCTCGCCCGGGAACAGGTCGGGATAGTGGGTCTTCACCATGCCGGCGCAGGAGCCCGATGGTGCGACGACGTAGTCGAAGTCCTCGAACTCCTCGATCAGCTTCTCCGCGAGGGCGCGCGCCGATGCGCGATCTCCGGAATTGAAGCCCGGCTGGCCGCAGCAGGTCTGGCTGTGCGGGACGTGCACGTCGTAGCCGGCCGACTCGAGCAGCGTGAGCGCCGCAAAGCCGATTCTCGGCCGAATGAGATCGACGAGACAGGTCACCAGAAGGCCGACTCGCATGGCGGCGCAGAGGATAGCACGCGCGCCCCTCCGATTTCACATCGTGGAATAACCCCGCACAGCACGCTACAATGGCCCGCCCATGAAGTCCGAGCAGAAAAGCCCGATTCAGGTCATCGAGCGAATGATGACGCTGCTCGAAGTGCTGGCGCAGCATCCCGAGCCCCTGGGCCTGAAGCAGATCTCGCAGTACGCAGGGCTGCATCCGTCCACGGCGCATCGCATTCTGTCGGCGATGGCCGGCGACCGGCTGGTCGACCGCGTCGAGCCCGGCGCCTATCGGCTCGGCATGCGTCTGCTCGAGCTCGGCAACCTGGTCAAGTCGCGCATCAGCGTGCGCGAGCTTGCGCTGCCAGTCATGCGCGAGCTGCATGCGCAAACCGGGGAAACCGTCAATCTGTCGGTGCGCCATGACGACGAGATCGTCTACGTCGAGCGCACTTCGAGCGGACGCTCTGCGATGCGTGTGGTCCATGTGATCGGCGCTCGTGCACCGCTGCACGTCACTGCCGCGGGCAAGCTTTTCCTCCTCGAGGACGGCTTCGCGCGGCTGCGCGACTACGCCAAACGCACCGGCCTGCGTGGTCTTACCCGCAACACGCATTCGAGCGTGACGCAGCTCGAGCGCGACCTCG